>BGZO01000061.1 GCA_003864475.1 Candidatus Termititenax persephonae | reverse complement strand
GTTGGCCGCTCTGGGTGAGGTCATTCTTGGCGATGGTCCCGCCCTCGATTTTGGTTTCCTTATTTACGGCAATTGCCGCCGGGTTGCCGCCCAGTCCCAAAGTGGTGTTCAGCTTCACATCGTTCGTGTCCAGCACCCCCGCCATAACCGTCGCCCCTAGCCCCAATACCAATAGAGTTTTGCGCATGTTCGCTTGCCTCCCAAAAATTTATTACTCAGATTTTACTGGTTGTCGCCGGTAAATTCAACCCGCCCAAAAACTTTTTTGACACGCTAGACTAAATTTGTTAGTATAAATTTAGTTAAGGTCTGGTTAAGAAACAGGGCGTAATTTTTTGTTAAAATAAGGAGGTGTTGCGGGCAAGGTTTCATGGTATGCGGATATTTTTGGTTAAGGAATTTTGGAAAAAAAATTTTAATTTTTCAAGGAGGCGTTGAGATGAAGTTAATAAAAACAGTTTTAATAACAGCCGCACTGGCCAGTCTTGGCTTGGCTACCGTTACTGACGGCATAGGCGGTTTGGGTCTGGGGGCTAACCCCGCCGCTCCGGCTATCTGGAAGACGGACAAGCGGGTCGACGCGGGCTTCACTTTCCTGAGCAATAGCGAGGATAATGAGCCGACCAGCGAAGATTTGCTTGATATTACTGATAATAAAGTAGGCGAGAAGAGTTGGAAAACTAAAGACGAATTGGATTTGGCTCCTTGGGTTACATACACCGGAGTTTTTCAAGATATCTGGTATCAGGTGGGTTACGCTGCAGAAAACGCGGTGAGCAAGAAGACCACTGAAAGGGAGTATACTGCTCTTGGCTATACTGATAGAAAAAATGTGGAAAAGAAAACAGAGAGTCTTCAAACTTTGTCGTTTTCTGCCGCCAAGGATTTTAATCTGCCAGCTATCGGCGGTTTGACCGCAGGCGCGAAGCTGGATGTCATTTCCGGTTCTGGCAAGATAAGCGGGAAAGAGTATGACGCAAACGGTAATTTTAAATCCAACAGTAATTCGAGTCAAAAACATACGATTAGTCCATATCTTCAGCTGGGCGTAGGCTTGGCCAAGGACATCGATGCCAAGCAGAAAGTGCTTTTCGCTCAGACTTTCGGGGCTGTCAATGACAAGGTTTCTACTCTCAAGGAAGTATATAAAAATGGGACGAAGAACGGCAAAGCAGTTGTAACAGAAGTTGCCGCCCAGCCGGAGACCGCTCTCGGCTATGTCTACACGGTCAGCGATGCCCTGCAGTTGGGCGCTGAATACACCAGGACTTGGGGTGTTGAGTACGACAGAGTTACCGATATAACGAAGCATGATGACGAATCCGGTGTGAGCAGACAGGAAGTGGAACTCCTGCCGGGCAATGCTTTCGGTGTGGCGGCCAGCTATTTGCCGACTAGCGAGATAGAGCTGCAAGGCTCCATTACCATCGGCAAAGGCGGTGGCAGATACACAGATGATGAGGACTACTCCAAGGACACGGAGACTTCCTTGGTGTTCAATGCCCTGTATACACCGAGTTTTGCCAATATCGGCACCGTCGGTATCGGTCTGATTTCCGAGTCGTCCAAGTACGATATAGACGACGAAGAATATGAAAGCAGAGGGTTGACAGGTCAGTTCTACTACACGTATCTGTTCTAAAATTTAAGGCGGTAAATAAAATACCGTTTTTAAAAAACACGGGAGCCTCGTCAGAGGCTCTTGTGTTCTCTGGTTAAAATGTTGCGCCGATACCGAAATGAAAAATCCACCATTGCGAGCCGCGCGCCAAGTCGAGGCGCAAGGCTCCGACTGGCGTGGAGATACGCGCCCCCGCGCCGTAGCCGGATTGAAAATCTTTGACCGAGACGCGCGGCTCGGTGTAGGCGTTGCCCCAGTCGTAAAAAAGCACGCCCTGCCAATAGTCATTAAAAATATAGCGGTATTCCGCGTTGAGGACGAGCAGTTTTGGTCCGACGGCAAAAGGCTCAACATCCGCGTAGCCGCGCACGGTCGTGCCGCCGCCTACGGAGTACTCTTCTCCTTCGAGGATGTTGCGCTCGCGCGGCGAGACATACGCTCCGCCGTGATAATTCAACCCGATGACGTGATTGTCATTGCTCAGCGCGAGAAAGCGCGAGTAGCGCAATTCATTGCGCCGAAAGTCCACGCCGCCTAGGTCGAAAATGGTTGTGTTAAGAGCGTTCAACGCCCCGCCATTCTCGAAACGCAGGCGCAAAAAGTCGCCGTTGGTTACGATGCTGGTGTCGCCGCGGTAATGCAGTCCGTCGTAGGTATAGACCGCCGCCAGCGAGCGGTTGAGATAGGCGACCGCCGGATTGGCGCGCGGCGGGTCTTCCTGCACAAACTCATCCTTGTACTCGAAGGTCAGGCGGTACCTGCGCCCAAAAGGCAGAGGTAGCCCGAGGTCAGAGGAGAAACCTTCACGGCGTATCGGCAAGATGTCCTCCGTCCCTTGGGTCGTGTCGCGCAGGCGTTCGTAGCGTACCGTCAAGTATCTGCTCGCGCCCCAGTCCATATCCCGCGCCAAAAACCACGGATAATAAAGGCGTAAGCTGTAGTTGACTTTGGGCAAGGCGCCGGGAATCAGATACTCCTGTCCGTACTGGGTATTGATTTGGATTTGCTCGCCGCTGTCGAGAAGATTGACGAAGCTCAGCCGCGTGAAAATAAACTGCTCCCGCGAGGTAAGGCCGAGTCCGACATTTAAAATATTTTTTACGTTCCTGCACGGTCAAGTAAATGTCGACCTGCCCGGGGTCTTCGGCGGGGGTTACCTTGGGCAGGCTTACCGAGGAAAAATACCCCAGCCGAAAGACGCGTACCCGGTCCGCGGCCAATTCCCGTGCGTTGTAGACACTGCCCGGATAAAGGCTCAGTTCGCGGAGAATCAGCGCGTCCTTGACATAAGCATTGCCGCTGATAATTATTTCATTAATGATTGGCTCGGAGATTTCCGCCCGCAGGGTCGGCCCGGCAGTCAGCTCCACTTTCTGTACGGAAGACAGTTCATAACCCTCCTGACGGTACAGGCGGTTGAGACTCTCGATGTCCTGCCCCAACGTCAGGTAATTGAGCTGTTCGCCGGGACGGTTTTGCCAAAAATTGAAGATACGCTCCGTGCGAAGCGAGCGGTTGCCGATAAATTCCACGTGCTTGATGATGGGATTTTCTTCAACGAGAAAGGTAACCTGCAGCCCGCGGTTAAATGACGCAATCTCCGCATCCACGGAGCGGAAGCCGCCGAGAGCCATGAGTCGGGTTAAATCCTCCTGCAAGACAGGATAATCGAGCAAGGCCCCGCGCCGTGTCCGCACGCCCGCCCGCTCAAATATATCCTCGGCGCTGTAAACGCGGTTGCCGCTGACCGCCAGGCGCAGGATGGGCGCGTTGGGCAGTTCCGCCGCCAGCAGCAGTCCGCCCAGTAAAATTAAAAACAGCAGTTTACGCATTTGTCCCCCCTCAAAAACTAGACAGCAACTCTAAGGACAGCACCGGGAGATATCTGTCTTGCAAAAGGTCGAGTTCCTCACCGACATTAAAAGACAGTTCGTTCACGAAAAGATAATTTTTGATAATCTTATAGGTTAGTTTGTAGGAATTGACTGTAATCTGGACATTTTTGCTCTGCAGGTTGCGGTCAAAGTTGGTGTCCAGACTTAGATACACACGCTCGCGCCAGAGTTCCGTGACCAATTCCAGGCCGAAAAGATTTTCCCAGAGCGGGGCGGGACTTTCCTCCGTTAAGTCTTCGGTCTGGACGGTGCTGGGATTGTTGAACCCGGCGAGGTTGGCGGCATCCTGTCCAAAATCACGCTTGAGGCGCAGGTCGTACAGGCCAAGCTGTTCGGCAAAACCGCGCTCCACAGGCTTGAGCAGGGAACGTGCCAGCAAATTGATTTCTGTAATGGTCAAATCCCGCGCCGCTCCCTTGCCGATTTCGTCCAAGGACTGTGTTCCCGAACCCCGGACGAGATTGAGCGCGGAACGCATGAGCGGCGGCGAGATGGCGTAGGTTAATTCCTGCAGGCGGGCTTGGTCGAGGGTCTGCCCGGTGTTTTTGTCCTTGAGCGGGTACGGCTCGCCGTCCAGAACGTAAGCGGAATTTTCTTTCTTGTATTTTTCAAAAGCGATGGAGGATAAATCAAGAATCGAGCCGTCGATGAGAACTAAATAATCCGTCTCCGTCGTAATCATTCTGGTTTCTGGTTCCGGCGGACCGACCAGGGCATTGTCTGAGACGCTCGGCTCCACCGCCGCGGCTGAGCCGCTTACCGTTTGCGTGTCATAGACCGTGGTTTGCGCTACGACATTGAGGACAGGCTCCAGCGTGTAATAGTCAGTTTCTGTGAATTCGATATAATTGTCCTGCGGACGATGGACGGAATTGGCTTGGAAATACCGCTCCTGCTCACGGGTGCTTAATAGATTAAATTTACGGTCGATAAAACTGATGTAGCCATCGTCAAGATAAATGCGCCCGTCGATGTTCAGGTAATTGGTTGAACCGCTGATTTTGACGGGGGGATTATTGTCGCGCAAGCCGACATTGATTTGCCCTAAAAAACTAGAGGTCAGCAGGGAGTCGGTGGACATCACGCGCAAATCGTTCTGAATATTCAAGTCAAGATTGAGCCGCAGGGACAAGGCTTTTTCGGACTTGATATTGACCGGGCGGTCAGACTGCAGGAGATAGAGCGTGCCGTTGGCAAAAGAGGCCGAGCCGGTCAGGAGCGGCCCCAGCGTTTCATTGGCGCGGATTCTTTTGTTCATGGTGGCCTTGGCCTCCACGCTCAATGGTAACACCAGGTCCCCGGACAGGCTCGTGTTGCGCAAGGCAAAATCTCCGTTGTAAAGATTGCGAATATTCAGATGCCCGTCCAGGTCTTTTAAAACCAAGCGGTTTTGCAGGACGAGTTGTTGGGGTTGTGCCAAGCTCCAGTCGCTGAAGGTCAATTCACCGGACAATTTCATGGTCGGCGTGTATTGACTGCCGCTGCGCAGGCGCACTTCCAGATTGTCCACCAGCAGTTCATTGTCCGCCAGCCCTAGAGCGGCGCGGCGAATGTGGATTTCCTGCACGTAAGGATTGGCGATAGTGATTCTGGTGTTGGTCAAGTCCAGCCGCGCCGCGGAGAGCAGAGGCTGGTTCAGCGTGCCGTGCAGAGTAATGTCGACGTTGCCGGAGCTGGCCAGAGACAGGCCGCTCAAAAGCGGCGTGAGGAGAGCAAGATTGTCGCCGTCCAGTCTCAGGCGCAGATTGAGGCTGGGCGCGTAACGCTCGTCCCAGAGACTGAATAGCGGGAAACTACCGGTCAATAACTGCCGGGTTTCGCTCCCTCCCTGCGTCAAAGCAAGGTCTTGAAAATGCAGATTACCAGAGCTGACCAGCGCACCGAGATGCAGGCGGTCATAGGCCACGCCCGCCACCTGCAAATCGGACAGGGCGATATTCACGCTGACGATACCGTGCGTATCGGTAACCGCGGTGATTCTCGCCAAGTCCGCGCTCTGTCCTTGGATGCGCCCGGAACGGATTAGCCAGTCTTGGTTGAGGTAGAAATTGCCGCCCGCACTGTGCAGAGCCAGCCGACCGCTCAGGCGACCGCCAAGGTCAAGCTGGGCCAGCGTATTGACCGTGGCCGCCGCGGGGATAAATTCCTGAAATTTGCTCAGGACAGAATCGCTGTATTCAGCATACAGCACGGTTTCCGGCACGGCGATTTTGTCCAGCGTATGGTAGGCGAGATGGTCGGCCTGCAGGCGTTTTTTGAGGTCGAGATAGATACTTACCGCCTTGCGCACAAAGTCGTTGGTCTGGGCGAGGTCGACCTCCGCAGTCATGTCAGCGCTGACGACAAGCCTCTCCAGCAACGGAGCCTCGCCGGAGGTCAAGCCAAGGTGGGCGTGGCCGGCCAAACTACTGCCTGCCAGTCCCAGCCGCAAGTCGTCCAAAATAAATTCCTGTTCATTGAGGGAAAAATGTCCGTTCAGCGTAGTGATTTGGGTTTCGGCGTAAGCAAGTCCGCTGGTTTGCACCAGCCCGTTGACGGAGAGCCGCCCCCCCTGCCAGAGAACCGCGCCGTTTAACTCGATTTGTCCGGCGCTGCCAGGGAAATAAGTTTGCAAAAGATTGTTGGTGGCAAAGTCAAGTTGGGCGGAGGTAATCTGGGCGGTAATATTCTGGC
>BGZO01000060.1 GCA_003864475.1 Candidatus Termititenax persephonae | reverse complement strand
GTGAGGCCGATAAATCCACAACAAGCGGCAATTCCCGAAAAATACTGTAAATCTTGGTCTATAATTTCCAATAAATAACCTGTTTTTTTCTCTTAAATAACCCAAAAATTTGGTTTTTTAAAAAAGACTTGACACCATAGGTATGGTGTGGTAGTATACAAAAATACGCTAAATATGGTGTTTTTTACCGTTTTAGGCTAAATTTTGTTATCTATAGTAATCTAATTGAAAATAAGGAGCAAAAAAATGACCGTAAGCACAGTAAAAGAAATACGTAAAAGGAATGGACATATCGTCGATTTTGACCGCGCCAAAATTACCAGCGCGATTTTCAAGGCGGCCAAGGCGGTGGGCGGACATGACAAACAGCTGGCCGAGACCCTGACCGACAAGGTTATTGCCCAGATTAGCCAGCAGTTTCACGTGCGGTCAATCCCGGCAGTCGAAGAAGTGCAGGACATCGTTGAGCAAGTCCTCATCAAGGACGGTTACGCCAAGACCGCCAAGGCGTACATTCTCTACCGCGAACAGCGGGAGCGCAAACGCGACGCGCAGTCCACTTTTGTTGAGGTCAAGAACGCCGTCGATGAGTACATGGAAAAAACTGACTGGCGAGTTTTCGAGAACAGCAACTCGGACTTTTCTTTTTCCGGGTTGATGTCGCATATCTCCGGTAAAATTATCGCCAATTACGCCCTGCATGAGATGTATCCCAAAGCCATTGCCGACGCGCATCGCAACGGCGCGATTCATATCCATGATTTGAGCCACGCGATAGTCGCCTACTGTTGCGGCTGGTCGCTACGCCAGTTGATTAAGAGAGGTTTCGGCGGCGTGCGGCACAAGATTTGTTCTCTGCCGCCTAGGCACCTCGATGTGGTTGTCATCCAGATGGTCAATTTCCTTGGCTCGTTGCAGATGGAACATGCCGGGGCGCAGGCTTTCAGTTCCTTGGACACCCTGCTGGCCCCGTTCGTCAAGGTTGACCAACTGACCTACAAGCAGGTCAAGCAGCAGATGCAGAAATTTATTTTCTCGCTCAATGTCCCCAGCCGCTGGGGCTGTCAGCCGCCCTTTACCAATGTTACGCTGGACTGGGTCTGCCCGGAAGATATGCGGTATGAGCCGGCGATTGTCGGCGGCGAACCGCAGGATTTTGCTTACGGCGACTGCCAAAAAGAAATGGATATGGTCAACAAGGCGTTCATGGAAGTGTATCTGGAAGGCGACGCGGAGAGCCGACCGTTCTTCTATCCAATCCCGACCTACAATATTACCAAGGATTTTGCTTGGGACACGGAGAACGCCAATCTGCTCTTTAAGTTGACCGCCAAATACGGCGTGCCGTATTTCCAAAACTTTGTGAATTCCGTCCTGAAACCCAGCGACGTGCGCTCGATGTGCTGCCGCCTGCAGCTGGACTTGAAAGAATTAAAAAATAAGACGGGCGGCCTATTCGGCGCGGGAGAGCAGACCGGCTCGGTGGGCGTGGTAACAATCAACCTGCCGCGCCTCGGCTTTACTTCCGATAATAAAGAGCAGTTCAAGGAGCAGCTCAGCACCATCATGGATTTGGCGCGGGATTCGCTGGAAATCAAGCGCGGCGTGGTGGAGACCAATTTGCAAAAAGGCCTGATGCCTTTCACGCGCGCCTATCTGGGTTCTTATGACCAGCATTTTTCAACCATCGGGATTAACGGTATGCATGAGGCTCTGCAGAATCTGCTGGGGCGCGGCAAGGGCATTGACAGCGCCGAAGGCAAGGCTCTGGCTCTGGAAATGTTGCATTTCATGCGCAGCAAGCTGAAACAGTATCAAGAGGAGACGGGACACCTCTACAATCTGGAAGCCGCGCCTTGCGAATCGGCGACCTACCGCTTTGCCCTGCGCGACCGCGAGCAGTTCCCCGGCATTATCCAAGCGGGGACGGCGGACTCACCGTATTACACCAACTCGACGCATCTGCCAGTCGACTCGACCACTGATATTTTCGAGGCCCTTGACCATCAGGACGAGCTGCAGGTGTTGTACACGGGCGGCACGGTGGTGCATGGGTTCATCGGCGAGAGCATCGAGGACGCGGAAGTTTGTAAGCGGCTGGTCAAGAAAATCTCTGAAAATTATCGCCTGCCGTACTTCACGGTTACGCCGACTTTTTCGATTTGCCCGGAACACGGCTATATTTCCGGTACCCATCACAAGTGCTGTCATGTTGTCGAAAAAAACGACGAATCGGAATTGGTAACGGCCTAAGAAATTAATTTTGGAAAGGAGGGGATAATTATGGCAAGCAAGGAAAATGGAGTTTGCAACAAGACTACGGAAGTATACTCGCGCATCGTCGGGTATTTTCGTCCAGTAACTAACTGGAACAAGGGCAAGCAACAGGAGTTTGTCGACCGTAAGACCTACGAGGTAAAAGCCGCGTAAGTAAACAGTCCAAGGCGGAGGCCGCAAGTTGTTGCAGTCTCCGCCATATTTTTAGAACGGGAGAAATAGTTAAAATGATTTTGTACAGCAAGCCTAACTGTGATAAATGCGACGACATTAAGAAACTCTTAAAGAGACAAAATGTCGTTTTTGAAGAGAGAAGTACCAGCGACCCGGCGGTCAAAGCCGAGGCTTTGGCCTTGGTGGCGGACAGGCCGGATGCGGTGCTGCCCATCATCCAATTCGCTGACGGTCATGCGGTCAGTAACGATATGGGTTTGTACCGTGAACTAAAAAGCACGGGTGTTTTAAAGTAGCCCCCGCAACCAGATTGGAGAAAACAATGCCTGTCATAAAAGGACTACAGAAAACCACCTTGGTTGACTATCCGGGGAAGATTGCCGCGACGGTTTTTACCGCGGGCTGTAATTTCCGCTGTGTCTTTTGTCATAACACTTCCTTGGTCGACCAAGAAAATGCTGGTTTGCCGGTCATAGGCGAGGGCGAGCTGCTGGAGTATCTGCGCGGCAGGACACGGCAGCTCGAGGGCATCTGCGTCTCCGGCGGAGAACCGACCCTGCATCAGGACTTGCCGGACTTTATCCGCAAACTTAAAGGCCTCGGCTACGCCGTCAAGCTGGACACCAATGGCACGAATCCTGCCATGCTGGAGAAGTTGCTGCAGGACAATCTGCTGGATTACGTGGCGATGGACATCAAGGGGCCGCTGGAATTGTACTCTCAGATTGTGAATGTCGAGGTCGACACCGCCAAAATCCTGCGCAGTATCGACCTGGTGCGCCACAGCCAGATTCAGCATGAGTTCCGCACGACAGTGCTGCCCGCTTTCTTGAGTGAAAAAGAGTTTGCGAGCATGGCGGGCTTGTTGCGCGGGGCGGACTGTTATTATCTCCAGCAGTTTCACGCGGGCGAGCATTTGCTCAATCCCGACTATCGGCAGGCGGACTCCTACACCGCAGGCCAGCTCAATTTATTCGCGCGGCAGTTCGAGCCTTTCGTCCGAAAAGTCGCGGTCAGAGGGGTGTAAGATGAAATGTCCTTTTTGCGGGGCAGAACATGACAAGGTAGTGGAGTCGCGCACCACCAATGAGGGCGAGGTCATCCGCCGCCGCCGGGAATGTGAGACGTGCGGCGAGCGTTTTACCTCTTACGAGCGCGTCGAGCCGCGAGCCTCTTTTGTCATCAAGAAAGACAACCGCCGCGAGCCTTACGACCGCGAGAAAATCAAGAAAGGCCTGTTGCGCGCCGTGGAGAAAAGACCAGTCTCGCTGGAGAAAGTTGAGCAGGTCATCCAGAACATTGAAAGAAAATTGCCCTACAATAATGAGAACGAGGTCTCCTCTGACCAAATCGGACTGCTGGTTATGGAAGAATTGGAGAAACTCGACCCCGTGGCCTATGTACGCTTCGCCTCGGTGTACCGCGAGTTCAAGAGCGTCAACGAATTTGTTGAGGAGATTAAGACGTTACGGGAATAATAGCAATTATTTTTATTTAATTTTTTCCAACAGAAACCGCACATCGGCAACAAAATCTGTTAAATTTTCTTTACTTTTTTTCTCTGTCTCTATGGTTATATCCATATTGGCAGGCAGTATATTCAATAAACGTTTTAAATCCAAATCCCCTTGCCCAAAATTAAGATGCTCATCCTGAGTCCCGTTTGTTTTCAAATCAGACAAGTGCATTATTTGTGGAGAAAGCCGCATAAATTGCTCAACATACTGGTACGGCTCAAATCCCAGATAATTCGCGGCACAAAAAGCATGGCCAATATCCAGACAAAAACCGCACTTAGCAAAATTTTTAATGAAACCGATTTCCTCAATAACCGACCCAACATAAAAATCTTCTTTAATGAAAGGGAGCGGCTCAATCGGCTTATTTTCTATCAAAGCTCGGGGGTCGGAAATATTTTCTAATTGCTTGGCCGTCTCTTTGTAATCGCCACCGGCTCCGCCATGAAAAACAATATGCCTGGCATTCAGCTCATCAGCATATGTCTTGGTTTCCGCATAAAGCTGTAAATTAGTTTCTCGCAATTTTTTCTTGGCGAGATTCATGCCATGCCTGCTATGCGGCGCATGTATATCAAATGGGATTTCCAATCCCTTCCATAAAGATAATTCGGCTAAATGCCCCGGCACAATATATAATTCTATATAATCAAAGATTCCTTGCGAGTATAATTTACGCGCCTCAGGCAGATAATAATCAATGTTGATATTCCAAAGTTTTAAACCAATTCTAGGCACTCAACTCTCCTTGACGCAGGCAATCACCCTTTTGCTTGGCAACAATTAGCTTTTTATCAACCACTTCGTTTAACTCCGCAGGTTGATAGGCATTTAACGGGGCAGGCCGTAACATCTCCAAGTCCTCGGCAGCCAGCTTGTCTCCTATTTTTTTATCAACTTTCAAGCGCAGGCATCTCCTCTGAATAACCACTGTTTCTTTCTCATTCTCTTCCACTCTTTTCACCCCGTCGCCTAAAGCAAACTCTAATTCCCTGGTTCTGTCCACCATTTCACGCCAAGTTTTAGGGTTCATGGCAAAATGATGGTCCGGTCCGGTCCGCATATTATTATCCGTAAAATGTTTTTCAATAACCCGTGCGCCAAGAGCCACTGCGCCTAATACTGTGGTGCAACCCGGTGTATGGTCGGACAAACCAAGAATAACCTCGGGAAATTCTTTTTTATAAGTTCTCAGCACATTCAAATTAATATGCTTAAAGTTGTCTAAGGAGGCCGTGTAATTAGTATTGCACTGCATTAGGACAATGGGGACAGCATATTTCTCAATAACCATCACGGCCTTCTTAACTTCCAGCAAATTTGACGCTCCTGTGGCCAGCAGAATAGGCTTATTTCGCCTGGCAATTTGCTCTAAAAATTCAAGCCAAGTTATGTCGCCTGAGCCAATTTTATAGGCACGCACATGCTTGTCAACTTGCTCTATGGCCGCATAGTCATAGGGAGTGGTCATAAATTCTAGGCCAGCCTGGCCACAAGTTTCTGCCAATATTTCTGTCCATTCTCGTTTACATTCATATTCTTGATATATTTCAAACACTGATTTCTTCCATTTGGCTTGATGAGACTGCGCCGTGCTCAAGTTTTTGAATCCAAAATCACTAACTATTTTTCCCGCCAAAAAATGTTGGAATTTGGCGCAATCAGCCCCGGCTTCTTTAGCCAAATATATTAGCTCTTTTGCTCTCCCCAAATCCCCATCGTGATTCGCCGCAATATCGGCAATGAAATAAGTTCTTGCGTCCCGAGAAACCTTTCTTTGACCGATATATAATTCCCTAGCAGGCATTGGCATACTCGTCTCTAAGTTGTTTTACGACATCTGCCAAACTTGGCAAACTATAACCCAGTAGCGTCTCTGCTTTTGTTACGTCTAAACCCAAACTATTTGCCCTTTGGGAAGTCAGGCCGGCGACAGAGCCGTCTTTAGCCTTTTCCAGAGAAAAACCAAATTGCTTGGCGATTTCTACAATGAATTCTCTTTTATTAGAGACCATTGGGCTGGCCAAGTTTAAAATGCCGCAAGGACTGGTCTCCATTGACAGCAAATCAAACAAGGCTCTGGAAAACTGAGCAACACTAATGCTTGATGTATAATAATCCACAAACAGAGTCATCTCGGATTTGTTGCGCAAAGAATTGATTGCCCACTCCACAAATGTCGGCCGCTCTGCTTGCCCGCGAAAACCCACAATATTTGTCCGAATTATCAAACTTTTTCCATTAGTTAAGGCAAATAGTTTGGGTTTAGACGTAACAAAAG
>BGZO01000059.1 GCA_003864475.1 Candidatus Termititenax persephonae | reverse complement strand
CCGAGGAACTGCCCGAGCTGGACATCGGCAACGTCATCTATGTTAAGAATATCGGCGCGTATTCCTGCGCCAGCGCCGTGCCAACATTCAACGGCTTTGCGCCCGCCAAGGTATTGGTAATATAGCCTCGCCGCAAGCACCAAAAAATTCACCAGCCCTCGGTCGTGTACGGACGGAGTACCGTGAACTCGCTTGCGGCAAAATATTTATCCCGCGCCCAACCTTAAAAAATGGCGCACAAGAGGACAGAAATAAAAGAACACAAAAAATTGCACGAGAAAAGAACGGAGAAAATCGCCAGCCGCCGATTGCGGCTTGGCATTATTTTGCGGGCAAGGAATACCCCGCAAAACATCGATGCAAGTATCCCCGCGTCCCCGCCGATAATTGAGGCGAACATAGATAATTTGTTGACTCATATGCTAAGATAATGTGATGATTTGATATCGTGGACGACTCAGCCGCCGCGCGGGCAAGGCAGGACGCGGGCGGGACTTAAGGGGAGACATCTCATGGTCAGGGGACAGGCACTCGGACACTCAGATAATCGCGCGGCGGTAGCGGGGTTCCCGCGCCGTTCCGGCGTGGTGTTAAGTGGCATTTACCCCCCCCCCCCCCAATTTTTGGCTTAAATACGCCAAAAATCTAACATATCTCTACTGCGCAATGAATAAAGGGACTCGCCCGGGCTTGGCTCGGGCGGTTTTTTTGCGCTCGGGAAATAAAACACGGGGGGGCATATCATGGCGATAGTGGCCGACCAAATAATCACGGCCAGCGACATGACCGCCGCCCTGAACGCCAAGGAGCAGGTGGCCAACAGGGTCGACGCGGTCAGTTCCTCATCCACGGACGACCAGTACCCGTCCTCGCTGGCAGTCAATGTTTTACTGAAAGACAAAGACTTGGACAAAGCCCTGGACAATGTCGTTATACACTTGGACTCCACCGATGCGGCGAGCATATCCGGGAAGAAGACTTTCAGCACCTTGCCGACGATAGAGAATACCGCCACTGAGGCGGGAGATTATGCGGACAAGATGGCCTTCGAGGTGCAACTATCCACCCTCAGTGGTTTTACTGAATGGGCAACCAACAAGGTCAGCGACGCCAACTGGGACATGATCAGCCAATCGCGGCATTATCCCAGCTGCGCGGCTGTCTATAAAGCCATAGAAGACTTAAAAAGCACACTACGCGCGGTGGGGATGATTGATTAGGCAGGGTTTTATTTTGACTTGACTTTTTCTGGGGAGAGAAATATGGCAGGGGATTACAGCAGGACATACGACGGGATAGCGAGGGGCAGCCCTCTCAGCGCGGCGGACATGCGCGCGGCATTGAACCTCTTGGAGAAAGCGGATAACAAGGAAACAACGGTCAGTGGCAGCGCGGACAGGTACCCGACTGTCAAGGCAATACGGGATACCATCGGACTGGAGGGCGAGATTAACGACTTAGTTGATGACAGCGCTGTCCTGCACAAGACAGGCGATAAGACGGAGACGATATCCGTAGCGAAAACCTTCACCACTATGCCAGCGATAGGGGGGAAGCGATGGTGGGAAGGTAAGGATTTGAGCTTGAACTACATAGGCAGGGAGGCAACGCTCTACAATATCTATAACGATGCAGAGAAGCCGGTCAATAAAAGAAATATCATCACCGCCAGTAGCACCAACACGGAATACCCCACATGCAGTGCTGTAACCAAAGCGCTGAATGCAGTGAAAGAATTGATTAAGAACGAGATCATTTTTTACCCGAGTGATTTATATACTGCCAGTTCGACAAGGCTTTCTGTCTATTGGTCTACCCGGACTGTCAGGTGGACAATCGGGACGATTACCAGCAAGAACGTTAACAACACAACGATTCTCGATGGTGGCTATGCCATGGTCGGTCATATCACGCACTGTGTACCCCCCACGCAAGACAGGGTAATTACCGTCTATACCACCAACAATGGCGGCGCACATTCCGGTCAAAGCGCTAAGCTGACAGTTGACGTTTACGGCAGGGTCACACTCTCCGATGTTTTATACTGCCCCGCGCATCCCAGCATTGAAACTATTTATTGTGATGGGTCAATCAGCTGGACATATTAAGAGGGACTTATGGCACGAAACTCTTACAGCGACAGTTACGAGGGGATAACGGCCGGGAACAGGGTCAAGGCCTCCGACATCAACAATGCCCTAGCCAAGATGCAGAATGTGAGCGACAAACTGACATCCGCCGCGACCAACGCGGACTCATACACCAGCTTCACGGACAACTCCGCTGACCACAACAAGTACCCCTCAGCCAAGCTACTCCACATGGTCAAGGGGCATCTGGACTCGCTGATTGCGCCCAAGGCCAATGACAACGAAACCGCACATCTAACTGGCAACGAGAACATAGATGGGCAGAAACATTTCGCCGTGGCGCCCACGGTGCCGGCCAAGCACTACATCCCGGCGAATGCTAACGACATGACTGTCCCGGCGACACAGGCCCAAGTGCTGGCGGTAGGCAAAGTCGTCCAGAACGTAACATACAAGATAAGTAGCTACTACTCGGCGGTCATGGACAGCACGGTTTATTATCCCTCTTGCAATGCGGTGAGGGGTGAGATAGACGCTATCGAAGACAAGGCTTTTACGTTATCTCCGTCCAATCCACCGCCATTCCAGCCATCACCGTTTTGGGTTTATTGCTACACCGGAGATGTCCAGACATTTATCGCACCCAAGGATGGTACGTATCGGCTAGAAGTTTTGGGCGCACCGGGGGGTGGTTCAGAAGGTGGTATGGGCGGATACGCAAAAGGTAACATAGGTTTGACGGCAGGGGCTACTCTATATATCTATGTGGGAGGAACTACTGGCTGGAACGGAGGAGCCACTGACATACGCCTCGGAGGAACGGAATTAACTAATCGCATCATTGTGGCTGGCGGCGACGGTGTCGACAACGGATATATCGGCGGTGTCGACAACGGATCTATGCAACAAGCCGTGCGAACCTGCGACGACGGCATAGCCCAAATAACGCTACTGTCGGAACTTTGGGTGTCGGCCTCGCTGACATCGACGCAAATCACCTGGTACGATGCCGTGAGGAAGTGCATCGAACAGACGCACGCCGCCAGCGACGTGCCGGACAGCGTGAAAGCCGACATGAACGCCCGAGGTTATACCGCCAATGCCAGTAACGAAGACTGCGTCGCCTATCAGGACACATACGCCCTGGGCAGGAAAAAGGTTTACCGTCTGCTAACGAGTGCGGAGTGGGTAAAGTGCCGTTATGCGGACATGCTGAACACTTACGCCAAATACTACTATGAGTGGGTGAGTGATGTTCACAGTTCCACCGGCACCCGTCGTATACGTAGTTATGATAATCCCAATGACTTTTGGGCTACCACCAATCCCACTTACGACAAAAACTCCGCCTACTTCTCCTACGGCATCGGTTTTAGGCTTGCTAGGCTTGCTTAGTAATGCTTGGCTTCCGTAAGCCGGGGGAGTTCAGCGCATACTATTGTAATTATACCGGACATGGATGTGGGGAAATTGGGGAGATGCGCATAGCCTGTCCGAATTAATACTATTCTCCGACCTGTTATTTGCTCAAATAATCTACAAGGTCTTTTAATTCGCCTAAATATTCGGCGTAAAGCTCGTTGACTTGATAATAGGTTATTTTTATGTCTGGCTCTCCATCAACAGTTCCTCTTGTTCTCTCACGCTCATACAATGCAAGTATATCTTGGCTTATTGGTTCTCCAAGCAACATTTCTTTGCTTAATGGTGCGTTTTCCAGCCTGTCATCCAATTGTGATAATAATATTGTCGTTGTTGCCGCCCAGCGGATTAGAAAATTATTGTCAGACATGAACTTCTCCATAGATTCTAAATATTGAGGCTTGTACGCAATGATTATGGACAAAGCTTTTGATGCCATAAAGGAACTTTCACCATCATAATAAGGTTCGCCAATAGGATTTTTTTGGATATATTCCAGCAGAGCACCCACTAATTCTTCAACTTTATCCTCCGGAATATCTACAATATTATTCCTGAGAAAAATAACAATATCATCATTATCAATGTCTTCGGGGCCGTCTTGAGTTTTTTCAACGACCTCGCTTGGTTGTTTAACACCATCTGGTTTTCCAGTTGTTTTATCTTTTAAATCTACCCACTCGTCATCTTTTCTAAAAGTAGGAAAGACCTGTCTAAAAAGCGGATGAAGACTATATATATCAATCGACATAATTTTCTACATCTCCTTACATATTTTTATTTTAATATACAAACGGGTTATTTGCATTACCTACCCCTTTCAAATAATTATCAACGTTGCTTCTAGTTGCAATCATCCAAACCTCGCCGTTTTCATCTGTTATTCTATGATATGGTGGCACATTACGCATATTGATATTACCACCAGAGATAATCGGTATATCATTTACACCCTCTGTCCGTGGTATTAACACTCTTAATTCTGGCTCTTCTCTATCACCAGCAGTAACAGTGTATAGCCAGCCATTGTATTCTTGATTTGGTTTATCACCTTTCACTACTGTATCATCAGATTCGTGCCGAAATCTATATATCCGTAGAGCATCCGTATCATTAAGAGTGAAATCACCTTTGATGCCGATTCTGGCAATAAACTCTAGTCTGTTTAAGTAAGTGATACTGAAATCTGAAACACTGCCAGTTATATAATCATCTGGTGGTTGCAAAACAACATTTTCAAATTTGGTTTTCATATCATCAGGATGTATATGTCTCTCCATAAGATATTCAATTATCGTTTTTCCTTCAGTATCAACTTTCACGTCATTTATTTTTAACTGGGGATTTTCTTCGTCACCAGCAGATTCCACAAGGCTTTCGGGTCTATCCAAATCTGCTATGTTATAAGAAATATCATAAGTTACACCTTCCGCTTCAAATTTTAATAATAATGTTCTTCGATTATTAGCCGCAGTGAGATGCATATTCGTTACTGGTTTAATAGGAATTAGTTCCTCACCCACCATCATAAACCCCACCTTAAAATCACCTTTCCATTTGCTAAAATCCGGCGGTTCGCCAGCTTGGCCAAATCTGCCATCATTCGGCGGATAATGCATCACCATCTCGGCAAAACTCATTAAGCCCTTGTTTTCATCTCCACCAGCTTCTTGTATGCGTTTTTGCATGTCTTCCTGGATCAATCTTAAAGCCTCCTTTTTGTAATCACCGTCAAATAATTCGATGTCCTCCGGGGTAAGCTCATAAATGTCCCGCAGGGTTTCCATTGGCGTGTCGTGCATCTCCGGCGAATTTTGCGCGGAAGTCTGACGGATATTCTGGACTATCTCCCGGCTTAATATGCCAAAATCCAGATCAAATATTTTTCCGTTTTCCGGTCTGGGTTCTTCAACCCACGCCGTTCTTGATATTGTGGCTTCAGTTATTGCCCTGTGTATTTCTGGATTATTCCGGTCAACATTTTGTGTCCTCAATGGCTGGACTGATGTATCCTTATCAGCACCAGTATCCTTATTAACTATATCCAACTTTGCTGGGATAATAAACAAATTAAAATTTGGACGCTGCCGGTCGGCAAAACTACCAAATGCATCCCATTCGGCGCCGCGCGTATTATTCCCAAAAGCGCCTAATGGTCTTGCCACGCCGCTTGTCGAGCCAAAACTAACACCGACGGCTCTCAATTCAGCACCGGAAATACTTTCATTGCCAAGCCGGATTTGATCGTTTTCAAGTATAGCATCTTCTTTAGCCAATAACTCATTGATCGCCGTCCCAAGCTCTTGGCGCAGTTCTGTTTTTTGATTTTGATTGAATTCATTCTTAATTTCATTAATTGCTCTGCGTATATCCTCCACGCTAAAAGAAAGTGTTTCTGTTTTTTGATGCTCTTGCACATAGCCAGCAATATTTTTTACTGCTGGACTATAATTGCTACCTCCGACACACTCCCCCTATACCCTAAGCATTTTAGAAAAAAATTCTATTGTTAATATCGACTCGCCAGAGGCCAAATTCACATCGATTTTCTCTGTGTAAAGAACGGAAATCAAACACAATCTTTTGTGCTAGGCATGAGACATGGTACCCCCCTAGGGCAACAGATAAATACCCAGAACGGTCAGGATTATGCATGGCGGAAAAAGCCCGGATAGCCTTGAGATTGTGGTCCTCAATCAACACCACGGGAAAATTCAGCGCGTTAACCTCAGCCCCCGGACAGTCCTGCCTGAGTATCTCCCACGGTGTCTGGTTGTCTTTGTTCCTGTTCTTGCGCAGATAGTTAAAATCCAGCATATAGGTGTACTCTTTGCGCCGCATATCCTCTAAGTCCT
>BGZO01000058.1 GCA_003864475.1 Candidatus Termititenax persephonae | reverse complement strand
CGGCGGGACGGTGGGCGGCTCGACAGCCGCTACAGGCTCTGGTACAGTGTTCACTGTCGATACCGTGCCGAGTTATTATTCCCTGATTTATATTAGGAGATGCGCGTAAGATTTCCTGCCATCAATAGCTCAACAAGTCTTCCAGTTCTTCTTTGGTAATTTTCTTTTCAGTGGCGAGGTCGCTGGTAATAACCGCGTCGATGAGCGACTTCTTTTTATTTTGCAGGGCGAGGATTTTTTCCTCAACCGTGCCTTTGGTAATGAGTTTGTAGACGAAAACTTCCTTGGTTTGGCCGATGCGGTAAACCCTGTCCATGGCCTGTTGTTCCACGGCGGGATTCCACCACGGGTCGTAAATGATGACGTAATTGGCGGAAGTCAGGTTGATGCCGATGCCACCAGCCTTGAGCGAGCAGAGAAAAATCGGGAGCCGCCGCTCGACGTTAAAGTTGTCGATAACTGCCTGCCGATTGCGGGTGGCTCCGTCCAAATAGGCATAGGGGATTTGCGCGCCGTCCAGATACTGGCGCATGATGGAGAGCATCTCCACGAATTGGGAAAAAACGATTACCTTGCTGCCGTTCTCCAGAATTTCGGCGATTAGTTCCTTGAACTGATTGAATTTTGCTGATTCAGTGATTGTGGCCTCGCCTTTGAGCAGGGCGGGGTGGCAGCAGGCTTGGCGCAGCTTGAGCAGGCAGGCCAGAATATTCAGTTGCAACTTCCCGATGTCAGAAGTCCGCAGGGCGGACATTAATTTTTGACGCTGGGATTGCAGGATATGGACGTACAAGGCCTCCTGCTCGGGCAGTAATTCGCAGAAAGACTCGATTTCATTCTTGGGCGGCAGTTCAGTCAGCACCTCTTCCTTGGCGCGGCGCAGAATAAAAGGGTGGATTTTTTGGCGCAGACGCTCATGGTCAGAGCCGTACATTGCCTTGAAAAAAGACAACGTGGAGAGGAAGCCCGGCATGAGATAGTCAAAAATCGACCAAAGTTCCGACAGATGATTTTCAACTGGCGTGCCAGTCAAGGCCAACCGCCAGCGCGTTTGCAGGCATTTGACGGCCTTGGCGATGCCAGTCTTGGGATTCTTGATGTATTGCGCCTCGTCCAGCACCAGATAGTCAAATTCTTTTTGGGAGTAATGCGCTAGGTCGTTGCGCAGCATGGCGTAAGAAGTTATCAAAATATCATAGCCGGACGCTTCTTTGACTTTCAGCACGCGGCTACGGCTGCCGGACAAAACCAACACGCGCAGGCTCGGTGTGAATTTTTTAATCTCATTGACCCAGTTGTAGACCACCGAGGTCGGTGCGACAATCAGCGCGGGATTTTGGAGACGGCCGTCCTGTTGCAAGCGCAGGAGGAGCAGCAGGACCTGCAAAGTTTTGCCTAGACCCATGTCGTCTGCCAGGATGCCGTGAAAATTATTGTCGTGCAGGAAATGCAGCCAGTGATAGCCCTGCCGCTGATAAGCCCGCGGCTCGCCTTGGATGTCCTGCGGTAAATCCACTGCCGGGATTCCCGAAAAATCCGCCAGCTTATGCAACAAGGTCTGCAGTGAATCATCGACCTGCGCACACATCCGCTCGCGCACCCCGGAGTATAGATAATAGAGGTCGTGTTTTTTGACTTGATATTTACCATTGGCGGCTGGCTTGCCCCGCCCGGACAGATAACCCTGCAGATAAGTAAATTCCTCCTGCGGCACTTTGACCAGCGAACCGTCGGGCAGACGTACGTATTCTTTCCGGGCGTTAATCAGGCCGCGGATTTGTTCGTGCGTGAAAATATCCCCCTTGATTTTATAAAGCGGCGTGAACTCAAACCAGTCAATGCCCGATGTTTGGCGGAAATTCAGGTCAACCGCAAAAGACTGGTCGGCATAAACGTACTGATTGAGATTGGCTCCGGCAAGTTTCAGCCCGATATTCGTTTGCAGGGCGGGAAATTCATAAGTAATGAAGTCCACAAAATCGTCATGGCTGACCAAGTAACTGCCGCCCTGCGGCGTGAAATGCAAATCACAGAGATAATTATGCAGCCAATCCTCGCTTTTCTTGTCTCTTTTGAGGAAATGCTTGCGTCCTTGGAGGCGCACTTCATAAAAATCAGCGTTATTGTCCGCACGGTACTCGGGCAGAACGGGCAGGCCATAGTCGTATTTGATTTTTAACTCCAAGCGGTCGTCTTGCTGCGCGACGACTTCCAGTAGCGGTGCGGCGGGAGAGCCAATCACGGACTTGTGGACAGCGGCCAGCTCTGCGGGCAGGAGCAAGGGCAGGCCTTTGGCCTGCAAAATCGGCAGACAGTCTGCGGCAAAACGCGGCACCTCATTTTTCTCCAGAAAAATATCGCTGGGTAGGTAGTATTCCAGAAGCAGTGCGCTGAAATGGTCAAGCGCGTAAATTTCACCGCCGTGCAGTAGCACGAAATTTCTTTCGCCGAAGAGTTTGGCGTTCTGCTCGGTTAAAATAACATCGTTGATTTTTAACAAAAATTTGTAACGCCCATTCTTGGCTTGAAAAACGCCCTGCAGAGACGGCGTACGGTTTTGGATTTTCAGCGGATTGCCGGAGGGGATGGAGACGCTGGGCAGTTTGGCGAGCAGATAGTACAGACGCGCCAGCAAATGCTGTCCGACAAAAAAACTGCCGTTATTGAGCGGCACCCCGGCCAGAAAATTGATAAACACTCTTTCGGCGGCGGACAGCTGGTCTTTGGGTACGTCGCGCAGGGCGGAGCAGCGCGTCCCGGCGAAATCCACCCAAACACGGCAGCTCTGGCGGGCGGGTTCGATTAGATAATTGAGCTGCAGCCGGGGATTTTCCGGCGGCAGGCTGACCTGCTGTGGCAGGATGTCGCGCAAAAAAAACAAAACCCTCTCCCGATATTCTTTGCCGATGAGTGAACGCCCGTTCTTGGGCGGCTGGTGGACGAGGATATTGAGCAGCAGTTGTTCAGGGATAGAGATGCGTTCGCGCGGCAAGTCGCGCAAATTAACTTCACCAGCGTCGTGGCTGACGGCGATACTCAACGGTTCGGTCTGCAGGTCATAACGGAAAACGATATTGGGTTGGATGCGTGTCAACAACAGAAAAAAATCAAGCATTACAGAAAATAATCCTCTTTCCTGAAAAGGTTGAACGGTAAGTATAGCACAAAGCCAGGATTAGTAAGAAACTCCCAGCAATTCATTGGCCAACCACGAACCGTCGTCAACCTTTTGGTAAAAACGCACGAAATGATGCGGCGCGGCTACCGTATAGTACAGATAATATTTGTCCGGCGCAAAGAGGCCCAGCAGGCCGTCCACAGCCAGCTCCAATTTGTAACATTCAAACTCGCCAGCCGGAACTTTTATTTTTTCCTTGCCCTGATACACCGCGCGCAGGGGCAGGGCATTGCCGTATTCGAACATATAAACATTCATGACAACTTTGTCCTTCTGCTCAAAAGGGAAGCCGCTCAAAGAAACCAAAAAAGCGTAACGTGAATAAACATTACCTAGATTTTTGGTGGTCAGATTTATTTTTTTATCCCGGTGAAAAAAATTTATCGTGCCGTCCGGCTGGGCGGCAAAAAACTCGATTAGTTCGCCGTTCTCGGCGTATCTTTTTTCTTCAATGGTCGTGAAGTCTGCCTGGTTGAGCAATGCCGTGTTGTGGAAATATTTTCCCTCGATAGACTCCAGCTGATAATATTTTTGACCGTCTCGGACGACCGTGTGCATACTAATGCTGGCCGTTACAAAACCGGCATCTTTATTGATGTAATCTTTGATGAAAAAAGTTATTTGCTCCGGGAAGCCGTTGTTTTTTAAGGCTGGTTCGCCGGACAGACCAAGTACCGTCAGCAAAGTCAGCAAAATTATTTTACGCATCTTCACTCCTCAAAAAGTTTAGAGCCTATTCTAACCATATTTGCGCCTTCCTGCACAGCACTGGGGTAATCGCCGGACATGCCTAGGCTTAAAAACTCCAAACCATAGGGCGCGGCATAACGGTCAAATAATTCTTTCATTTCTTTAAAATACGGCCGGGTCTGCTCTTTGTCCGGCAGATTCGGGGCGATGGCCATTAAACCCCACAGCCGGATGTTTTTCAAATCTCTGCAATAGACAAGCAGGTCGGCCAAAAGTTCCACGGCAATGCCGGATTTCTGCGGCTCGCGACCGATATTGACCTGCACGAATATTTTTTGGCGTTTGTTTATTTTGGCCGCCTCATGGTCGATGGCCGCGGCAATCTTTGGGGAATCCACGCTCTGAATGACTTCGAAAATCCGCACGGCTTGCTTGGCCTTATTCGTCTGCAAATGCCCCAGCAGATGCCACTGGACAGGATACTGTTTATACTGCTCCGCTTTTAGCGCGGCGGACTGCACTTTGTTTTCGCCCAAGATAAAATGCCCGCAGTCCAGCAGCTCCTGTATTTGCTCCGGCGCGGCGTATTTGGTTACGGCAACTAATTGAACAGAGTCGAGTGAAGTCAAGATTTTTTGCAAGTTAGTTTTAACAGACATAGATTTAATTTAACATTTTAAATATTATAATCCAACTTGAACGAGAAGTATTATGGCCAAGTTATTTTTCATGCCGCAAGCATTACAGGTTTTATTTAAAAAATTACGCCGCGGGGTTCGACGGCCAAAACGTGGTTTAGTATTTGCGTACTGTCTGCACGGCAGAGTTCAGCTTGGCCAGAACTTCTTTTTTGATAAATTCCGGCAGGACTGGTTTCCAAGGCAATGGCTTAAGTCGGCCATTGACAAGCTGCTCATCCAAGAACAGCTGATAAGGCTTGATTTTCAGGGCTTTGGCTATTTTCTCAATCATCTCCACGGATGGAAAATTCAAGCCTACTTCAATACGTCCGATATAATTTACAGCCGTATTGCAGAGTTCCGCTAATTTCATCTGGGATAAACCCGCATCTTTGCGGATACGACGTAAATTAATGATAAAAATTTGTCTCAAGTTCATTATTAGTTTTATATTCTGACAAGTAATAATTAGTTGACAACTACATATTAGGGTGTATAATTTCAAACAACAACTTATTAGGTAATAATATCACGATAAGACAGTATCAAGTAATAAGTATAGAGATTTGAAATATAATGGCGGGGGGGATTGTTATGGCAAACGCAAATAAATACACGAAATATGTAGATGGCACGAACAGCGCGGAAGACACGGACTTCATCAATGGGATATATGAAAACGAAAATGGAGAGGAAGTAGCATACGACATAGCCTTCGATAGGAAAATCTCGGCGGAGGGGGTACGGAACGCCCTGCACACCAAGGAGAAGGTGGAAAACAAACAGATATACGACGACACCGACGACACCGACAACACCTTGAACGGCGATTCTCTCAATGACTACTACCCGTCTTCCAAGCTGGTGGGGGAGAACCTCGCCACCATCAGGGCTGATTTGGCCACCGAGGTAGACGACCGCGTGGCCGCCGATAACACCATCAATGCCAAGCTGAGCGGGATAGAGGAAAACGCCAACAATTACACGCACCCAACGGCGACGGCGTACAACGACTCCAAGCTGTACAAGGTTAAGGTGAATAGCCTTGGTCATGTGACGGAGGCCGTCGCCGCCACCAAGGCTGACATCACGGCGCTCGGAATCCCGGGTTCCGACACAACGTACACGCACCCAACGGCGACGGCGTACAACGACTCCAAGCTGTACAAGGTTAAGGTGAATAACCTTGGTCATGTGACGGAGGCCGTCGCCGCCACCAAGGCTGACATCACGGCGCTCGGAATCCCGGGTTCTGACACAACGTACTCGGCGGCCACCGGCGATGCTGCCGGGCTGATGAGCGCGGCGGACAAGACCAATCTGGACGGCATCGACACCGCGCTGTCCGGCAAGCAGGCCTCGCTCCCCGTCGGCACGATATTGATGTACGACGGCACGGGCTGGATTGATAATGTTACGCTGGTCGGCTGGTACAAATGCGACGGCCAAAAGGTCGGTAGCGTAACCCTGCCGGATTTGCGGGACAAGTTCATCAAAGGCACTGGTAGCGAGACTCAACCCGGCGCAAACTGGCTGCAACTAACAAAGGAAAACTTGCCAAGCCATGCACACGACGGCAACACAAACTCGGACGGAAGCCATGGACACGACTTTAGAGTTATACATGTCGGCGGGGATAGCGATAATGGAAGAGGAGATTATTTAGCGGGTGTTGCTGGCCAAGGACAATATGTCGGCTCCGGTAACGGAGACGGCAGAGTTTGTTATGCTTCTTTTTCCGTTATGCACGACGATTCAGGACACAGCCACTCAATTACGACAAACCCTGTCGGCAACAGCGCAGAGTTCAACAACATGCCGGCGTATTATGCGGTAATTTATATCAAGAGAATA
>BGZO01000057.1 GCA_003864475.1 Candidatus Termititenax persephonae | reverse complement strand
CGGCGGCACAGTACCCGTCGGCAACGGCGACGCGCGCGGCCATCGCGGCCCTGAGTGACAGGCTGGAAATCATGGCAAATAAAGTAACCTCTGCCACCTGGGGAGCCAACGACAACAAGAACAGCGACGTGAAATACCCGACCTGCAAGGCAGCGGCGGCGGCGACGGCCAGCTACGACGGGGCGGAACACCTAGCGAACAGGGTTACGACCGTCTCCCTGTTCTCCACGGACGACCAATACCCGACAGTGAAAGCGGTGGCGGATGCCATCCTGTGGAGAATCAGGATGTACTATCTTTTCAACGGGCGTTATTACACGGCGAACGGTAATTAAAAAAAAAGGGGGACAAAGCCATGACAAACAATTACAACGACACGTATGAGGGCATCGGGAGCGGGCAACCGCTCAGCGCGGAGAAGATGACGGCGGCGCTGAACCTGATGGAGAAAGTGGCGAACAAGGTGGAGACGGGGACGCTGTCGAGCGGCAACACCAGCGCGCAGTACCCGTCGGCCAAGGTGGTCTGGGACTCGCTGAAAGAGGCGGAGACGAGGATAGTCCAGAATGCGGCGGTGGGATTCGAAGTTACGGCGAACAAGGTAACGGCGGCCGCATGGGCGGCCAACAAGGACAACGACGTGAAGTACCCGAGCTGCGCGGCGCTGACGGAGCTGCTGCACAGCAGCGACCTGGAGCGCACGGCGAACAGGGTCGATAAAATAATGCTCGCGGAGGCGGCGAACGACAAGTACCCGACGGCAAAGGCGGTTTACGACCTGCTGACCCTCTTCGAACCGCTGAGTCTCACGATGAACGAGGATAAGTTTGTGAGGCTGACCAAAAGCGGGCGCGACTTCTGGATAGCCAAGCACGAGACGACACAGGGAGAGTTCGAGGCGGTGATGGGGTATAACCAGTCCAACAACAAGGGTGGTGATTATCCAGTGGAGACGGTCAGCTGGTATGAGGCGGTGCAGTACTGCCTGCGCCTGACGCTGGAGTCCGGCGACGTGTCCGCCGGGGTGAAAGAACAGGTGCGCGGATACTGCGTTGACCTGGGGGGTTATGCAGGTCAGCAGTGGGATAACAACACCAGCATGAATTTTTATGATGCCGTGCTCAAGACCGAGGCCTATAATAATACTTTGGCCTCATCCCTGCCCGGATGTTACAGGTTGCCGACCGAAGAGGAGTGGGAGTACGCCTGCCGGGGCGGCACGACGACGGCGTACATCTGGGGCGACAGTTGGAATGCCACCGAGATGAGTAAATACGGCTGGTGGAGCAACAATTCCGGCGGCACAACACACGCCGTGGGGCAGAAGGAAGCCAATGCCTACGGCCTCTACGATGTGCTGGGCAACGTCTGGGAATGGTGCTCGAGCCAATATAATAACAGCACCAACACCTATAGCTATTGGGATGGCAGTAAATATGTGAATCACCCAAGTCCCAACAGGGTTCTCCGGGGTGGTGCTTATGTCATCTACTACAGCGACTACTTTGCCTCGTCCTATCGCATCACCAACATCCCGCATTTTCGCTACTTTAGCTACGGGTTTCGCCTTGCCAGGACTGTTTAGTAATGCTTGGCTTCCGAAAGCCGGAGGAGTTCGACGCATACGGCATTTATGTCGTTGACGCACCCAAGTTAAAACCGCTCAATACGTTCTTATGACCTAATATATTGATACTGATTTTTGTGTCTGAAAATCTACAAATACGACAATCAGGATTGGCGCGTACCCCGCGCCGGATTTGGAACTTTTGACGCATAACATTGTATAATTAATTATGAAAAAGTTTTTAGCCATCATCACTCTTTGTTCCCTTGGCTTGGCGCAGGTCTACACTTGGGAAGACTGCCTGGCGGCGGCTAAGAAAAATAACCTGTCTTTGCAGTCCGCCCGCGCCAAGGTCGAGGCGAAAAAAGTCAGCTTGGATTCCTTATATAGCGGTTTGCCGCCGCAATTGGGCGGCAGTCTCGGCGCGAACCGCGGCGCCAGCGCGGGACAGGATGAGGATTTGGGGCAGGCCGCGCCGCGGGACTCGCAGAGTGCGCGGCTGTCTGTCCAGCAGCAGGTTTACGACGCGCAGACTTGGCCGCGCATCGCGCAGGGCAAGCTTGCCCTCGAGGCCGAGGAGTTAAATTACCAAATCGCCGCCATCAATCTCCGTCTGCAGGCGCGGCAGGAGTTTTGCGCTCTGTTGCAAACTGAACTGTCCCTGGGTTTGGCGCGCCAAGCTGTTGCCAGGCGCAGGCAGCAGCACGAGCTGGTCGAACTGCGCTACTCGGGCGGGTTGGAGCATCGCGGCTCGCTCTTGACCGCCAAGGCTAACCTGACCAAAGCCGAACTGTCCGTCAGGCAATTGGAACGCAGGCTGGAGCGCAACAAATTGAAACTGACCCAGACTTTGGGAATCGACCCCGCCGAGGAAATTCAAATCACCGCCAATCTGGAGATTGCCGCCAATCTTGCCGACCGTCCTGCGCTGACGGAGCTGCTGGACGATTCGCCGACGCTCCAGTCCGTGGCCGCGCGGCTGGACAGCGCACAGTATGACACGGCTCTCGCCAAGGCCGCTTACCTGCCGTCTGTCTATCTCAACGGCAGTCTCGGCAAGAACTGGTCGCAAAACAATACGGGCGGCGAGAGCGTCAATAGCGAGGACAGCAGCTGGTCAATCGGCGGCAGTTTGAGTTTTGACCTCTATGACGGCGGTAAAAAAAGCAATGCCGTCCGTAATGCGGAATTGCAGGAAAAAATCCAGACCTTAGAGTTGGACACCAGCAGGCAGCGAGTTTTACTGACCTTGGCGGAAGCTTGGGACAAATTGCTTGATGCCGGGGACGATATTGCCGCCGCCCAGGAACAGCTGCAGGCGACGACGGAACGCAGTGTTATCGCCGCCGAGCAATATGCCAATGGCTTGATTTCTTTTGACAACTGGATAATTATTGAGGATGCGCTGATTAATGCCCAGCAGCAGGAGGTAACCTCGCGCATCGAGGCTCTGCTACAGGAAGCCAATTGGCTGAACGCGAAGGGGGAGGCTCTGTAATGAAAAAAATTTGGCTGATACTCATTATTATTATTTTGGCGGGGGGCGGCTGGCATTATTATCAAAAACAACAGGCGCAAAAATCCGTCATAACCTACAGCGAGGTGCGCCCGGAGTACGGAACACTGCGGGACATTATCCAGGCGACGGGTACAGTCGACCCGCAAAACCGTTTGGAAATAATCCCGCCCATCAACGGGCGCGTCGACCAAGTGCTGGTGCAGGAGGGTGCGCTGGTCAAGGCCGGGGAAGTGCTGGCGGTGATGAGTTCCACCGACCGCGCCGCCCTGCTCGATGCCGCCAGCACGCAGGGCGAGGCCAAGGTCAATTATTGGGCGGAAGTTTATAAGCCTACGCCGATTCTGGCGCCGATTGCCGGGCGCGTCATTGTCCGCAGTATTGAGCCGGGACAGACGGTAAACTCCAGCACTAAACTTTTTACTTTGGCGGACACGCTCATTGTCAAAGCACAAATTGACGAGACCGACATTGGCAAAATCGCTGTCGGTCAGCAGACCTTGATTACCCTCGATGCCTACCCCCAAGTGCAAATCAGCGGCAAGGTCAACCGCATTTCCTATGAGTCCAAGACCATCAATAACGTTACTATTTATGAAGTCGAAATCCGGCCGGAACAGGTTCCGGCGATTTTTCGCTCGGGCATGAGCGCCAATATCGAGATTATCCGCCTGCAAAAAGACCGGGCTTTGCTCCTGCCTGACAGCGCCATTACCCAGGCTGGCGGGAACACCTCTGTCCTGCTCAAAACACCGTCGGGACAACAGCGCGTCAATATCAAAATCGGACTGACGCAGAACGGTCAGACGGAGATTGTCTCTGGTTTGCAGGAGACGGACATTGTGCTGGCGGTGGAGCGCGGGTCGGGCGCGCGCCGCGGCAATAATACCGGGAGCAGTTCGCCTTTTGGCGGCCCGGTTCGCCGCAGATAGCGCGGGGACGGGTCATGCTTGAACTGCGCCATATCAATAAAACTTATTCCAACGGTAAAATCAGTTTTCAGGCCTTGAAGAATATCAATCTCAAAATTGAACAGGGTGAGTTTATCGCCATCATGGGCGCGAGCGGTTCGGGCAAGTCCACGCTCCTGAATATTCTCGGTTTTTTGGACAACCCGGAGGATGGCGCGTATATTTTTCTCAACAAAAATGTCGCGCAGTTGAACGAGCCACAGCTCTGTAAAATCCGCCGCCACATGGCGGGATTCATTTTCCAGCAATTCCATCTATTACCGGGTTTGACCGCGCTCGATAATGTGAATGTGCCGCTGATTTACGCCGGGCAGGGCAAGGACCGCCAACTGGGTTTGGCGAAACTCTCTGCCGTAGGTTTGGCGGAGCGTGCGCAACATAATCCCAACGAAATGTCCGGCGGTGAGCGGCAGCGGGTCGCCATTGCCCGTTCGTTGATGAACAATCCTGTCGTGCTGTTTGCAGATGAGCCGACCGGCAATCTGGACACCAAAAGCGAGGAAGAGATTTTGAAAATCCTGCGCGAATTAAATCAGCAGGGCATGACCATCGTCATGGTTACACACGAAAAAGAGATTGCCGAACAAGCCGAAAGAATAATTAAAATGCGCGACGGGCAAATCATCAGTGATGAACGGCGCCGGGAGCGGGCGCACGCGGCAACCCCCAAGAAATTTTCCCTGAGCGAGCATAAAAATGCCGGCGCGGAATTGTTTGATCATCTCGCGCAGGCTTGGCGGTCAATCACGGCCAATAAACTGCGCGCCTTTTTGTCGATGCTGGGAGTTTTAATCGGCGTGGCGGCGGTCATTGCCATGCTGGCCATCGGCGAGGGTGCGTCGCGTTCTATCGAGGCCAATCTCACTTCGCTGGGTTCCAATCTGCTGACCGTCCGTCAGGGTTCACAGCGCACCACGGGTGTCAGCTTGGGCGCGGCCGCCTACAGCCGCCTGACCCTCGCCAATCTCAGTGAATTACGCGCCGTGCCGCATGTCGCCGGAGTTTCTGGCGAGGTGGCGGGACGCGCCCAGGTCGCCAACGAGAGCGCCAATTGGAACACCACAGTTTATGGGGTGTCGCCAGCCTATGCGCGTATGCACAATTCCCAGCCGACGGTGGGGCGTTTTTTTGGTCAGCAGGAGATGCAGGAGCGCCAGCGCGTTGCGGTTATCGGCTCGATGATTGTGGAAAAACTTTTTGCCGATACGGACCCTCTGGGCAAAACTATCAAGGTCAACAAACAAAATTTTACAGTCATCGGTGTGGCTCCAGATCGCGGCTTCTCGCGCAACGGCAATGACATGGTCTTTGTTCCGCTGACCACTGCCATGCACCGCACGGTCGGCAAAAAATATCTAGACTCTATCGAAGTCGAGATTGACGCGGCGCCCAATATTGCCGGGGCGAAGACGGCCATCAAGCAGACTTTGCGCAAGACCACTGAATTGTCCGAAGTGGACGAGGCGGCCATTGACATCTGGGACATGTCCGAGATGCAGGAAGCCATCAAATCAACTACCGCGACTATCAGCATCCTCCTCGGCTCGGTCGCGGCGATTGCCTTGCTGGTGGGCGGCATCGGCATCATGAATATCATGCTCGTTTCGGTTACGGAACGCACCAGGGAAATCGGCTTGCGTAAGGCCATCGGTGCGGGACAAAAAGACATCTTGGCGCAATTCCTCATCGAGGCCATGGTGCTGACCTGCTGCGGCGGGGCTTTGGGCATACTGCTCGGCTATCTGGTCTCGCTGACCATCGCCAAGCTTTTGAGCTGGGCAACTTATGTCTCGTTCTCGTCCATCCTGCTCTCCTCAGGCTTCTCTATCGGGGTGGGCCTGCTTTTCGGCATCTGGCCGGCGCGGCAGGCGGCCAATCTAAACACGATTGAGGCTCTGCGTTATGAGTGATGATTTTTCCCCGTCCCCAGAACCTTTGTTTTTGCGGCGCTTTATGTTAAAATAAATAGTTTATGGTACACCAACGGATAATTGGCGAGCGCAAACGTTTCATTACTTTCATGGTGTTGCCGCATAATTCGATGCGGGAAGTTTTTCGTCTCAACCTGCCGACTTGGCTGGCGGTAACACTGGGCGTGATACTTGGTTTCTTGGCAGTCTGCTTGGTCATGTTTTTCTTGTATTCGTCATTCATTACGGCTCGGCTGGTGCATTATTATGCCCTGCAGGCGGAAAACCGCACGCAGTCCGCGCAGATTAAAATCTTTTATAATAAGACCAAGGAATTGGAAACAGGCATTCGTGAATTGGAAGAGCGCGACCAGGAATTGCGCGAACTGCTGGGCTTGAAAAAATTGCCAATCCGCAAGCCCAAAACTGCCCAGACTTCGGATAATGATTTGCCCGAAGCGATTTTTCAGAACCTGGCCGTGCTGGGCGAATATGTCGATGAGAAAAAAGCCGAACTCTCGCTGTTGCACAGCACCAGCACGGAATTGGCAAGCCGTTTCAATAATATTCCGTCAGAAAGTCCCGTGCCTGGCACCATCTGGTCGAGGTACGGTTTTCGCACCCATCCTTTTAGCGGCAAGACCGAGTTTCATGCCGGGGCGGATATCCCCATCTGGACAGGCTGTCCGGTCAAGGCGACGGCGGACGGTTATGTTTCTTATTCTGGCTGGGACAATGGCTTTGGCAATGTTGTCATCATCGACCACGAGAATAATTACCGCACGATATACGGACACAATCAACGCAATCTCATCAAACGCGGCGACCGTATCAAAAAAGGTCAGGTCATCGCGTATGCCGGGTCGACGGG
>BGZO01000056.1 GCA_003864475.1 Candidatus Termititenax persephonae | reverse complement strand
ATCGTCTCTCTATATTCTCTACACCAGTCGGCGGGATATTTTAGAGGTCATCTATCCGACTTCCATCAATAACCTGCATTTATTGCCCGGCTCCTCGGAATTGTCCAGCGTCGAGGTGGAGCTGCTCCATGAGGACGGCAAGGAAATGCGCCTGAAAAATGCGCTGTCGGCCGTGCAGGACGGCTACGATTATATATTGATAGACTGCCCGCCGAGCCTAGGGTTGCTGACGCTCAACGCTTTGTCCGCCGCCTCACGGGTACTTGTCCCGGTGCAATGCGAGTACTATGCCTTGGAAGGTTTGGCGCGGCTGATTAAGGCCTTGGACATTATCAAGCTGAATATCAATCCCGCTTTGGACATCGAGGGCATAGTCCTGACCATGCATGACCCGCGCACCGCGCTGAGCCGGCAAGTCGTCGAGGAGACGCGCAAATGTTTTGGCGACAAGGTTTTTCAGACGCTGATTCCGCGCAACGTCCGCATCAGCGAGGCCCCGAGTTATGGTCAGCCCATCTCGGTTTACGCGGACAAGTCCAAGGGCGCGGAGGCCTATAATAATCTGGCAAAGGAGTTGTTGGCGCATGGCATTTAACAAAGGTTTGGGACGCGGTTTGTCGGAAATGCTTTCCGCCTCCGGGGCATCGGCGCAGAGGGACGCGGCGACGGTCGCCGCCGCGCTGGGCAAGGGCGGCGAGCCCAGTCCGCAGGCGCTTTTCGGGCGCACCATTATTTACATAGCGATTGGCGACATCGTCCCCAACCCGCGCCAGCCGCGCAAGTATTTTGACGACAGTTCCTTGACGGAATTGTCCGCGTCGATTAAGGCGCATGGCGTGATTCAACCGCTGATTGTCCGCAAGAAAGAAAACCATTACGAGTTGGTCGCGGGAGAGCGTCGTTGGCGAGCCGCCAAGATGGCGCAGTTAAATAGCGTGCCTGCCTTGGTCAAATCTTTTGCGGACGATGTGTCTCTGGAGCAGGCCATAGTCGAGAATGTTCAGCGCGAGGACCTGCATGCCCTGGAAGAGGCGGAGTCCTACCTGCTATTGATGAAGGAATTTGGCTTGACACAGGAGCAGGTGGCTGAAAAAGTTGGAAAAGCGCGTTCGTCCGTCGCCAATTCCCTGCGCCTAAACGAGTTGGCCCTGGAAGTCAAGGAATCTCTGCGTGAAAACGAGATAACGGCCGGACATGCCCGGGCTATTTTGGCGGCAGGGGCAGCGACTGAACAAATAAAGGTCTGGAAGCAAATATTACTGAACAAGCTTAATGTGCGTGAGGCAGAGTCATTAACAGGCAAGAAAAATAAAGAAAAAAAAGTTAAGGATGAGCAAACAAAAAAATCAGTAGAATTAATGGATATGGAACGAAAATTGACCGAAAAATTTGCGACAAAAATAGATTTAAGTGGTACTGAACAGAAAGGAAGCATAGCAATCAAGTATTTTTCCCGTGATGACTTGGAGAGGATTTATGCACTATTGTTGACAAATGAAGTGATTTGATTTATGGCGGACAATATGTGTCCCGCTCTGGCATGATTGCTGGCTGATAGCGGCGTTCCGCCACGGTAATATGGTCGGACGCGGGTTGATTTGCTGAACACTGTTCATTTCTGAACACTTTTTTGCCAAAACATCGAAAAATCTTGGTATATTTCTTTCAACTCCCCTGCTGGAAAGGGAGAGGGGGGAGAAAAATGATTTACAGCGCGTTTAATGACCGTATGGATTTATTGGCGGAAAAACCGTCCCTGCGTGAGAAGGTGCGTTTGATTCAAGCCGCAGCGCAGAAGGCCGAGTGGGTGGAGAACGCCCTTGGCCACAAGCGGTTTGAGGATTTTGTTTACGCCACACGGATTTAAATTTTTCAAAGCGGGCATACGTGTTAAAATCGCGTATGCCCCGGACCTACCACATCATCACTTTCGGCTGTCAGATGAATAAGAACGACAGCGAGCATCTCGCGGGACAGTTGGAGTTCGAGGGGTGTCGCCCGGTGGACAGCCCGGCGGACGCAAATATTTTGGTGCTGAACACCTGCTCCGTCCGCGACAAAGCCGAGCGGCGCGTCTACGGTCAGCTGGAAAATTTCAATTATCTGCGGCGGACGCAAAAACTTGACCAGAAAATTTTTCTGGCCGGGTGCATGGCTGCCTGCGGTCAAGCGGAAATAAAAAAACGCGTCCCGTTTCTCGACGGTTTTTTGGCGGTCGAGGAGGCGCGCCGCTATCCGCCGCGCCGCGCGGACTCGCCGGAAGCCTGGGTTACAATCATGCAGGGCTGTGATAATTACTGCTCCTACTGCGTCGTGCCGTACGCGCGCGGGCGCGAGCGCAGCCGGGAGGCCGAGGATATCCTCGCAGAGATTGGGCAGATTGATTTTAGCCGCCGCGCGGTCTTGTTCTTGCTGGGGCAGAATGTCAATTCTTATGCGGGAAAATTTCAGGGACAAAAGATTTCTTTCCCGCGCTTGCTGGAGTTGGTCTTGCAAACGTGCGGCGCCGTGCCAAAATTAGCTTTTCTGACCTCACATCCCAAGGACATGACCGACGAGTTGATTGGGACCATCGCGGGGAACGCAAAAATTGACCGCGAAATTCATCTGCCGATTCAGCACGGTAATAATCGGATTTTGCGGCTGATGAACCGCGGCTATACCCGTGAGCATTATCTGGGACTCCTGCAGAAAATCCGCGCACGCGTTCCCGGGGCCAGGATTTCTACGGACATCATCGTCGGGTTTCCCGGCGAGACCGAGGCGGAGTTTTTGGAAACTTATGAGTTGGTGCGGACGGCCGGCTTCTGCCGCGTAAATACCGCCGGGTTTTCCCCGCGCCGCGGCACGGCGGCGGCGCGCCTCACGCCTCTCGCGCAGGGCGTTGTCGGCGAAAGATTGAGGATGCTCAACTCGTTAATAAATAGCCTAAAACTTCTCGATAAATAAGGTTTTTTACTGCACAAATGGTGGTTAATTTGGTGCATAAAGCGTAAAGTTATACGCCATATCAACGACTTATCCACTTAGCAACGATTAAAAAATCAATACTTAACACTTAACAACGTTTTTTGCCAGAAAAAATGTGCATAAGTGGTTAAAAATATGGATAAGGTATCCATCTTTTATTGTATAGCTGGTTGACCTAATTGGCTGACGTGGTTCGCCCAACCTTTTACCGATAAGCGGCAGACATTTTAACAACTCGTGCATAAACGAATTGACAATTGCCGAAAAATAATTATGCCCTAAAAGACGTTCCACCAACTCGGCAAAAAACAACAAAACAACAACAATGGCGTAATTTTTGGTTAGAAGAAAAGTCCCAAAAATTGCTGAAATTTTTTAAAAAAAATGTGTTAAGCACAGATTGTTTTATGAAAGACACGTCAAGAGGACAAAAATTAAGCGTTACTTCCCGACGCAAAAATTGGCAAAGATTTGCTCGATAATTTCTTCTGAAACTTCGTCCCCGGTAATTTCGCCCAGGGCCGCGGCGACCGCCTTGAGATATGGAGCCAGCACGTCGAGGTAGTTAGTTTTGCCCAGCGCGGACAGGCATTTTTCCAGATGTTTAGCCGCCTGAATCAATTTGTTTTTTTGCCGCAGGGAACTGACGTAAACATAGCGGCTAAAATCTACACGGCGTAAGTTTAATTTTTCTAGGATTTTTGCGCCCAATAAATCTAAATTTACGCCATTTTTAGCAGATATTGGTATTGAGTCTGTTTCGTCCACTTTTTCTAATAAATCTATTTTATTGAGAATCCGCAGGTGCGGCAAATGTTTTATTTCTGCCCAAAATTTTTCGTCCGCGTCCGGCTCGCGGGAAGCCGCGTCAAATATGGCGAGAACGAGGTCGGCGTTTTGCAGGCACGCACGGCTGCGCTCCACACCGAGCCGTTCAAGAGGGTCTGTGGTCTCGCGTAGCCCCGCCGTGTCAAGGAGAGTTACTTTTAGCCCGCCGATGTCCGCCTCGGCTTCCAGCGCGTCGCGCGTCGTGCCGGCGATGTCCGTAACTATCGCCCGATTGTGTTTGAGCAGGGCGTTAAAAAGCGAGGACTTACCGACATTCGGTCTGCCCGCGAGAACGATTTGTGCGCCGGACTTGATGAGCAGTCCCGCGTCGCTGTCGGCCAGAAGCCGGGCGGTCGTTTCCCGTGCCGCGCCGAGGATTTGGCGGATTTTTTCTGTGTCCGGGTCGGCGATTTCTTCTGGATAGTCCAAAGCCGCCTCGATTTCAGCCAAGATTTGCAGGATTTCCCGGCGTAAACGGCGTATTTCACGGGAAACATCGCCGTCTAAATGTTGTAAAGCAAGGTTTAACGAAAGATTGCCGCCAGCGCTGAGCATGTCCGCGACAGACTCGGCTTGTGTTAAGTCTAGCTTCCCAGACAAGAAAGCACGTTTCGTGAACTCTCCCGGCTCGGCAAGGCGCGCCCCCGCCACTAAAACCTCGCTCAAGAGCCTCCGCGCCAGATAATCAGAGCCGTGGCAGTTCAACTCCACGGTGTCCTCGCCAGTATAGGAACGCGGCGCGGTGAAAACGGCGAGCAGCCCGTGGTCGAGGACGGTTTGTCCGTCCGCCGTGGTAAAGGCACAGGGGCGGATGGTGTTTCCCGTAAAGTTTTTTAGGCTGGTAACTTGGGCGGCGATGGCGAAAGCATCAAGTCCCGAGACGCGAACTATCGCCACCCCCCCTGTTCCCGGCGGAGTGGCGATAGCGGCGATGGTGTTACTCACTTTTTTCTTTCTTGAATCCTTTGGGCGAGACGACGACTTGGCGTGTGCGGCCCACCCCGCGGCTGTAGGTCTCCACGCCGGGACGGCTCTGCAGGGCGGTATGGACGAGGCGGCGCTCGGCGGAGGTCATCGGGTCGAGGACAATCTGCACATTCTCGCGCTCGGCGACATCGGCGGCATCGCTGGCGGCGGCGATGATTTGTTGTTCCTGTTTGACCTTATAGTCATTGGCATCCAGATGTACGAAAGCCTTTTTCTGATACTTGCGGCTCAGGATATTGGAGAGCAGAAGCTGTAGGGCGTGCAGGGTAGTTCCGCTCTTGCCAATGACAATGCCGAGGTCGTCCGCCCCGGTAATTTCTAGGGCGATAGCGTTTTCCCGCTCCCGGATGGCGACATCGACATCCAGCCCCATGGTTTTCAAAATGTCCAGCAGGAGCAGGCGGGCGTTATCCGTAATCGCCGGGGTAATTTCGAGAGTCTCGCGCTGGGGACGCTCCACTTCGCCATTGTTTTGCTCGCCCGTCTCCGGGGACGGCTCTTCTTTTTTACCAAATATTCCAAACATATTTTTTGCTCCTTATTTTTGTTGTTTTATTTTAACGGCTTGACCGTGATGGTGGCGGGAGGAATTTTCCGTAGCATATACCACTGCTGCAGTCCCGCGAATAAATTGGAGACGAGCAGATAAATCGAAATGCCCGCGCTCAAATTCAGACAGACAATCAGCATCACGATGGGCATCATCAGCATCATCCGTTCCTGCTCCTTGTCCAGCCCCATAGTTTTTTGGCTGAAATATGTGGTCAAAGCCACCAGCACGGCCAAGAACGGCACGGTCAAAGGCAGTTTGCTGTTCGAGCCGGAAATCCTCTTTTCCTGAACCAGCTGGTATAAAACTTTTTCTCTGGTCAGTTTTTGGTTTTCCTCGATATTCCGGCGGTTGTCCTCGTAATAGCGGGAAAAATCCTGCGTCTCTTTGAACGAAATATCATTAATCCACAAAAAACTCTTGCCGCCGTCGAGGTTGATGAACGCGACGGAATTTAGCGCCGCATACAGCGCCAGCAATATCGGCAGTTGAATCAGCATCGGCAGGCAACCCGAAAAAGGATTGACATTGTGTTCCTTGTATAAGCCCAGCATTTTTTGCTGAAGCATTTGCGGGTCTTTACGGTATTTCTCCTGTAAATCTTTGAGTTTGGGCTGCACCTTGCGCATCGCCGCCATGGAGGCAAACTGCTTGGCGGTCAACGGCCAGAAAAGCACTTTAATCAAAAGGGTCAAAATAATAATTGCCAAGCCATAATTCAAGTTTTCGCCAAAAAATTTTAAAATCTCGATAAAAAAATTATTCATTTTCACTCTCCTTTCAGGGCATGTCCACGCCGCCGGGCTGTCCCGGACGGCAACGCCAGATTCTTTTCAGCCCGCGCCAAAGGCCGCAGGCAACGCCGTATTTCTCAATGCTCAAGGCCATATATTCCGAACAGGTCGGATAAAAACGGCAGGTCTTGACGGGCAGGCGGCGGCTAAAAAACTGATAGACCCGAATCAAACCGATAACAATTTTTTTAGGCATCTCTCCAGTTCGCCCCGCGTCTCGGTAAAATCATTCTGCAAAATGCCTGCCCGGGCGACCAGCAACAAATGTCCTGCCCAAATGCCTTGACCAGCCCCGCCGACCGCCCGCAATAATTCCCGCAAAAGCCGCTTGGCCCGGTTGCGCCGAACCGCATTGCCAATCGCCTTTTTTGATGCCACTACCGCATAGCGGGATTCTGCGTGGGGTAAATAAAAAAGCACAAAACTCTTGCCGACCCGCTTGCGTCCTTGCGCATAAACGGCCGCAAAATCGGCCTGCCTAGTCAGCGTCCCGAACACGAAGCCCTAAACGGACAGACGCTTCCTGCCCTTGGCACGGCGGCGGCGGACGACGTTCCGTCCCCCAACCGTGGCCATCCGGGAGAGAAAACCTTTTTTGCGTTTTTCCCGCAAGGCCTTGGGCTGAAAAGTGCGCTTAGTCATCGGCAATCTCCTTGGTTAATGAACTGCATTATATATGTAGAAAAAACTTTCCGTCAATTACTAAAAGTTTCCGCCAGGAAGTTGTGAATCTTTTCCGCCGCGCCTGCCCCCCCCAATTTGCGGGCGGCGGCGGACATTCTGGTCAGCGTTTCGGGATTGTCGATTTTGGCGATGGCGGCGGCCAGCGAATCGGCGGTCAAATCTTTGTCGAGC
>BGZO01000055.1 GCA_003864475.1 Candidatus Termititenax persephonae | reverse complement strand
GGCAGTCCGGAGACGGAGGAAGTGTTTATCTATGATAGTGATAAAGTTACAATGTATTCTTCTGGCAGCGAAGTAGCATACAGCTGACCGCCTATCGTTTTCGTGCCAGAACCCCATTTATCATAATACCACCAGTAACCATCGTGGAGATTTGCGCTAGGATGTCCGTAGTAGTACTCCATATTATTGGGATAAACATCCGAAGCATAAATCCGCACATTATAGGTGGCATTGTGGTAATAACTGTTGGCCAGATTCAGGAAATAATCCACATTCTTACGGTTGACATAGGTAGAGTAGCGTACGCCAGTCAGTGAAGGAGTAAAAGTGTATTTTTTAGTCTCGGTCTTGCTCTTGTCGAGCAAGAAATCATAGTATTCCACTTCCACTTCGGCCAGGACAGAATCCAGCTTCACGGCACGTTCATCATAGACCCGGAAGGTAATCGGCCTATTGTAAACCAAGTACTCTTCCACCTGTCTGGTAACAGATTCGCTGCCGTCGCTATTATTAATCGTAACGTCCTTATTTCTTTTTTGCGGAGTGGCTAATTCAGCCAGCTTATCGCCGGGATACGGTTTGATATAGATATTGGCCATCGGCTCATAAACCAGCGGCGGAGTCTTGTCCGGGTTGGTATAGAGATAGACACGTCCGATATTACCAATTATCGAGGCACCGAAACCATTGTTATCTGCTGGACTGCCACTAAAATACCCCGGGGCGCCGACTATGTATTCTGGGCTGTAATCGCTGTCAATATCGCCTAGATAAGAAATCGCCGCGCCAAAGAACTCATAGGCACGCTTGCCTGTCGCGATTTGCTCTGGATACTCAGATAAAATTACCTCATATTTAGCATGCGCATTTCCCAGAAACTCATTGGCATTGCTCAAGTTAGTGCCGTAAATATACACGCGTCCCGTATTGGCCGTCTGACCATTGTCAAAGAACGGCGCGCCTATCGCAAAATCGTTATTGCCGTAATTATCATTGTTGATATTACCAACATTGGACACGGCGTAGCCAAACTGATCTCCGCTGTGTTGACCATAAATAGTCAGGGCTGGCTCGCTGCTTATATCAAAATCATCGACATGCTTTGGCTTAGTCAGATAAAGATACACGGCGCCGACATCTGGTTGGGCGGTCAGGTCTTTTGGCGAACCCTTACTGCCCGGTGCGCCCACCAAGAAATCCTGCCCCACCAGCGGCTCATTACCCGCAGTCCATGCTTGACCGCTACTGGGATTAGTCCCTAGATTGTTGTCCGCGCTGATGTCGCCCACCGAGGCTAGGCTAAAGCCAAATTTGTCTCCCTCATGCTCGCCTTCCAGAGAGACCGGGGTTTTGTTCACACCGTATTGTCCGACCCCTTTGCCGGTATAGATGTACACTTTGCCCTTCGAATCATTATACCCTAAGGCGGTAATCAGAATCTCGCTCAGCGGGATATTGATAGTCGTTTCCACCATACCGTTGTATTTTATTACCTGCGCCGCGTCGCCATTCAGATTAAGATTGGTCAAAACCGTATAGCCGAACAAATCGTAAGTGCCTCTGTTCGTATTGGGAATCATGCCGACCGGACGCTGGTCAAAATATTTTGCGTCATAGGGAGCACCCGAAGTCAAATCATATTCCTCGATTTTGACTCCGGCGGCAGTCGCCTCTAGTTTGAGCGGGCCGGTATATACATCCTTGACGCTGCTGTATTTATAAGAATTGCGGGCGTAGATATCCTGCAAATCAGCTTTACCAAAAATCACATAGACACGGCCAGTGTCGGTCGCCGTGCCGTCATCATAATACGGGGCGCCGATTACCAAATCGTCATAGCCGTCGCCGTTAAGGTCGCCGCCGCCATAAATGCCGGTACCCAAACCGTCGCCCAGCTGTGCCGCCTTGATGGACATCGCCCGGAAATTTATATAATTGTTATCCCAAGCCACCGCCTCGACAGAAGACGAACGGATACGACTGCGGTCATCCCACAGCATCGATTTATTTGTCCTAGTTGGGTCAAGCATACGCGGGTCTGGATTGCCGAAGAGGATAAAGGCCTCGCCCCCGTCTATCGAGGCATTCTGCGCGACAATCGCCACATCATCATAGCCATCGCCGTTCATGTCGCCAGCCGCAGCCACCCGCCAGCCAAACTTATTCGAGGATAAATTTACCAAAGAGCCGCTGCTGGTGGAGCCTAGATTCAAAGAAAACTCTGCCGCCGGCTCAGCCATTTTTGTCAAATCATTGCTACCCAAGAATAAATAGGCCTTACCAGACATCCAGCCGTACTCGCCCGCACCATATTCACCAACGATAAAATCCGCAAAACCGTCTTTATTCACATCTCCGGCATAAGCCACCGCCGAACCAAAATAAGAATTAGTGTTTTTGCCAATAATTTCTTTTTCGGTAATGTCCGTATTTTCCGGGAATTTCGTGATGAACCCCAGGTCAAAAGAGGTGTACAACGGAGAGGCAGCATAGACTGACCGTCCGCCCTCATTGACATAGCGCATCCGGCCGTCGCCCACTTTGATATTCAACCTAACCAACTCGCCCTCTTTCCAAGAGACCTTATCATCTAACTTGAGCGTATAGGTTACTCGCTTAGCCAGATTATTGCTCGGGGTGCTGCTCAGCACATACCTACCAGGATCCTGCACTACTCCGGCCGCGACAATAACTTCCGGGGCTCTGTCTGAGAAAACACGGATAATGTCCAGCCTACTGTTATTGATGCCAGAGACATCAGATACCGTAAAAGAGATGCTTTGCGTGGTCGGCACTTCGTACGACCTGTCCGCAGGGTCAAAGGTTTCTAGTAATGGCGGGGTGGTATCCATAATTCTGCCACTTTGTATTAAAAAGATATTGTTGCCCGCCGCGACAGCAATCATATCGCTCTGATAGCCGAAAACATCTCCCGCATTGGCCAAAGACTCGCCCAGCCCGGTCACATTCCTATTGACATAGCCGGAAGTCGCTTTTAAAGGAAAATTATTGTCTTCTCCTCGATGAATGTAAATTTTACCTCTAGAAATACCATCAATTTTAAAACCAGGCGCACTAATAACTAAGTCATCAGCGTCATCCCAGAAAATATCTTTCGTATCACCATCCCAACGACTAAGATGGGCTGGTGAACCATAATATTTGACTGAGACTAGGCTGGAACCAAATTTGCTCCCGGCCTGCTCGCCGTACAGCAAATAATATTTGTTTGGGTCCACCAAATCATCAAAAATATCTATCTTTCCCGTCGGCAAATCGTCGTCTCCCTTGAAGACTATGACCAGACCAGTGCCAGCAGTGTCATTGCCATTGATTTTAGCTCCTGGCGCACCGATAGCTAAGTTTTGCAGCCTGCCGGTAGAACTATCGTTATTCAGCGGATTGCCATCTTGCCCCAGTTCCGAATCAAAGTAGCCAGCCGCCAAGGCAGAACCAAATCTCGCCCCGGGTAGCTTGGTGTTTGTCAGTGTAATATCTGGGGCTTCGCTGTATGCTACTTCGCTGCCAGAAGAATACATTGTAACTTTATCACTATCATAGATAAACACTTCCTCCGTCTCCGGACTGCCCAAAATTAATTGCTGATGAGTCTTACCTCTAAGTACATTTCCGGCACTAATCGCCGTAATTTTTGCAGTGGCAGGGGGGACGATAACATCTGACATGTCATTGACAGCGCTATCACCCATTACAAATTTAAAATATTTGTTGTCTCTATCACTAACGACCACCCGGTCACCTACGTCTGGTTTATTGCTTTTTAATACCCACAGCTTTCCGCCACCCAAAAACTGCCCACTTCCTGATGTATCGGAAAGGAATCCTCGTAAGCAATTATCATCATTATTACTATTCAAAACTATATTCGTAGTATTTCTTAAATCTTTGCTTCCCATCAAGTAAAACAAATCCGTCTCGGCAAGTATAAACAGCGTATTCTTTAACCCGTCACTACTATGTTTTATTCTGGCTGAAATATTACTTGCTCCAGTAAGAGAAACACCCGTACTAATAATCGTACTATTTTTACCATCAAAAGTTTGCTGCCCTGTTCCCCAGTACAAGTATATTTTTCCTTCACCGTCGTAGGCATCGCCTCTGATAAACTCTGGGAATCCATCGCCATTGAGATCCAATATTTTAGTATAAGACCCTGGTGGAATAGGTGAATTATCTGATGGTGTAGTATTCACAAAAGTTGTTAATAATTCTTCTTTAGCGACAATATTGAGGGTCAGGGTCGTCTGGCGATTGGCATCTGAGCCGGAGAAAATCGTCCCATCGCCGCGGTCGCTGAAGCGCAGGCGTAAGACATAATCATTGCCAGCCTGTAAGATTGTACTGCCCGTTTGGGTAAAATCCATGCCGATAAACCGTGGATTCTTTTCATAAATATTCAGCGTCTTATCGGCATACTTATCCTTGTCTTCAATTCTCTCGTTAAATTTACTTGCATAATACGCATTCAAATCACTATAATTTTCCATTCCTTCGCTAGGATTACCTTCTGCCGCCCAAAAACTATTCAGCTTAAAAAGTGAACCCAAAACAGATTTGTCTGAAGAGTTCATCAGCTCCATCTTGCTCTGCAAGACCGAGCCGCCGGGAATAGTTCGGGTATTATCATCATGTTCCACAAAATCGATGCTCAAAGTATTGAATTCCAAACCGGACTGACCTTTATCAAAAATAACCACTTTCAATGGGTCTGCCAGATTATCCCAAGCCACTGTGTCCGGCCAAGGATTCATTTGGCGGAATAAGGCTTGCGGACGGCTGTTGTCCACACTGTAGGCACTAGAAAAAATATCCAGATTATGCACGCTGACTGGATTTCTAAAACTGTCAGACGAATGATAGCCCAAGAACGAAGCGTTGCCATGATACCCCGGGGCGGTAATCAAAACAGCGTTGTGGCCATTCTGCGCGAAATCGCCAATGGGGACAATCTCTTTGCCGTAATGCGCATAAGTTTCATGTCCGGTCAGCACATAAGTCTTCAGATTGTCCTCGCCGATGAGACTGTCCGGAGGCAATGAGCCATTGCCCATAATAAAGTAAACCGCACCGACTTGGGAGTCGCCGCTAAAAGGCGCACCGACCATCATGTCGTCATAACCATCATTGTCCAAGTCGCCAACCCCGGCCACCTTCAAGCCAAATTGGGTAACCTGGGCAGACAAGTTTCGGCTATTCCAGATTTCCCTAGGCTCATTGATAGCAATAATGCCTGGATAGGAGTTGGACGGCTCATTCCCGTCATAAGAAATTTTTTGTCCCTTGGTCAAGCCGCCGCGTCCCAAGAAAATCAAGGCTTTGCCGGGCGTGTCGTCATTGGTCATCCGGCCAACGATAATATCGCCGTAACGGTCGCCGTTGATATCGCCCGCCCCGGCCACCGAAATGCCAAAATACCCCCTACTATTACTTCTATCTTCCAAAATCACATCTGGAGCGGCAGAACTATATCCTCTAATTGGTCCGTCATCAACTTTGGCAGGTTTGCTAAAAAACACTAGCACCCTGGGATACGAAACAGTAGTGTCGCTATTCTCAGGATAGGAAATTGCCAAGTCATTATAGCCATCACGATTAAAATCGCTGACTATCGCCACATCAGACAGGGCATAGGCCGGTAATGGATTATCACCAATAATGTAATATTTCTCCAATTCTATCTCCCGGCAATCACGTGATAGCTTGGGGTTAGTTCCCGTAGACAAACTCTTGCCCGAAATTAGACAGACCTGATTCATTTTCTGGTCATCATTATTGCCAACCTTAGCCGCGATATCTGCGCAGCCATCGCCATTGAGGTCGCCCACATCGAATACCGCGCCGAACAAGGGATCAATCGCAGGATTGCCATTAGTTGTCTTACTATAATTATTTTGCAGAATTATGGAAGGGGTAACCATCGTCAGAATGCCTTGATTGATGTCGGACTTACTGTAAACATTCATCATGAGATTGCCATCTTTGAGCTGTGCGCCGCCATAATAAATCAGCAGGCGACCTTTGTTGAGATGTGCTTCATCGTTACTATAGGATGGTTGCCCTAGGATAATATCGGCATAGCCATCGCCATTGATATCACCCAGCTTAACCTTGTAAGCAAACTCTCTGGAGGTGGGGGATGTAGAGTTTTGTGAAGGATTGTCAATAATAATATCTGGCGCAGGCAGTTCTTTTGTTTTATCCAAAACCTTATCCGGCCCACCAAAATAAACATAGGCACGACCGCTAGCCACCGTTTTATCACCGTATAGATAGTAAGGATCAGTTACCACTAAGTCCGGGAAACCATCGCCATTAATATCGCTGCCGCCAGCGGCCGACCAGCCGTAAAGCTGATTCTTATTACTGACAGATTGTAATTTATTGTCATCCCCTGGCGCGGCGTTTTCAGACACCAATCTGGTCAAAAAAGGCACGCCCTCAACTTGAAATGTAAACGATCTTGATTCCCTTGCGTCAGAATTGGCATATTTGGCATCAATCACCACGTTTACCTTGTTTCCAACAGGAATCTCCTGCTTGCTTGTAAAAGTAAAGCCGTAAGCCAGATTTTCATTGGTATTTACCAAATCGAGAGGATTCCAGTAGGAACTAATTTTATCAGATTTTAATTTCAGATTACTATCGACCGTATATGTTATTGTTTCGGTCCCCGTCATAATTGTAACGGAAAAACCATCACCCAAGCTTAAATAAGGGGATTTCCAATTCGTCCCATCACGAATAGCCATGACTTTAAAGCGAATACTGACATTATCGCCATTGAGCAAATTGGTGTTACCAGGATATAGGTCATAAATAGACCCTGATTCTATTATTGTACCGCTTTCATCACGGATGGTAGCGGCAAAACCAGGCAACAAATTATTTTTTTCAAGCAGCGAACCATTACGGTAAGATAGTTCATATACTTGTTCACTATATCTTGACTTATAATTTGTCCCCGCTTTATAATTGTTATTCTCATATATAATATACTTTGTTGATGAATCCGAGGACATATAGTCACTAAATGTTGGGTAATATAGTTTCTTATCACCTACTGTGCCATAATTTCCTCTAGGCACCGCTCCAGAAAAAATCTGTCTTCTAATGCTCAAAACATTGGATTGGGTGGGCTGCTTGGGAGCCACAATATCATAATAACTAGCCGCGGATTCCAGATATGTTCCGGCGGCCTGCAAAACACCTACCACCGCCAATATGCAAAATATTGCGCACACGGCGCATCTGTTGATTTTTCTTAGCATGAGTTCCCCCCAAATCAAGACTGTCTTTAAAAAACACCACGATACAGACTACTTATCGGCATAA
>BGZO01000054.1 GCA_003864475.1 Candidatus Termititenax persephonae | reverse complement strand
GCGGGCATCATATTTATCGTTATAAGTCTGTTTGACATAATCATAATTGTGCGTAACGCCATTATTGACACGATAAGCGATGCGGGCAATGGCCGAGCCGTTATCTGTAACATTGAGATTAAATGTTACGCTCGGGATATGCCATTCACCCTTATTCTTCAAGCCGCTGACGCTCAATTCCGGTGGCAAGGTGTCCACATAGTAATTGTAAGAAACCTGCAGATAGGGAGTGGTCTCCGTAATTGTCGTGTCATCTGCTCTATCGTACAGCCTGATGATAAGTGTCTTCTTGCCATCAGCCTTATTGTACTCGGACAGAGCAAAGGCAGGCACGGCTTGCCAATCTTTATCAGACCCATTCGGCAAGTTGATATAGTTGCCGGACACCAAGCTCAATGGCTCAAAACCAACCCGTTGTTCCAAAACTTCATACCATTTGGCACCTCTGAAGTTTAGCTCAATATTATAGGTCGCCGCACCCACAAAATACTTGTTGACATTGAGATTGGTATTCTGATTATGCAAATCATACAGCAACAGGCCATTGTTATTCTTGATGATATATCTCTTTTCCAGATTATCTTGCGGTATTTCCCTGTCGTAGTAGAAAGTAACGCTGTGCATATCATCATCCCGCAACTCATTGCCAGCGCGGTCGCGTACCCCGATTACCTTGACAGTCAGTATGCCTTCTTCCTCTGGAGTAGCCAGAGTAACTATATAATTATTGGTCAGACCCTTGCTCCGGTAGGCATAAGGCACCCATTCGCCGACGCGGTAACTCTGCGTGGTCGTGCCGTTGGCCGGAACAATACTACGCACATCGCCGCCGAACATGATATGGGTAATGCCGCTCAGTTCACCCTCTTCATTATGGAGATAATTGACGGTCAGGACGGAAGCCCCCGTATACATATGACTGACAACAGGTGTACTCTCATCATAAATCAAACCTTCCAGCGGCAAATCCGTACCCAAAGCTTGAGAGGCCGAAACCAGACTATCATAAACGATAATCTTGTCCGCATTGACCGTTACCGAGCGGTGGTCGGCGCGGCCAGGCAGGCGTTCATCCCAGAGATAGACATTGACCGTTACCCCGCCATAATTGGTCTGCTTGACCTTGGCAATATCTTTATAGGCAGACGGCACATCAAACTGACCGCCCCAGAAAAATTCATATATTTCAGCATCGACAGCCCGGACACCAAACTTGCCGTTATTAATCTGCTCGGCAGGCACCAGTTCGGCTATCGTAGTCAGTAAATCACCGCTGAGGTGGGCATATTTATCCGGCTTCAATTCATTATTGCCGGAAGCAGACAGCGCCGCCAAGGCATCCGCATCAGTGATAAAATCAAAGGTTACCGTCTGCTCCACAGCCGCAGAAGAGACAAAGTAATCCAGACCAAAATCATCGGCCATTTGCAGGACAATATTCCTAGTACCTTGCAGGGTATTCTCTTCCTCACCCAGCCAAATCTTCATAATGTTCGCGTAATCCAAAACACCCTGCTCTTTGCTGACCACATCAGGGGCATTTTTCATATAGAAATTACGGTCTTTGGTCAGCTCCACCCATTTATCGACTTCCAAGAAGACCGACGGATTGACCTCATTGGAGCGCACACCGTTGGCGCTGGAGATGGCATTTTCCGAGGCGGTAAAATAGCCGTAACGTACGCCGATGCCATCATCCTTGCCAGCGAACCAGACCGTTACATCACGCTTATTGGTGTACAACGGATAGTCCGGCAAATCCGGCCGCGTGTCAGTATAAGCACCATCAATCGGCATCTCTTTATTATTGATTGTTACAAAATCATCAAAGGGGAAGATATTCAGGGAAACAGCATAGGGCGGCAAGGTGTCCACTTTGATGCCGCGAATCACGCCGTTGTCGCCGTCATAGACATAGGAGCCAAGTATCTCATTCCATTGCGGCAGGCTCTGGGAGAAAGTCTTCTCGGAATAATTACCCGCGTAGTCGAACACTTGATAGGTAATCATGTTGATGCCATTGCGCGTGATGATAAAGTTCTCCATATCCTGCAGGTCATCATCCGTGCCGTAACCTTTATTGACCGAGAAGCCAAATCTGGTCAGCACGCGCTCCGTCGGAGAGATAATCCGCTCATTGACCCGCAAATCCTGCTCACTGATGCCGACACCAATTTCGATTTTCTTCACGCCGGAACCTGGAGCCTTGACTGTCAAATCGTCCATATATTGCGGTATCTTAATCTTACCTGGGTAAAAATTCTTGGTAACCAGCACGGGGTCGCGGAAAAGATCGCCGACCTGTGCTTTTATCACGATGCCGTTAGAATTCATCAGTACGTTATTGGCATTGTCCGTCGGCCCGCCCAAATATCCGCCGACATACCATTGCGACTGGAAGCTGCCGCCCAAATCAATCTGCATATCCGGTTTACCCCGGTCAATTGTGAAATACTCCAGCGTATCCACATTCGAGGTATTGTCAAATTTATCTACAGTGTAGATGGACACCGTATGATAACCGTCCTTGGTAATCTTAAACGGATCATCGTCCAAAACTTGATAGTATAACTCCCGCGCACCACTCTCCTCGTCCGTATGCGTGTTAAAGCGCCAGGCATTGACAATGCGGTTAGAATCAGCAAAGTTAAGCTCTTGAGCCAAAATCTTATATAGCTCGTTTTCATTAACAAAGGTCGGGGTATCGATGTTTTCAGGATTCCAGGCATAATAATCTTTCCAAGCCTCGCCCGGAATATACCCCAGCAGTCCGTAATCGCCATCCACCAAAGCGTCTTTCTCTGCCGCACTCAAGCCCAAGGAGAACGCTGGCACAAAACCTCTAATCACGCCTTCCCGGATAGCCAAGGTATTTTGGGTAGAGGTACCCCGGGGGATATAATTCAGTTCCCCGGACATGCCCAGCGGCTCACTATTTAAACTCTTTTCATTCTGCGCCCTGCCGTTGAGACTCCAGTGCAGCTTTCTGGTACCTGCACCGAGACCGTCAGTAAACTTGATAGCAAAGCCAACGTCCTCCCGGAGCCAGTTGGGATTGGCCAAGTCAGTGGTCTGCTTGCTCTGCAGGCTTTCTGTCCTGACAAATTGCACCCGCGGCACGGAAGTATCGATGTTCAGACCGCTGTTTACTTCAACGGCATTTGAAATCATGCCAAATTTATCCTCCGCCCAAACCTTGAAAGCATTGGCTCCCTCGGCAGTCAATTGGAACGTGATTGTTTTATTGTTGGTTACCATATTGCTCGTCGGATTGCCCGGTTCTTCATAATACTCATCATCGGCCACATAATAGGTATACACCTCGCCGTTATTGGTAACCAGATAAATCTTGGACACGCCGACACCGCCCGGCACCCAAACTGGCCCATAAGCGTCGCGCCCGATTATTAAGATATCCAAAGCATTGATGGTTATGTCAATCGGACCCTCATACCAACCAGAATTAGTTACTATTGTTTCATTCAAGGTAACCATCCGCCCGGGGGCAATGGCATAGGTCAGCAACGGAGCGTCGGCATCTATCCACACTGGCTCAGTGTCTATCCACTCGGAAGCCTTATTTAAGATATTGATGCCCTGCGCACTCAGACGCACAACATCACCAGCCGACAAACCAGGCACGAATGTATCAATATCGACCGGGTACTGTGTGGCGTACCGCGACTCCCTATTTACCGCAGGGAAGACACTGTTCATACCAGTCGACTCCCAGCCGCCCGCATTGCCAGTAACCAGCGTATAAGCACGGATGGTATAACGATCAATCGGAATACCAAAATCTTCCTGTGCCATAAAACGCGCAGACAAATACGTCTTGCCGTCTTTATAAGCATTGGTATATAGCCTGCCGCCGGGGATATAGCTGTAGCTGCCAGTTACACCCTCTGTCTCCAAGGCATTGCGCATTAATTGGGCCGAACGACCATAAGACGTAACCGCTGGTTTCTGATAGTAGGACACATAACGGTCAGTATAAGCATCTCCCTTAGCTTCTTCATTCCTAGTTACGATAACCTCCGCATGCCAAGTCGGCGGGGTGCGGTCGACAATCACGCTTTCATTCTTAGTAGTAAAGTTACCCGGCCGATCATAGGCAATAATCGTATAATCATTGGCAATACCAGAATGGGCCGGGAAATTCATCGTATAATCGACAACACTCATATTGCCGGACACAAAAATACTGGGACTGACCAAGACCCCCGGAACCACATAAATAGTATCGACCAACAAAGTACCCTGCAAATTCATATCCTTGCGCGACAAGCTGTACGGATAATTTGACTTGCCCTGGTATGGGCTATCGTCATTGGTATTAGTATGCTCATCCAGCAAGCGGATACTGACTGTAACAGTGCTGCTACCAGAATCGATAAATGACCGCGGCACTTGAATATTGGCTGTAATCAAGGTCCAGCCTGTCCCAATCGTTTTCAGATGAGTTTCTCCGACTACCCTGATTCTATCCACCGAGCCTTCGTCAAGACGATCTTGCCCGTTAACTTTCTTAAACTTTTCTGCTGTGCCGGCCTCGACAACTAAACCAAAATAACCTGACAAACCCTCTTCTTTGGCGTGGGACGCATACAATAGAGTTCTCATTTCATTACCTGGATGACGACCACCATAAAAAGCACGCGAGTTGTCCGCTATCCCTTCCGTATTAAGCAGCACGCCGACCGTATAATTGCGGTCATTGTGCGGGTCATTTGGGACATTAAAAGTAACAAAGAGTCCCGGCCAGACATATTCATCATAACGTGCCTGATCTTGGTAAAAATCGGCATCCCCACTGACATCAAACCTTACTGCCAAGGCATAATTGCCATTCGCACCTATGAGACTCTTGCTTGTATAATAACTGTCTGACGAATTCGCCGCAGTGTCAGAAGCGTTAATCATCACGATATTAATTGTGGACATATCGTCCAAGGATTGCTCGCCAGTCGAAGCCAGTTGCACCGCCAACGGCTTGTCCAGCCCCTGCTCACCAGCATATTCAAAACTGAAATCCTTGACATACCGCAAATCATCGCGGGCGAAAATATTTTCGCTGGGGACATCCGCGGCAGTCGAGAGAACATCAGTCCAAGGCACATCGGTCAGAATAAAGGCATGTCCATTTTCTGACATATTCACATTGAGTGAGATGGTCAAATCATCCGTATAACCTTGGCCATCGAACACATAGATACCATTCGGCGAACTGTCCAGCGTCGAATTGATTATTGGCGGAGTAGTATCTTTCACAAATTCAAACAAGGTTGGAGTATCCAAGACACTTGTAAAATAAGTATTGCCTACCGCATCCATCAACTGGAAGCCCATGATATACGTTCCGTCCGGCAACTTATTCCAGTTATCATGCTTCAATTTCCAGTTGCGCGTAACGGTTTGGATAAAATCCCGTCCCTCTACGCCGTTAAACGTATCATAATACTCATACTCTGGCCAGACACCCACCTCAATATCATCGAAAGTGTTATACAGCTTATTGTCCGCCTGACCCTTGATTGATACCCGTAACATATACAGACCAGCATCATGGTCGGCAAAATCGATGTCAAATCTATTGCGGTTGAGTGCCAACCCATTATTAAAATTAAGCACTGGCTTTTGCGGATAATCTTTTTCTATATCATTACCTTCAATATAGACATAATTACTGTTCTGGATGGACGAATAATTGCCTGCCTTATCCTGAATGACGACCCGGATGTAATATCTATTTTCTGAATCAACTTCGACCGGAATTTCCACATCCAAGGCTTCGGTATCCCAGTGATACACTGGTAAGTCATACTGACTGTTATACTTTTGTTTGCTGACATCCAGCTTCGTCCAATTATGAATATTGGTCGAAACAAAAGTGTAAGTGTTGAAATTCTCGGTTACAAACTGATTGGAATTATACGTTACCGCATCTTGTCCGGTAGAGGCGATCTTCAAAATATGCTCATTCAAGCTGACAGGTGTACCATTATTCTCAGTAACGATGCTGCTGCTACCCGGCTCCACCGCGATAATCCACCCCGGATTCAGCTCCGTCTCGCCGTTATAGGCCAGATAAGTAGCGGAATGATGCATCTCTGGTCTATGCGGCCAATGGGTATCCACAAAACTGCCTTCACCGCGGGTAGACACATAAATCATTTTAGTATCGCCGCCAGCACTGACGGTATTATCATTTTCTCCATTGGCATTTTTAGACACAGCAATAACTTGATAATACACATTGTCAACTGGCATATTGAAGAAATCCGTCTGGGCATTGATAGTCAAAGTATCTCTGTAGCTGACTTTAAACTGTAGATGTTTCCGATCACGGCTATAAGAATACGCTTGATACTCCCCGGTCGCCGAGAACTCTTCCGCACGTGAACGTCCGCCAAAGGCCTGCAAACCCTTAATCTCCGGCGGCGTATTGTCATAGTAAAGAGTGATTAACGGAATTCTGCCCGCAAAGTTAACCACATTATTGGTCGGCATATATCTCGAATTGCTCATATTCTCATGATTAGATTGTTTTGCCGCCAAATCATTCAGTGGATGATTATTGGCCCACGGATAACGAGCATCCACACCAATCCCTTGTGCATCTGGACCAAATATATATTCATTCAAGTTACCATAACTTCCTGAGATTCCCTTGGAACTACGATCCGTCATCTGTCCGGAGGTGTTTAGATGGACACCCCCGTCATCATCGGCAAAATTGACATAGAGGTCTATCCTGCCTTCACCATAAGCGGCTACATTAAAAGAGGGGATTTTCTGCATCTGCCTGCCAGTATATTTGTCAACAATCGGATTTTGAGGCATTTTTCCATCACTCTGTCGATACGCCCAAAATTTGTCCGCCTTATGATCTGTATTCATTGTTACCCGTGTCTCATTGCCAGCAGGATCCACTTTAACGCCAGAGACCACTACCGCCAAGGGCTGAGACTGCCACTCATCGTTTTCAAAGTCATTCTTACGCATCATGTTATTGGGCGAAATCAACATATCCTTGGCATAAACATAAAGCTCCGCAGAAGGATGCTCGGCATTGAAATACCTAGGCATATTGTCGGCAAGCAGCACTTCATCGTATCCGTCGTAATTGGTACGGATAATCGGCATGGACGGTCCGCCCGTCTTGCTTTCCATATCCAGAATAATCGACAGGGTTGGCGACGAATCATAATCACTGACATTGCCCCGCTGATCCGCAAATAAGACCTTGACCAATAAATCACTATTCGGCGGCAGAGCATAACCCTTGCCTTCCTGTTCGGCAGGCAGCCTAACTATATTCAGACTAACTTGCCAGCTATCTGGGGTCGGACTTTGACTCTTCCCCGGCGGAGTTAACGGCAATTTAACCGTATAACTCGCGCTAGCAGCGGCGATGGCATTATAAGTCGGACTCGTAATCAAACCGATATTATTGGTCGTCAGACCGTCTTTATTGAAAATACTAATTAGTACCTCGACTACGCCTTCGCCTTTAATATCGTCAAGGGCATTCAAAGAAATCGTCAAATGACCGTCGGTATATTCCCCCTCCATGATAAGTGGCTCGCCCTCATAGGGGATTGACGGGGCGCGGTAATCCGGAGAGACCTGGTACTGGTATTGAGAATTTGCCAAGGTCAATAAATGCCCGGCATTGTCAGAAACTTGCGCCCGCACCGCTACCTTGTCTAGGTAGGCAAATTCATAATTCAAGAGCGCAAGGTCTATGCTGTGCGGACCAAAAATCTGCCTGCCATCATTCAAATAATTAAACGTAACAATCTCCAGATTATTGAGAGAGACATCCTGCCAGACACTGGGAGTACCGCTGGAATTGGCACTGGCAATCTGGATTTTGATTCTGCGCAAATCCAAGCTATTGCTCAGCGGGTCAAGGATGTTCAAGCCCGTACCGTCGTCGCTCAAGCGTAGGACAATCCGCGCATCATCACTGGCGGAAGTAGAACCGGAGACCGGAGCTATGGCCGTCAAAATCGGCGGCGCAACATCCAAGATATAAACCTCGCTTCTCGGTTCCATTACACGACCTTGGGAATCCTCAGCCTCGGCAGTCAGTGTAAAGACACCGTCCCGGGTGGGCCATAAATCTTCAAAGTCGCCCAGATTAAGCGAACCGTTAATCATTCCTTTAACGTTGCCAGAGAAAGACTTAGAGTCATCATTAAAATTGGACAGACCCTCAATCTCATTATCTTCCGACTCCATATTCAAGGTCATCGTGTCAGAACTAAACGTAATTCTGCCATTCCGCAAGCCAGAATCATCATAAAAAGTTACTATCAAGCCAGCCATTTTGCCAAAGAAATTAGATGTGTCGCCGTACCCTCTATTCCCCT
>BGZO01000053.1 GCA_003864475.1 Candidatus Termititenax persephonae | reverse complement strand
ATTGATTTCGCGGATGCACAGTGCATTTTTAAGGATAAGTTTTTTAGGATTAGTTATGATGCAAAACACAGCTATGGCGAAAAACGCTGGAAAGTAATTGGTAACGTTGGCAAAATCTTAGTCATCCATATTACGTACAGAGATAAAAAAATTAGACTAATCTCGGCGCGTAAGGCTACTGCCAAAGAAAGGAGAATATATTATGGCGATTGTTAGGAGCATACTAGACATAACCAAACCTATACCTCAAGAAGTCATCGAACGAGTACGTAGAAACCTAAAAGGGCGCAAAATTGATTTGACCGACCCAGACAATCCGCCGCTGACCGCCAAGGAATTAAGAGAAATGGCGGCGCAGACCCGTGAAATAAAGAAAAAAATCATGTTCTCCCTGCGTATGTCCAAGCCTGCCATACTCTGGTGGCAGAGTTTGGGCAAAGGTTACACTGGCTTGATGACCACACTCCTCGAAGCCGCACCGCGGCACCCGGAGTGGATAAAGACGGCATTGAATACTCAGCCCTAGAAAATCAGCGGCAATATTACTGACTCTGCGCCAGATACGCGTGGAGCGTGTTTTGCATGAGCATGGCGATGGTCATTGGACCAACGCCGCCGGGGACTGGCGTGATGAATCCGGCGGCTGAGACGGCTGACGCAAAGTCCACATCGCCCGTCAATTTGCCGTCCACGCGGCTGGTGCCGACATCGATAATTACCGCGCCGGGCTTAATCATCTCTCCGGTAATCAACCCTGGCTGACCGACCGCCGCTATGACAATGTCCGCCTGTCTTACTTCCGCGCCCAAATCAGCCGTACGTGAATGGCAGAGCGTAACCGTGCAATTGTTTTGCAGGAGTAGCAGGGCGGCGGGCTTGCCGACAATATTGCTTCTGCCCACGACCACCGCTTTTTTGCCCGCCAATACGCCGCCCGTTGATTTAATCAATTCCAGGCAGCCAGCCGGGGTGCAGGGCAAGATTGCGCTGGACAAGCCAGCCAGCAAGGCGCCCGTGTTGAGAGGATGAAAACAGTCCACGTCCTTGGCGGGATTGATGGCCAGAATAACCTTGCTTTCGTCGATTTGTGGGGGCAGGGGAAGCTGAACCAAAATCCCGCTGATTCTCACGTCAAGATTCAGCCGCGCCACCAGCGCCAACAGTTCCGCCGCGCTGGTCGTCTCCGGCAGGCGGTAAACTTCCGAATAAAAACCAACTTCCTGACAGGCCTTTTCCTTGGCATTGACATAGACTTGCGAGGCCGGGTCAGTGCCGACCAAGACGACCGCCAAGCCCGGTTTCCGGCTCAAGGCCGCGGTTTGGTTTTTAATTTTTTCCCGGATAGCCTGGGCAATTTTCCTGCCGTCTATTATTTGTGCTGTCATTTTTAAAAAACTCCCGCCCGCCAGCTGAAAACCCCGCCGCGCCAAGAATTGGAGCCAAGCGAGGCTACGCTTCCAGCAAGGCTTTTTCTTTATTCTCCGGCAGTTTCAGTGAAACCACGCTGGAAATGCCTTTCTGCGCCATGGTCAAACCGAACATTACATCCGCCACCGACATCATGGCTTGCCGATGTGTAATAATGATAATCTGGGTTTTCTCGGCATATTCTTTGAGCAGTTCGGTTACCCGTCCGATATTCGGGTCGTCCAGCGCGGCATCAATCTCGTCGAGGATGCAGAATGGACCGGGACGCGCCGAAAGCAATGAGAATAACAACGCCACCGCGGTCAAAGCGTTCTGCCCGCCGGAGAGCAACGACATGGACTGGCTTTTTTTCGCACCCGGCACGCGCGCCATAATTTCAATGCCGGATTCCAGCACATTATTTTCGTCCAAAATGTGCAGTTCCGCCTCGCCGCCGTTGAAAAGCGCCGTAAAAATCCGCCGAAAATGTTCGTTCACCACGGCGAATGTTTCTTTAAAAGCCTCGATGGCGGCCCGGTCTAATTCCTTAATGATATTCAGCAAATCATTCTTGGATTTTTCCAAATCATCGCATTGACCTTCTATAAAGAGCAGGCGTTCTTTCTGCGCCTCATACTCATCGATGGCCAGCAGGTTGACTGGCTCCATGCGCTTGATACGGCGCTTTAGTTTTTCCACCTCGTCCTGCGTCTGGTCATAATCCTCGACCGCCGCCTCTGTCCGCAGCGCGTCTTCGACAGTCAGGTTGTACTCCTCGGACATACGGCGGAGCATCTCCTCGTATTCCGCCTCTACCCGCGCCATCTTAATCTCCTCCTCGGAAAGCTTGGCGCGTACTTCGCGGTCAGAGGCGTGGCGCTCTTTTTCCATCCGGTCATAGACCTCCAAGTCATTGAAATAACGGGCGCGTTCTTGGTTGGCAGTGGTGGACTGTGCCAAGGCCTGCTCAATCTGCTGGTCAATTTCCGGCAAAATTTTCTGTGAACTTTGCAGAACATTTTCCGCCTCGGCAATGCTCTTTTGCAGATTTTCCTGCTCCAGTTTTTTCTCGGCAATTTGTTTTTCCGTCTGCTGAATATTGTCCCGGCAAGATTCCAGTTTCAATTCGACCTGCCGTTTGGCCGCCAGCGCGTTGGTGCGGCCGATTTTAATCTCGGTCAGCAGTTCATTAACCGTGGTTTTTTCGCTGTCCGCCTGCTGCAGGTCGGACTCCCGGTTTTGGATAATTTTTTCTTTTTCTTCTTTTTGCCTGGTTAATTCCGCCAACAAAGTTTGCAGATTTTGCTTCTCAGCGGCAATCCTGTCCATTTCGCCCCGTTGCTGGGCAACTTCCTGGCGGCTGGCGGCGACATTCTTCTCCAGCTTGCCGCAGTCAATGACAATCCGCGCCAAATCATTGGCGATAGTCCCCTGCTCAATCTCCAAATGTTTGAGCTTGCCCGCGTGTTCTTTCAGCTCGTCCTCTATCTGCCCGCCCAGCCGCTCGCTGTCTTTAATCTCCGCGTCCAGTGCGGCCAACTCGGCGGTATACCCCGCAATGTCGTGGCGCAGTTCGATAATCTCCCGCTGGCGGCTCAATAAAGAAACGGACTCCGCTTCCTTGCCGACCGCGCCGCCCGTAACCAAACCTTGGGCGGTAATGACCTCTCCGGCCAGCGTTACCACCATTGACAAACCGTCCAGCGGCACGCTGAACGCCTGCTCCAAGTCGTCCACAATACAGACTGCGCCCAAGAAAGCGGCGACAAAATCCTTGTAACGCTCCTCGCAAGAGACAATATCCAGTGCGCAAATGCCGCGCGGCGGGTTGATTTTCTCCGTCGGCTTCAGCAGACCGCCCGCCGCAAATGTCGCCCGGCCAAGCGCCTGGTCTTTTAAATGTTTGAGCGCCTCCTTGGCCGCGCCAAGGTTTTCCGCCACAATTGCCTGAAGATTGTTCTCCAGCGCGGCCTCCACCGCGGACTCATACTGCTTCGGCACATTGATAATATCGGCCAGCACACCGCCGACCCCGGCAAACCCCGGCACATTGTCCTGCTTGGCTTGAAACACTGCGCGTACGCCTTTTTGAAAACCCTCGTGCGTTTGCTGCAGCTCATCCAGCAACTGCAGGCGCGAAGACTGCTGGTCAAATTTTTCCTTGATTGTCGTGCGCCGATTTAATTTATCCCGGCGCGCCTCTTCTTGGGCGGATTTTTGCTTAAACAATTCGTCGCGCCGCGCATGTAGACTGGCCACATTATCATCCACAAAAATCCGGCGCTCTTGCAGGGCCGCCTCGCGCAACGTTAATTCTTCCTGTTCCTTAGCGAAATCGGTCAACGAAGTCTCAATCCGTTGCAGGTCTCCGGCCACCATGGTCTCGCCGGATTCCAAACCCATGAGTTTGGATTTTTTGTTCTCCACTTGATTGAAAAAATCCTGCAAATCCCGGCGCAATCCGGCGATTTCCTGATTGACCACCTGCCAGCGCTCGACCACCACTCTGGTCTCTTCGTTTTTCTTGGCCAGCCGCTCTTCCAATTCCGCCACGGATTTTTCTACTGCCAGCAGCTCAGTCTGCGCCTCGTTTTGCCGCGCCAGCAAGGCGGTTTTATTGGCCTCTAGCTGCACCAGTTCCTGCGCGACCGCCAGCGCGCGCTGTTGATGATTGCCGATGCGTTCATGCGCCACATCAAACTTGTTGGCGGACTCCGCTTTTTGGCGACGTAAATCCTGCAACCGCGCGTCATGTTCGGCCAGCTGCTTATCCAGCCCCACAATCCTCCCGCGGAATTCCTGTTTTTTCGCGGCGATGTCCTGTGCGCTCATCTCGGCCTCGTCCACAATTTTTTTATACTCAGCAATTTTTTGCGCCACTTCCTGCTGGAAAGCATCAAGCTTGCCGAGTTTTACTTTGAATAAGCCGATTTCCAAGCCAGCCAAATCCTTTTTCAAAATCTTATATTCACCCGCCGTACGCGCCTGCTCTTCCAGCGGCCCAAGCTGCTGATGGATTTCCGCCCGGATATCACTCAAGCGAAATAAATTTTGTTCGGCGGCCTCCAGCTTGCGCTGTGTCGCGTCTTTGCGGAACTTGTATTTATGAATGCCCGCCGCCTCTTCGAGCAACTTGCGGTGGTCGTCGGGCTTGGATTGAATCAGGCTGACCACCTGCCCCTGTCCGATAATCGAGTACGAGCCTTTGCCGATGCCCGTATCCATCAGCAGTTCCTGCACATCGCGCAGGCGGACGATTTCCTTATTGATAAGATACTCGCTGTCCCCGGTGCGGTAAAAACGCCGTCCGACCTCGACCTCCGTATAGTCTATCGGCAGAGCATGGTCTGAATTGTCGATAGTCAAAAAAACTTCTGCCAGCGACACGGGCTTGCGGCTCTCCGTTCCGGCAAAAACAATGTCTTCCTGCGTCGAACCACGCAACAACTTGATGGACTGCTCGCCCATGACCCAGCGGAAAGCATCAATGATATTGCTCTTCCCGCAACCGTTAGGGCCGACAACGGCCGTGATACCACGCGCGTCCGTAAAACGCAGAACTGTCCGGTCGGGAAAAGTCTTGAACCCGAACAGTTCCAGTTTTTTCAAATGCATCTAAGCACGCTCCAATATCCCCCGGAAATTCGCGGCCTGCAACAAGTTTTTCGCGGCCTGCTGCTCCGCTCCTTTTTTAGTTTTACTGCCGCCCTGTGCCGCATAAGGCCTTAATTTCGCTAAAAGCCCCGGTCGGCTGACGCTGACCTCGCTGGTAAAAACTTTGTTATGCTCCGGGCCGGACTCCTGTATAACACGATATTCTGGTAATTTCCAGCCTAAGGCCTGCACACGCTCCTGCAGAATAGATTTGTAGTCCTGATAGTCCGCCAGCTCTATTTCTTCGGCAAAAATCGGCTGGAAAATCCGCAGAATAAGCTGGCGCGCGCCCGCCAAACCGCCGTCCAGATAACAGGCCGCCAGCAAGGCCTCCAAACTGTCCGCCAGATTGGACTTGCGCACCGCACCGCCGTTACCGGACTCGTTGCGGCTCATCAGCAGATAACGGCCAATGGCAAAGCGCGCGCCAATCTCTGCCAGCATCGAGTCGCTGACCAGCACCGCCCGGATTTTGGTCAAAGACCCTTCGTCCTGGTCGGGAAAAGTTTGGAACAAATATTCCGAAATTACGATTTTCAGAACCGCGTCGCCCAAGAACTCCAAGCGTTCATTGTTCCGCGCGGAGTATGAGCAATGCGTTAAAGCCAAGTCGAGCAGCTCCAAATTTTGAAACTCGATTTGCAAGGCTTTTTGCAAGTCCTTGAGTTGTTGAACACGAGCTAAAGTCAACGGCATAAGAAAATAATTTTAACATATTTTGTGCCGCAAAAATTATTAAAAAAAATCCTTGCTATCACTTCTAAAATATGTTAATTTTCTGCGCATGGGGGATTTTTAGGGAGTGAAAAGAAAAAATTGAAAATAAAATTTGACGGAAAAATTCTAGTCATCGGTTGCGGCGGAGTAGCGCAGTGTTTTTTGCCTCTGCTAGTCAAGCATCTGGACATGCCGCCCGGCAAAATCACAGTCATTGATTTCATGGATAAAACCAAAAACATCGCGGAAATTTTGCGGGCGGGCGTGCATTTCCAGAAAGACCGCCTGACCAAAGACAATCTTGCCGCTAAGCTTGCCGAATATGTCGGCGGCGGCGACATCATCATTGACCTCGCTTGGAATATCGACTGCAACACCATCCTGCAATGGTGCCACGACCACAACGTCCGCTACATCAACACTTCTGTCGAAGAATGGGACCCTTATGCCGAGGCAGAGAATACACCCCCGGCGCGGCGCACTCTCTACTACCGCCAAATGAAATTGCGTGAGATGCTGGCGGGCTGGAAAGAAAAAGGCGCGTCGGCGGTCATCGACCACGGAGCCAATCCCGGTTTGGTCTCGCATTTTGTCAAAGTGGCGCTGACCGACATCGCCAACAAATTATTAAAAGACCGGCCCAAGGACGTGCGCGCGAAAGTCCTGACAGAATATCTGCACACGGAAAATTGGGCAAAACTCTCCCAGACGCTGGGCGTAAAAGTCATTCATATCAGCGAGCGCGACACACAGATTATCGACAAACCCAAGCGGCTCAACGAGTTTGTGAACACCTGGAGCATTGAAGGATTTTACGAGGAGAGCATCGCGCCCGCCGAGCTGGGCTGGGGAACACATGAGCTGTCCCTGCCGCCCTACGCGCTGACGCACGGCTATGGCCCGCAAAACCAAATCTGCCTCGCCAAGATGGGCTTAAAAACCAAGGTGCGTAGCTGGGTCCCCTGCGGGGAAATTACGGGCATGGTCATCCGGCATGGCGAAGCGTTCTCTATCTCGGATTACTTGACCGTCTGGAACGGCGCGGAACCGATTTACCGCCCCACCGTGCATTACGCCTACTGCCCCTGCGACAGCGCACAGCTCTCGATTGCCGAGCTGGAAATGCGCCAATTCCAATTAACCGAGAATCAGCGGATTTTAGAGGACGAGATTATTGACGGACGCGACGAGCTGGGCGTACTGCTCATGGGGCATGACTTCAAGTCTTGGTGGACAGGCAGTCTGCTGGACATTCACACCACACGCAAGCTGGCCCCGCATCGGAACGCCACGACACTGCAAGTCGCCTGCTCGGTGCTGGGCGCGTTGTTCTGGCTGATTCGCAATCCGCTGGAAGGCGTGAAAAATCCCGACCAGCTACCTTATAAAGAAGTGCTGGAGGTGGCCTTGCCGTATCTTGGCGAGTTTGTCTCCATCCCCGCCAACTGGGACCCGATGCAGAATCGCCGCGACATCGACATGTTCAATAAATACCGTCCGCACCCGCGGCGGATTGACGAAAATTTGCTGTGGCAGTTTAATACGTTTTTGGTAGAATAATCAGCCTAGGCGAAGCGGCAGGAGGCAGATAATTGGCACACGAAGAACCTGAAGGAGCGGACGTTCAAAAACCCAGCATCAAGGCGCCGAAAACCCGCGAAGGCATCGAGTCGCTGATTCGTAAATTAGTAAAAGAGCATAATACTCCCTTGCTGCTTATTCTAAAAAGTGTTTTGAGCAGGCAGTTCTATTATTTCAAGAAAAAACTGCCCAATATCGAGCCGTTTTACGCAATCAAGTCCAATCCCAACGCCCAGATTTTGAAACATTTTGTCAGTCTCGGCTGCGCGTTTGACGTGGCCAGCGCCAAGGAAATCGAATGGGTGTTGCGGGCGGGTGCCAAACCTAGAAATATTATTTTCGCCAACACCATCAAGTCCGAAGCCGACCTGCAATACGCGCGCTGTCATAAGATTGATTTGCTGACTTTTGACAACGAACTAGAGCTGTACAAAATCGCCAAATTTTGCCCTAAAGCCCGCGTCGTCCTGCGCATCAAAGTCGCCAATATCGGCAGTGTCGTACAGCTCTCGCTGAAATTCGGCGCGGATTTGGAGCAGGCGACCTATCTCCTCAAAAAAGCCAAATCGTTGGGCTTGCACCCGGAAGGCATCAGTTTTCATGTCGGTTCGCAATGCACGAACATCAACAATTACATCCAAGCCTTGGAGGAGTCCGCCAAGATTTTTGCGGAAGCCGCCAGCGTCGGGATTCATCTCAAATTGCTGGACATCGGCGGCGGGTTTCCCATCAAGCATTTCGACGGCGAGGATGGCACAATTTTTGAGAAAATGGCCAGCACCCTGCGCAAGGAAATCAAACGGCTGTTCAAGGGTTATGACAAACTGCGCATCATCGCCGAGCCAGGCAGATTTTTCTGCGGTCCAGCGGGGATTCTAATCACGCAAGTCGTCGGCAAGGCTTTTCGCGACAATAAATATTACTACTACATTAATGACGGGGTATATCAGGATTTTTCGGGCGTGATTTTTGACCACTGCAAATACGAGTTCAAGACCTTGAAACATGGACCGAAACTGCTCTGCACCATCGCCGGCCCGACCTGCGACTCGCTGGACATTATCTCGCTGACCGAGGAACTGCCCGAGCTGGACATCGGCAACGTCATCTATGTTAAGAATATCGGCGCGTATTCCTGCGCCAGCGCCGTGCCAACATTCAACGGCTTTGCGCCCGCCAAGGTATTGGTAATATAGCC
>BGZO01000052.1 GCA_003864475.1 Candidatus Termititenax persephonae | reverse complement strand
GGCGACAAAAGCGGGACTCATGGTGTCCTCAAATCCAATTGGCACTGGCGATTCCTCAAGCAGGTCCGGTTTGGCGGTGTTGGTCATCTCCCCGCCCCCCTTCACGCCGCCAAGCGTTTTCGCGCCACGGGTAGCGGTAAAATCCTGCGCCAGCCGGGCAGCAGCGCACATTTGCGCGAGTGCAAGAAGCCTAAGAACAAAAAGAAACTAAGCAAGCTACAGCCCGTGCATAAAACCGACCAGCAAAAACTCAAAGTAATGCTGCCCTATCTATAAACATTATAAACATAAGGAGACGTAGAAAATGCGCGTTAAAAGAGGCAATGTCGCCAGGCAAAAAAAGAAAAAGGTATTCAAACGCACCAAGGGTTTTCGCGGGGCAGGCAAGAAATTATTTAAAGCGTCTGCCCATGTCCGCGCGATTAAGGCCGGGGTAAAAGCCTACCGCGACCGCCGCAAGAAAAAAGCCGATTTCCGGGCGCTGTGGATTCAGCGTCTGAGCGCCGCTTTGGCCGCGCAGGGACTTTCTTATTCCAAATTCATCGGGGCTTTAAAGAAAGCCAACATCAAGCTGGACAGAAAAATTTTGTCCGACTTGGCAATCAGCGACAATGCCGTGTTCCAGCAAATCACCGCCAAGGTCAAGGCTTGACATGATTCAAATGGAGTTGAGCGGTCTGGGCTTCGACCCGCGCAACATGTCGCCGATAGTCCTGCTCAAAGACAGCGAGGAGCGGAATTTTTTGCCGATTTGGATTGGCATGTTCGAGGCCGGAGCCATCGCCATGGAGCTACAGGAGTTTAAGTCGCCGCGCCCGATGACCCATGACCTAATCGTCGATATAGTTGGGAAATTGCAGGCCAAAATCGAAAAAATCATCATTTCCGAGGTAAAAGAAGACACTTTCTATGCCGTGCTGGAGATCCGCCCAAAAGACGGCAAAGAAGTTATCAAAATCGACAGCCGTCCGTCCGACGCGATTGCCATTGCCGTGCGTGTCAACGCCCCGATTTTTGTCGCTGAAAATGTCATGCTCAACGCCAAAATGGTCAATTCCGAAAAGGATAAAGAGGAGACCGCCAAATTTCAAGAATTCCTCAACAACGTCAAGCCTGAAGATTTCGAGAAATATTTCAAACAACAATAATGTCCGGGGAATTTTCCGCGGATTTGTATGACTATCATCTTCCCCCGGAATTAATCGCCCAGCGCCCGGCCGCACGCCGCGAGGACTCGCGTCTCATGGTCTTGTCCAGACAAGGCGACGCTCTGGAGCATAAATATTTCCGCGACCTGCCGGGCTATCTTACCCCCGCGGACTTGCTGATTTTTAACGACACCAAGGTTCTGCCCGCGCGGCTCAGCGGCCAGAAAGACAGCGGCGCGCGCTGTGAACTGCTCTTGCTCAAGCGGCTCGGCGAAAAACAATGGGAGGCCCTGGTCAAACCCGGACGCAGACTGCCCGCCGGCAGCACGGTGCATTTCGGCGCGGAACTGTCGGCTACGGTTCTGGAAATATTGCCAGCCGGACGGCGGCGCGTGGAACTGTGCTACCCGGGCGACTTCTGGGCAGTCCTCGACCGCCACGGTCAAACACCCCTGCCCCCGTACATTAACCAGAAACCGACCAAGGAACTGGCCGAGCGTTACCAGACGGTCTACGCCCGCGAGCCGGGCGCCGCCGCCGCGCCGACCGCCGGCCTGCATTTTTCCACCGACCTGCTGGCTAAAATCAAGGCCAAGGGGGTCGCCACAGCCTTTGTTACTCTGCACGTGGGGTTAGGGACTTTTCGTCCACTGCAGACCGGGGACATCCGGGAACACAAAATGCACGCCGAGGAATATTCCCTGCCGGCGGAGACGGTCAGAGCCATCGCGGAGTGCCGCGCGCGAGCGGGGCGCGTGGTGGCAGTCGGAACCACGGCCGCGCGCGTCTTGGAAACGTGGGCGCAGGAGGCGGCCAATGACGCAAATGACTATGCGCCGCGGCACGGACAAACCGCTATTTATATTTACCCCGGCTATCGCTTCAAGGCCGTCGACGCTCTGATTACCAATTTTCATTTGCCGCGCTCCACACTGCTCCTGCTGGTCTCCGCCTTGGCTGGCCGCGCCCCGCTGCTCCAAGCCTATCAAGAGGCTGTCCGCCAAAAATACCGCTTCTTTTCTTTCGGCGACGCGATGTTGATTAAATGACCGCTCCCGTCGACTGGCGGTTTTTTAAAAATTCCGCTTGACAAAGATAAATAATTTGCTATTATGTCGGATACAAAAGTTTTCTGGTTATGTTCATCTCGCGGGGGACGGAGGAGGTGTACAATGCTAATATTCGCGGTACTGGTAATCTTAGCTGTCGGTCTAATCGTAAGTTTGGCTATGCGTATGGATGCGGACATGGATGCTGGTGGTCTGGAATATGGTATGTACGCAGGTTTAGGGTTTATGGGTGCTTTCGGCTGTATGGATCACTTGCTGTTGAAATAAATCAGGCGCACCCGATTTCTAAATAAGGGACGGCAAGATTTGCCGTCCCTTTTGTTTTCCGCTCTTTTTTTATATAATCAATCTCCATGTTTAAAAAAGTCTTGATTGCCAATCGTGGCGAAATAGCATTGCGCATCATCCGCGCCTGCCAAGAATTGCAAATCCCCACCGTCGCCGTGTTTTCCGAGGTTGACCGGGACAGCCTGCCCGTGCGCTTGGCGGACGAGGCTTACTGTATCGGGCCAGCCGCGCCCAAGGACAGTTATCTGGGCATTCCCCGCTTGATTGCCGTGGCGGAAATGACTGGCGCGGACGCGCTGCACCCCGGTTACGGATTCTTGGCGGAAAACGCGGCTTTCGCGGAGATTTGCCAGGCGCACAACATCAAATTTATCGGGCCGTCCGTCGAGGCTATCCGCGGCATGGGCGACAAGGCCAACGCGCGCCAGACCATGCAGGCCGCCGGGATTCCCTGCACGCCCGGCTCGCCGGATATTATTCCCGACGCGGACGCGGCCAAGGCGGTGGCGGAAAACATCGGCTACCCGCTACTCATCAAGGCGACGGCAGGGGGCGGGGGGCGCGGGATGCGCATTGTCGAGAGTCCCGCGGACTTGGCAAAAATGTTCGCCTCCGCTTCCGAGGAAGCCAAGTCCTGCTTCGGCAACGGCAGCGTCTATTTGGAAAAATATATTCTCCAGCCGCGGCATATCGAGATGCAGATTTTGGCTGACCAGCACGGTCATGTCGTCTGGCTGGGCGAGCGCGACTGCTCGGTGCAACGCCGCCACCAAAAACTCATCGAGGAAGCGCCGTCAATTTTTTTGCCGCCGGAAGCGCGCCAGCAAATGGGCGAAGCGGCGGTCAAGGCGGCTCAGGCGGTCAATTACGAGGGCGCGGGAACTGTCGAGTTTTTAGTGGACGCTGACTGGCATTTTTATTTTATGGAGATGAACACGCGTATCCAAGTCGAGCATTGCGTAACGGAGCGCGTAACCGGTATCGACCTCATCAAGGAGCAAATCAAAATCGCCGCCGGGAAGCCTCTGGGCTTTAAGCAAAGCGACGTGCATGTCTCTGGCCACGCCATAGAGTTCCGCATCAATGCCGAGGACTGGAAACATAATTTCCGCCCGGCCCCAGGACAGGTCAATCTGTTCCTGCCGCCAGGCGGGCCGGGGGTGCGCGTGGACTCGCATGTTTACCCGGGCTACAAAATCCCGTCCAGCTACGACAGCCTGCTGGCCAAGCTGATTGTCTGGGGCAATGACCGGACAGAGGCTCTGGAACGGTCGCGCCGCGTGTTAAATGAATTTGTCATTGACGGCGTGCCGACGACCATTCCTTTTCACAAAATCGTGCTGGATAATCCGTATTTTATCCGCGGCGATGTGCAGACCGACTTTCTGGATAAAAGAGTTTTAAATGGGCAAGCGTAGCACCGCCCGGCGGCTCGCCATGCAAACCATTTTTCAGCTGGGGATGGGGCAGCAGGATGTCGATTTTTTGCTGGAACAGTCCGCGCAAAGCGAGAAGCTGATTCCCGAAACCGTGAATTTTGCGCGGGAACTGCTGACAGGCGTGCGGGCGCATCTCGCGGAAATCGACCAACATATCACCGCCAAATCTATCGGCTGGTCGCTGGAGAGAATTACCGCCGTGGACAGGGCGATATTGCGGCTGGCGATTTACGAGATAAAATTTTTGCAAACCCCGCCGAGCGTAGCGATTAACGAAGCCGTAGAATTGGCCAAAAGATTCTCCACCGCCGAGTCCGCTAAGTTTGTGAACGGCATACTGGGTGGTCTGTCATAGATACCTGCCCCAAACTTTTCTTGACAAAAGCGCTGATTTCTCACACTATATTAAAGTCATGGAAAAACTTGTCCTCGCCTCCGACCACGGCGGTTTTGCCTTAAAAGAGGCGATTAAAAAATTTATTTTAGAACTGGGCGGCTATGCGCTGGAAGACCTCGGCACTCATTCCGCTGAGTCCGTCGACTATCCCGCCTATGGACGCAAGGCCGCCGAGGCGGTCGCCAATCGGCAGGCCGACCGGGGCTTGATTTTTTGCGGGACAGGCATCGGCATCTCCATCGCCGCCAACAAACTCAGAGGCGTTCGTGCCGCCAATTGCACGGATGAATTCATGACGGAAATGTCCCGCCGCCACAATAACGCCAATATCCTCGCCCTCGGCGGGCGCGTCGTCGAGCCGGAACTGGCCAAAAAAATTGTCAAGGTTTGGCTGACCACGCCCTTCGACGGCGGGCGGCATGAAAAACGTATCCAGCAATTGGACAATTAAATATAAAGTTTTGCCGATTATTTGGCTAAGGGGATTTCGATAGTAAAAGCCGTGCCTTTGCCCATCTCCGAAATTACCTTGATGCGTCCCTGATGCTCCTCGATGATGCGGTGGACATCCGCCAGCCCGATGCCGTTGCCCTTGGGTTTGGTCGTGAAGAACGGTGTAAATAATTTCTTTTGATTTTCCCGGCTGATGCCGCAACCATTGTCGCTGATGGTAATCAGAGCCGTGTCCTTAATCTGGTCAGCCGTTGCGGAAATCTCCACCCTGCCCTTGCGCCCTTTGGGCAGGGCCTCGATGGCGTTGAGGAGCAGATTGACAATGACCTGCCGAAAAGTCTGCTGGTCGGCCATAACCATGATTGGCGCGGGTAGGTTGACCACAATCTCCGCACCCGCCTGCCGCGCCTGCACCAGCAGTAAATCCAGAACTTTCTGAATCAGCACGGACAAGTCCAGAGCCTGCATTTTCACTTCCAGCCCGCGCGCAAAACCCAAGAAATTTTCCACCGTATCCTCCAGCCGCCTAATCTCCTCGCCGATAAGTGCGCCGTACTCCGCCCAAAACTGCCCCTTGTCGGGATACAACTCCGCCATTTGCACAGCCATTTTCATGGCTGTCAGCGGGTTTTTGATATTGTGCGCCACGCCTGCCGCCAAGGCGCCGAGCGAGGCCACGCGGTTGAGATGCCGCAGTTCCTTGACCTTGGCCTGCGCGTCCTCGTAGAGCCGCGCGTTCTCAATCGCCGCCGCCAGCTGTCCGGCAATGGCCACAAGCAAAGCTTCGTCCAAATCCTCAATCGTCCGCCCGGAAATCCCGTTGTCCATCGCCATTAGTCCGATAAATTTTTCCCGCGCCCTCATCGGGACGGCGATATAAGCGCCTGCGCCCAGCCGCCGCACATACTCAGTCTGGCGCGTCGTGTGCGGCACGAGCTTGGGCTTGCCGGACTTATAGATGCGCCCGAACACTGAATTGGCGACGGGCAACGACATGCCCCGCACGTCTTTGTCCGCCGCGCCGTGCCAAGCGACCGCTTCCAAAACTTTTTTCTGGTCGTTGTAGATGAGCAGGATACCGCGGTCAACATCGATAGCCCTGATGACCGACTTGACCAGCCTGCCGTATATCTCGCGCATGTCCAAGGTCGAGCCGATTAAGCTTGAAATCTCCGACAGCAGCAACAGTTCTTTATTTTTCTTGCTTCGCATATCAGAATTATAACATCCGTATAATATAAAAACGACACTTAACAATATTTTCATATTACTTAACTGTTGGCAGTATGTATATTTTTCGCAAACCTAACGAAATATACCTATTGACAATAATTAATTTTATGATAATATATACATGAAATAATTATTTTATAATTCTTTATTGTATTATAAATTATTTTATGCTATGATTAATTAAATAAATATTTAATTAATCATAGGCGAGGTGTTGGCTATGAGCAAGATATTGTACGTGCCGGACGACCTGCATCAGGGTCTTAAATTCTTGGCAACGAAGCTGGGAATCACGATGCAGGCGGCGACGGAAGAAGCGGTCAGGGAATGGGTGCAAAACCGCGAAAAAGAAGCGAAACAAAAGGAACTGCTGCTGAGCCGAATTGAGCAAAAACTCAGCGCCGACGAGAAGAGGCTTCTAGAGGCTATTCTCAAGAACCAAAGCCATTAGCTTATCCTTTTTTCGGGGGGAAAAAGGATAAAACAAAAGCCAGCGAGAATTCTCGCTGGCTTTTTTGCAGGCCTCAGGATATTTATTTACCCTTCGCCGCAATTTTATACACCGAATAAACCAGCAGTCCCCAAGGGCCAGAACAGATAGTCAAAACTAACCAAGGCAAAACAAAGAAATCGTTTTTCCTAGCGTCTGTAACCACATGGACTACGAACCAAATCCAAGTAACAACCAGTGCAATAACTACGGCCAGAACAAAAATTACCCAAAGCGCACCCAACAAAACAAGCATAAAACACCTCCTTACCTTACTTACCAAGAGTCATTATATCATTAATCACTTTTGACTGCCAACGTACAGGGAACGGTTATCAAACATAAACGCCTTGGCTGTCCAATTGCCGTCGGGCGGGTTTTTCTCAACAAACTCGTCAAAACCGACCAGCTTGGCATCGATATTGTCGATGAGATTAAGTGCAACGGCCTCCTTAGTCAACGGCGCGCGCGGCGAGCCAAATTCCAACTGACCGTGATGCGCCAAAATCAGGTGTTCCAGCAACATTTTTTTCTGCGCGGGAAAGCCCGGCAATTGACGGATTTTCTCCTGCAAAATCTCCAGACCCAGACTGATATGCCCGACCAGATTGCCCGCGTCCGTATAGCCAAAAGCCATCTTGGCGTAATCCAATTCCTTGGTCTTGCCGATGTCATGCAGAAACGCGCCGAGCAGGAGCAAATCCCTGTCCAGCGGATATTTTTCCGCCACCAGCGCCGCCAAATCCAGCACCGCCGCCGTATGCTCCAGCAGGCCGCCGAGGCAGGCCGAGTGGACGCTTTGCGCGGCCGGGGCTTTGACAAAATCCGCCATGAATTTTTCGTCGGACAAAAACAAGTCCGCCAGCCCCTTTAAATCCGGGTTTTGCAGTGAAGCCAGCGCGTCCCGCACTCTCCGTAAAGTCTGCGCGGGGTCCAGCCTGCTCCGGCGGATAAAGTCGCCGAGGTCATACTCGTCCGCCGTGGCGAGCCTGACTTGGCTGACATTAAACTGTCTCTTGCCTTTATATTCGCTCAAGACCCCGCGGACTTTGACGACGGCATTCTCTTGAATCTGGGGAAACAAGCCCGCATATTCTTTCCAGATATTGGCCTCCAGCTCGCCGCTGGCATCGGCCAAACGCACATTGAGGTACGGCTCACCGTTTTTGGTAGTCCTCTCCTGCCTCTTGGCCACGACCAAAAAAGTATCCGTAGTCTCGTTTTGCTTCAGGTCTTTGAGCATCGGCTTGGTCATAATGGCATTTATTTTAGCGCAATCGGCTTTGCTTTTATATAGCCAAAAATCCTTTGCTTAATAGTTTTCTTGAGCCGCTTTTTTAACCAGAGCTCTGGCCAAGGACAGCACCACCTCTTGGGAACCAAGGTCCAGTTTGCGCAACAGACTTAAAAGCTGCGCCTCAATGGCTTTTTGGCGAAAATGTTTTTCATTAACGGCGGTTTCTTCCAATTCCTTAAACCACCAGTCCATATTTAAGCCGTATTTTTTATTGATACGCAACAAAGTACGCAATTGGGGCAGACGCTGTCCTTTCAAGATTCGGAAATATTCGCTCAAATCCAAGTTCAGTTCATCCGCGGTGGCTTCCAGCGTCTGCCCGCTGTCTTTGCGTAAGGTTGCCAATTTCTTACTCAACAGTTTTTTAATCTCTGCGTTAGTAATTTCTTTGTCCATTTGCCAAATCCTTTTTGCTGATTGACAAAATACTACCAAGGCCTTATAATTTTAATTATTGTCAATCAGCTAATATATTTAGGCTGATTATCTTAAAACAAGACAAGGGGGAATGGTTATGGCAAATGATTACGGCGACCAAGTAAAATATAAGAGTGATCCTTACAACATAGATTCCGAAAAGAAAATTACGGCCTCGGGCGTGAGGACGGCCCTGGGGACGAAAGAGGACGTGGCGAACAAGCAGGACACCATCACTGACAACTCCACGTATTACCCGTCAGCCAAGGCCGTCTACGCGCACACGTCCAATAAAAACAACCCGCACGGTGTAACGGCAACGCAGGTGGGCCTAGGCAGCGTGAACAACACGAGCGACGCGAACAAGCCCGTCTCAACGGCGACACAGGCGGCCAT
>BGZO01000051.1 GCA_003864475.1 Candidatus Termititenax persephonae | reverse complement strand
GCAAAGGATTGTATTATTCCAAAGACAAGGGGCGCAATTGGGTTTTAAGAAGCAGGTAAGCGCGGCGAGTTATTTTTAGAGAAGTCCGCTAGAAAACTGAAATGCGTTTCTGGCGGGCTTCTTAAAATTAAACTATAGGAGAATATTATGTTGTACGAATTCTCAGACGGAAAAATATCGCCAGTTAAGTTTTTTAGTTATCAAGAAATATTCGGCAAGGAAAAAGACTTGGAAAATTTGCTGGCGCGGAACATGGAAGAGTTGTTTTACGGCGAACAGATTATGACGATTTTTCAAGAAAGGTCTGGGCAGCAGGCACCGGACATTTGTGGTTTGGACAAAGACGGTAATTTGGTGATTTTTGAATTGAAAAGAGAAATTGTTTCAGATAGCACGACAATCCAGATTATGAGATACGCGCAAGTTTGGGGGCAGTATGACTATGATGCCTTGAACGAACGTTACAAAACATGGCGCGCTAAATACAAAGTTACCGTCCAAGAACTGGCCGATGCGCACAAAAAGTATTTTGAATTGGAAGAACCGTTATTGCGGGATAAATTCAATTTAACCCAGCGTTTGATATTGGTTGGCAATTCTGCGGACGGGAATTTGCTGAACGCCATAAAATATTGGAAATCACAAAAGCTGAATATTGATTTTGCGCCGTACCGTTTTTATGAAATCGGCGGTCAGACCTATTTTGAGTTTTTCTCGAAACCGTATGACATACATTGGAATCCTGTCAGCAATAAGGCAGTGATGTTTGACACTTGCAAAACATATATTCCGGATGCTATTTGGGACATGTTCAAGGCGCACAAAGTCAGCGCTTATGGCGATGCCATATATTGTGTGAATTATTTGAATAAGGGGGACACGGTTTTCTTTTATCATAAAGGCTGGGGCATCGTGGCGGCTGGAAAAATAACTTCGAACAATCCGAAAGATCTACCCGAAAATGAAGAACGGTATCATTCCGTGGATTTTCTGACACCCATTCCCAGCCCGGGAAATGAATTGCGCTGTCTATCCCCTGCGGAAATCAAACAAGCATTGGGCAAGGGTTTTTACTGGGCGAGGACAGTGAAAACGCCTTACTTGAATGAGGCGGAAGCCAAAAAATTGATAGAAATGCTGAATGACAAATATAATGTGGAATTTCCTAATCCAATGGCAAGGGAATGAAAAAATAAAGAGGAGGAGTTTATGGAGTTGATTCCAGCATTCTGGGAATATGTAGTGGGTTTTCTAATGCACCCTGTTATGAGATTGCTAGAGCCAGTGGAATATGAACATTTAAGAGTGAAAACCGCACAGAAAAGGATAAAAAAATATCTCAAAAAAAATTTCTTGATTTATAAAGAGAACGAATGGGAGAGTAGGGGTGGTAGACTTGCCGGACCGAGTGTAACATATGAGCTGACGGTAATAGTAGAACGCAAGCCCATAGTGCTCTGTAATAAAGAGGAGAAAGCCAAACAAAAAGTGCTTATTCGTTTTTCAGACACAAATCCGTATCACTTTGCGGAAATCGTTGCGGAAATCGGCAATATTCCGCCTAAGTTTGGGGGGGAATTCTTTTCGGACGACATGTTTGAGGATATTCCAGGATGCAAATTCTTAAAGGTAGCTTTTACCAGCTTGAGTAGCGGATTGAAAAAAAGTGGAGAAACTTGTTTTATTACCTACCCTGTAGCCAATGGAGTTTTATCAAGAAAATTAATTGAAATACTTTTTGAGAAAATTGCCGACGACGCGCTGGAGTTAAGAAAAGTTCTTGGCCAAGCTATCTATGCGGATATCGTCTGAAGCCGGTCTTAATTTATATGACAAACCCAATCCCCAATTTCACCGCGCTGGATTTTGAAACCGCCAGCGGCTATCCGTATTCTGTCTGTCAGGTCGGGCTGGTCAGAGTGGAGAACGGCATTATCGCGGAGGAATATTGCGGGCTGATAAAACCGCCGAATAATTTTATTCGCCGTGATTTTTCAGACAACATTCATGGCATTTATCCCGAGCACACGCAAAACGCGCCGGACTTTGCCGAAAGTTATCCGCGCTGGAAACATTTTATCGAAAACCAAATTTTGGTGGCGCATAACGCCCGCTTTGACCTAGGCTGTTTGACCGCTTGCCTGCGCAGGTTTTGCGGGCGGGAAATCGCGCCGCGGATTTTTTGCACCATGAAAACTTACCGGGGGGCTTTTGCGGACGGCGCGTCTCTGGCGGTGTGTTGCGCGGAAATGGGAGTTGTTCTAGCGCATCATCATAACGCACTGGCGGACGCTAGAGCCTGCGCCGAATTATTTTTGCTGGCGATGCGAGACGGCAGAGAGTTAAGAAGTTAGCGGCTACCCGAAATTCCCGTCAGGCGGGCATAAGTGTATAATGTGCTTAATGAAAACCCAGACGATTATCAATGATTTAGTGTGCAAGCTTAAAGCCTCTGATCCGTACAGGATTGTTTTGTTTGGCTCTTATGCCAAAGGCAATCTTGGGCCGGACAGCGATGTGGATTTAATGGTCGTGCTGGATAATAATGATGTGGCTAGGACGCACAGAGAGAGGCTTGGAAAAAAATTGGCTACTTGGGAATTAGTGCGGGAAATAAATTACAGAGTGGCTCTGGATTTGTTGGTATATTCAAAAGAAGAATTAAAAAAATTGAGAGAATATGGTAATTCTTTTATTCGTGAAGTAGAGGCGACAGGAAAGGTGCTTTATGAAAAAAGAAGTTGAAGACCCTAGCGATGTCGGATTATTGCCTGATGGTTTGCCGACAACAGAAGAGGCCAAAGAGTTTTTGGAGTTTGCTCAAGAAATAGAGAAAATCATCAAAAAAGAACTGGTTTAATGCCGTCGATTTTCCCCATCAGTCTGGGTTGCCCCAAAAACCTCACCGACACCGAGGAGATGCTCGGTGTCTTGCAGGCGCGTGGCTACCGTATCATCGCTGGCGACCCTCCAGCGGATATCGCGCTTATCAACACCTGCGCGTTCATTGCTTCCGCCGTGCAGGAAGCTTACGCGGAGCTGGAAAAACTGATTGCGCTGAAGAAGCAGGGTTATTTCGGCAAAATCGTCGTGGCTGGCTGTTTGGTACAGCGTGAGAAAGCTAAGTTGCTCAAAAAATATCCTGAAATTGACGCTATAGTCGGCCTTGGTTCGGCGCAAAATATCGTGGAGGCGCTCGAACAGAATGGTCAATTTTTGGCTTCCCTACCGAAAATTTTGACTAAACAAGAGTTCCGTTTTCCCGCGACCCTGCCGCACAGCGCCTATCTCAAAATCGCCGATGGTTGCGACAATGCCTGCGCTTTTTGCACCATTCCGCGTTTGCGAGGGGGCTACCGCTCCAAGCCAAAAAATGATATTATCGCCGAAGCTGAATGTTTGGTCGCCCAAGGGGTGCGGGAAATCTCTTTGGTGGCGCAGGATACTACCTCTTATGGTATAGATCTTTATGGCAAATATTGTTTGGCGGACTTGTTGCAGGCTCTGACCCGCATCGAGGGCTTGGCCTGGTTGCGGCTCATGTATGCCTATCCAGAACGGGTTACGCCGGAAATATTGCAGGTAATGGCGGAGAACAGCAAGATTTGCCATTATCTCGATATGCCTCTCCAGCATAGCGCGGACAAGATTTTGACGCGCATGGGACGGGATAGTTCGGAAAGATTGATTAGGCAAAAAATCAAACTTATCCGGGATTTTATGCCGGATTTTGCTCTGCGTACCAATTTTATTGTCGGGTATCCAGGGGAAACAGAGGCGGACTTTGCCAGCTTAAAAGATTTTGTTGAGGAGTATGAGTTTAGTAAAATAGGTATTTTTGCCTATAGCCGTGAAAAAGGCACAAAAGCGGCGGCTTTAACAGGACAGTTGCCGCGAGCGGTCAAGGAAGACCGTGTGGCCAGATTGACGGACGTGCAAAGCAGAGTAATAGACAGGAAGAATAAAAAAATGACAGGAAAGAAAGTGAAGATTTTAATGGATATGCCTTTCTTTGGCCGTACTCAGTACGAGGCCCCGGATATTGACGGTGGAGTAGGCGTTACGCCGCGCTGCGTGCCGGGACAATTTGCCGTTGCGGAGATTAGCGGTGCGGAAGGGTATATCCTGAAAGCGAAATTGCTGACTTGAATTACGCGCTGGGGCTTACTCTGCTGCGCGTCCTGTTTGTTCCTGTCGTAATACTGTTGCTGTATTTGCCTGTCCCCGGTCTTGTGCCAGCGCTGGTTTTTGCCTTGTTGTCGCTGACCGACTGGCTGGACGGATACGTCGCGCGGAAATACGGTCAAGGCACGGAATTGGGCAAATTTCTGGACCCGCTGGCGGATAAGATTTTAGTTTTGTCCGTGCTGGTGGCGCTGGCGGTGCAACTGCGTGTGGAAGTTTTTTCTGTCCTCGCGCTGCTTATCCGCGAGTTGGCCGTCATGGGCCTGCGTTGCGCGGTCTTGGAGAGGGACGGTGCCGTGGTGGCGGCGAGCAAATTGGCCAAATGGAAAACGGCGGTGCAGATGCTGGCCATCTTTTTGCTTTTGCTGAATGTGCCGCAGTTGCCGTTGGTCAAGGAGATTTATTATTTGTCCGTTGTGCTGGCGATTGTTTCGGGTCTGGAATATTTCCGGGACAATCGGAGTTGTTTGAAATAAGTTATGGTGGAGCAGTTCCAGCAATTCATGGACCGCGCTGGATTGGAATTTGATACCAATCTTGAACAGCGGGTCTGTGATACGCTGCGGCGGCGAAAAGTTTTAATCGCGGTGGCGGAGTCCTGCACGGGCGGCTTGGTCAGCCGGATGTTGACTTCGCAGGCGGGCAGTTCGGAGTATTTTGTCGGCGGCGCGGTGTGCTATACGGCGCGCGCAAAAATAATCCAGACGGGCATCAGCCCCAAGACCATTGCGGAATATGGCTTAGTGTCCGAGCCAACGGCTCTGGGGCTGGCGCGCGGGATAGCCAAGCGGCTGTTTGCGCAGGTGGGGCTGGGTATCACCGGGGTGGCTGGTCCCGAGGCGCACGGCGGTCGCCCGGTTGGCACGGTTTTGATTGGGCTGGTTGACAAGGAGCGCGAGATTGTCAAAGAGTTTTTCTTTGACGGCGGGCGCGAGGAGATTCAGAAAAAAACCGCGCAAGCCGCACTGGGCATGGTTTGGTTATATTTGAAAGACAAGAAAAATTAGTTTTGTCCTGCTAAAGACAAAAATTTTTTAAGGAGGATTTATGAAAGACAAGAAAGAAGCGAAAGAAGAAAAAGAGGCCAAGACAGAGGTGGACGGCGACAAGCTGAAAGCCTTGAAGATTGCGCTGGGGCAGATTGAGAAGAATCACGGCAAGGGCGCGATTATGAAAATGGGTGAGGCGACCAAGATGTTGCTTGACGCGATACCGACTGGTTCGATATCGCTGGACTATGCGCTCGGCATCGGCGGCGTGCCTAAGGGGCGCATCATCGAGATTTTTGGCCCGGAGTCTTCGGGCAAGACGACGGTCTGCCTGCACATTGTCGCCGAGGCACAGAAACACGGCGGCGTGGCGGCGTATATCGATGCGGAGAATGCGATGGACCCGGTTTATGCCAGAAACTTAGGCGTGGATGTGGACAATCTGCTGATTTCCCAGCCGGATTACGGCGAACAGGCTCTGGACATTTGCGAGACGCTGGTGCGCAGCGGCGCGGTGGATATTATTGTGATTGATTCGGTCGCCGCGCTCGTGCCGAAAACCGAGATTGAGGGCGAGATGGGCGACCAATTCATGGGTCTGCAGGCGCGTTTGATGTCGCAGGCTCTGCGTAAGCTGACGGCCATTGTCAACAAATCGAGTTGCGTGGTCGTTTTTGTCAATCAGCTGCGGGAGAAAATCGGCGTGATGTTTGGCAATCCTGAGACTACGCCCGGTGGCCGCGCCTTGAAATTTTATTCCTCGGTGCGTTTAGACGTGCGCCGCTCGGAGATTTTGAAAGACGGCGAGAATTTCTTGGGTAACCGCGTGAAAGTCAAGGTGGTCAAGAACAAAGTTGCCCCGCCTTTCAAGACCGCGGAGTTTGATATTCTTTTTGGCACGGGTATTTCGCGCGAGGGGGATATTCTTGATTTGGGCGTGAAACTGGGCGTGCTGGAAAAGTCCGGCTCGTGGTTTATCTACGGCGACACGCGCTGGCAGGGGCGCGACAATGCGCGCAAGTTTTTGCGTGAAAACCCGGCCGTATTGCAGGAACTGGAGGACAAAGTTCGCGCGGCGATTAAGCCCGGCACTTTTGACGACCCAGCGGTGGCCAAAGAAGCCGAGTTGACGGAAGCGGCTAAGTGAGTTTACGGGCGGCAAATATTTGGCCGCGGCGGAGTATTGACCTGCCTTAAGCACGGGGTACGGGTCAATATTCTCCGCCAATAAAAATTAGGAGGTATTAGGCATGATAGCGAGTGTGGCATTAGGTTTGGGTGGATTGGTTTTGGGCGGCGTGATTGTCTTATTGTACGCCAAGTATTTGGCGAGTTCCGAGTTGCAGCAGGCCGACCTGCAGGTCAAGAAAAAACTTTCCGAGGCGGAATTGATTGCGGAAAACATCGTCAAGAGCGCGGAGATTAAGAACAAGGACGAACTGCTCAAGCTGCGCAATGAATTTGAGAAAGAAGTTCATGAGCGGCGTTCCGAGCTGAACCAAATCGAACAGCGTTTGACGCAAAAAGAAGTCCGCATCGATGAGAAAGAATTGGGCCTGCTAAATAAAGACAAGGCGGTTACGGAGCTGAAGACAGTTTTGGAAACCAAGCAGCAAAAATTGGATGCCTTGCACCGCGAGAGCGCGGACAAGCTGGAAAAAATCGCCTCGTTGTCCAAAGAGGAAGCCAAGCAGCAGCTTTTGGACAGTCTGGAGCAGGAGTTGAAAAGCCAAGCGGCCAAGCTGATTAATGACTATGAGGAAGAGACCAGGCGCACAAGCGAGAAAAAGGCGCGGGATATTGTCGCGCTGGCGATAAAACGTTGCGCCATCGATAATATCGTGGAGAACACCACCTCGATAGTCGAGCTACCCAGCGACGACATGAAAGGGCGTATTATCGGACGCGAGGGACGCAATATCCGTGCTTTTGAACAGTTGACGGGCATCGATGTTGTGGTTGACGACACGCCGGAGGTGGTGGTGTTGTCCGGGTTTGACCCTATCCGCCGCGAGATTGCCCGGCTGACTTTGGAGCGGCTGGTTTCCGACGGGCGTATTCATCCGGCGCGTATCGAGGAGACCGTGGAAAAAATGCGCAAAGATTTGACTAAAAAAGTCCAGGAAGTCGGGGAAAAAACCGCCCTAGAATTAGATGTACAAAATCTTTCGCCCAAGACTTATGATTTGCTGGGACGCTTGGCGTACCGTACGAGTTATGGGCAAAATTGCTTGCAACATTCCATCGAGGTGGCGCGGATTGCCGGGCTGATTGCCCAGGAACTGGGGGTCAACCATCGTCTGGCTCTACGCGCCGGACTCTTGCACGACATCGGCAAGGCGATTGATTTTGAGAACGAAGGCACGCATGCCAAGCTGGGCGGCGCAGTCTTGAAAAAACTTGGCGAGTCTGACGAGGTTATTCACGCGGTGCTGGCGCACCATGAGGAAATCCCGCCGCAGACTGTCGAGGCGATTATTGTCATGGTGTCTGACGCTATTTCGGCGGCCCGTCCCGGGGCGCGCCGCGAGGCCATCGAGTCTTACATCAAGCGCATGGAAAAACTGGAGCAGATTGCCAACGCTTTCAATGGCGTGGAGAAGAGTTTTGCCATCCAGGCCGGGCGCGAAATCCGCGTCATGGTCAAGCCGGACCTGATTGACGATGCCGCCGCCGTAAAAACGGCGCATGATATTGCGAAAAAGATTGAGGCCGAGCTGGAGTATCCGGGACAGATTAAAGTGTCGGTCATCCGCGAGACCAGGGTGCAGGACATTGCGAAGTAATAAAAAATGCTCAAAGTCCTCTTTATCGGTGATATTATCGGCTCGGCGGGGCGCCAGGCGGTGGCGGTAGTCCTGCCGGAGTTGTGCGCGCAGTATGCGCCCAATCTGGTCATCGCCAACGCGGAAAATTCGGCTGGCGGTTTTGGCCTGACCTTGCCGATATATAAAGAGCTGACCGAAAAGCTGGGTATTCAAGCGCTGACCGGGGGCAATCATATTTTTGATAAAAAAGAAATCTTCAAGGACATCGGCGAGATGCCCCTGCTGGCGCGTCCGCTCAATTACCCGCGCTGCGAGTACGGTGAGGGTTATGTCCTGCTGGATATTGAGGGGATGCAGGTCATGGTGGCTAATGTCTTGGGGCGCACGTTTATCGAAACGCCGTTGGACTGTCCGTTTCAGGCGTTGGATAGTTTATTGCGCCGGGTCAGGGCTGACGCGGTGATTGTGGACATGCACGCCGAGGCCACTTCGGAAAAAAAAGCGCTGGGTTTTTATCTCGATGGGCGCGTGGCGGCTGTGCTGGGTACGCACACGCACGTGCAAACTGCGGACGAGCAGATATTGGAAAACGGCTCTGGCTACATCACAGACGTGGGCATGGTCGGCGCGGTCAAATCCAATCTGGGCATGAGCGTCGAGGCCGCGCAGAAAAGATTTCTTTCCGGGCTTAA
>BGZO01000050.1 GCA_003864475.1 Candidatus Termititenax persephonae | reverse complement strand
GCCACAGTCCCAGCTCGATAAACGGATTGTAAAAATTGTACGTCCGCGTCGTAATCTTGCCTGTAAAAATACTCTGCTGGATGCCGCCGCCGCTGAGACTGGGCGAGGCGGCCAGCACCTCAATCAAGGCTTCCAAGGTCGGCGCGGACATAAACTGGCTGGGGTTGACACGAATCTTGAGCCGATGCTCCAGCTTGGCCAGCAAAATCAGATAGTCCAGCGAGTCCACTGTAAAATCGCTCAAGGTCTGGTTCGTGTAAAAAACATCCACGTCCAAGAACTCCTTGAGCGCACCGATAATCCGCTCCAGCTCTGGACTCTTGGCGGTAATCTCCTGCACGACAAAATTTGGGTCGGCGCTGGACACTTGATACACGCCCGCCTCGAGATTTTTCAGCACGAGATGGTTCTGCACTTTTTGCGTGGAAGTGCGCGGCAACGCGTCGTAAGACACGGCAAAATCGCCGATGATTTTGTAAGTCGGCAAGCCGTGATTCATTTTCTTAAATTCTTCTTTGAGCCTAGCGTAGCAGTCGCGGGTCTTAAAAGTCGGCACGACCACGGCGTAAACGGTCTCCCGGCTATTGAGCCGCCGCCCAAAAACCGTAATCTCCGCCACCAGCGGCGACTTCAGATAGAAAGCCTCCAAATCTTCCGGGTAAACATTCTTGCCGGAGTCCAGCACGATCACGTTCTTGCTCCGCCCGCTGATGTGCAGTTCGCCGTTTTTGTCGAGGAAACCCAAATCCCCGGTTCTAAACCAGCCGTCCGCGTCAAAGGCCGCCTGGGTCGCCTCGGGATTCCTGTAATAGCCGGGCATGACCGAGTCGCCCTTGAGCCAAATCTCGCCGATACCGTCCGCGTTGATATCGCGCACCTCGACAAAATTATGCCCCAGCGGCTTGCCCACGCAAATCGGGGTCGGATTAACCACCCGGCTGCCGCAAATCGGTCCGGTGGTTTCGGTCAAGCCGTAGCCCTCTATCAGCGTAAAGCCCATGTGCTTGTAGTAGAGACAATACCGCGCCGCCAACCGCGAGCCGCCGCAGAGCAGCAGCCGCAGGCGCAGGCCAAAAACTTTGTGAATCGGATAAAAGATTTTGTCGACCAAGGCGCCCAAGCCGACATGCCGAAAGCTCGGCGCGTGGTTGAGGACAAACATGAAAAATTTGTATTTCAGCCTGGACTCACCCCGGAGCTTCTTGGCCAAGCGGTCAAAGAATAATTCCCACATCTGCGGCACGGCAGAAAATACCGTAATCGGATGCTGCGCCAGACTGCCGATAATATCCGGGCCTTTGAGCGAATTCTGAAAAACCACTGACGCGCCGCTCAAGTAAGCCCCCAAGAAACCCGCCACCAAACCGTACACGTGATACAGCGGTAAAATCGTGATAAACATGTCGTCGGGTCCGGCGGAGATATGCTTGATGCAGGCCAGCGTAGTCTGCAAAATATTTTTGTGCGTCAGCTGGACCACCTTGGGCGCGCCAGTCGTCCCGGAAGTATAGAACAGCGCCGCCGGGTCGTTCTCCTCTACTTCCTCAATCGGCGTGAACGGCGCGGCGGCATCCGCCGCCTCGATGGCAATCCTCTCCACACCATAATCCGCCCCCGCAAAATCCTTGGAGACATAGACAAACTTGGTCTCCACATGTCTGAGCATCTCGGCGTGCATGTCCGCGCGCAGATTGGTGTCCAGCAGGAGAGCCAGCGCACCGAGCGAAAGAATGGCCGTAAAAGTCAGGCACCACTCCGGGGAATTTTTACTGAGAATCGCGACAACATCACCTTTTTGTACACCACGCGCCTGCAGAGCCGCCGCCCGCGCCAGCACCAGCCGCCAAGCCTCGCCATAAGTCTGGTTACGGTCGACAAAGCACAAGCCTTGGGGCTGTTTTTCGGCCAAGGCCTTGGCTATCGAATAAAAATTCGACATGCCTATATAATAATACAAAATAGGTATATAATCACGCCCTAAATCAGCCCACAACAAGGCAGGGAAAACATGACCAAGAAATATAACGTGGCGGTCGTCGGCGCCACCGGCGTGGTCGGGCAGGAAATGCTCAAGGTGCTGGAGGAGAGGAATTTTCCCGTCGGGAAGATAATCCCGCTGGCCTCGTCGCGCACCGCGGGCAGCCGCGTGGAGTTTCAAGGTCAAGAGGTCGTCGTGCAGGAACTGCGGGCCGGGTCTTTTCAGGACGTACAGCTTGCGCTTTTCTCAGCCGGCTCGGCGGTCTCGGAAAAATACGCGCCGCTGGCCGCCCGCGCCGGGGCGGTCGTCATCGACAATACGGCTTTTTTTCGCATGGACCCGCAGGTGCCGCTGGTCGTGCCGGAAATCAACGCCGCGGCAGTGCATCAGCGTCCGAAAGGCATCATCGCCAACCCCAATTGTTCGACCGCGCAAATGGTCGTGGCGCTCAAACCGATTTACGACGCGGCGGGCATCAAGCGGCTGGTCATCTCGACTTATCAAGCCGTCTCCGGCACAGGCAAGGAAGCCATCGACGAATTAGAAAAAGAAGTGCTGGACATTCTGCAGCTGAAAAAGGTTCAGCCCGTAGTTTATCCGCATCAGATTGCCTTCAATATCCTGCCGCACATTGACGATTTTCTGGCCGACGGCTACACCAAAGAAGAAATGAAAATGGTCAATGAGACCAAAAAGATTTTCGGCGACGACAGCATCCGCGCGACCGCGACGACCTGCCGGGTGCCGGTATTTTACGGCCACTCCGAATGTGTCAACGTCGAGACCCGCCAAAAACTGACGGCAGACGAGGCGCGTCGGCTCTTGCGCCAAGCCGCGAACGTGGTCGTCCTCGATGAGCCGCAGAAAAATATTTACCCCATGCCAATCTTGGCCGCCGGAAAAAACGAAACCTTGGTCGGGCGCATCCGCGAGGACATTTCCGTCGAGAATGGCCTAGAGCTTTTCATCGTCGCGGATAACCTGCGCAAGGGCGCGGCCTTCAACGCCGTGCAAATCGCGGAAGAGGTAATCAAAGATTACTAGAACATATACAGAACTGATAAATTTTTACCGCGGACTGCTCCGCCAGCACGGCGGGCAGTCGGTGCAGGCGGTCTCTTACAACTCACGCGCCACCCAATACGCCCGCTTCGCCGCGCTGCTCCAGCATACCGTGCCTCAGGCAGCAGAAAAACTTACCCTGCTCGACCTCGGCTGCGGGCTGGGCGACATGTACAGCTACCTGCAGCGCAACGGCTACCGCCATATCGCCTATACCGGCCTCGACCTCGTGCCGGAAATGGTCGCCGCCGCCCAGAAGAATCATCCCGCCGCGGAATTTAAACAGGCGGATTTTGTCCAAGACCCCATCGGAAAATATGACATCATCTGCGCCTCGGGCAGTCTGAATATAATCTTTGACCAAGCCGCCAACCACGCCCAGTACGTCCAGGCAGTTATCCAGAAAATGTACGAACAATCCCGGATCGCCTGCGCCTTCAATCTGCTCGACCGGGACAGCGAACACTTATATGAACAAGACCCGCGCTTCTACTATGCGGACAAAAATTATTTTCTGGCTTTCTGCCAGATGCTCTGCCCGTCCGCCCGGCTCATCACCGGCTATCTGGTCAATGATTTCACGGTAGCGCTGGAACATTAGGCTCGTACACCGCGTCAATCTCCGGCGAATGTGTCCACGTGTCCAGCACTCTGTTTATCCACCTGTTGGCGCCACGTAGGTCGCCCAAAACCTGAACCCTGCGCATGGCAGTACTCTTCAGGTAAAACATATTCTCCCTACGGCAGGCTGGTAAGCCGGGTTCTGTTTTGCAAACGACCATTTATCTAGGTCTGCCGTCGCCGACAGACTCCAGCAGGCAACCCGGGACGGCTAACGAGGCGGGCGCTCTCGTCCTCTATTTGCCCTTGCTCCGCGCAGAGTTTACCTCTTTTCACTACAGCATTCTTAAAGCCAGAACCTGTACATCGTCTCTGTGGCACTAGTCCTCATCTTGCGATGGACACCCGTTAGGTGCTACGCTGCCCGCAGGAGCCCGGACTTTCCTCGGTAATATCATCGCTGATACCAACGCGGTCGTCTTAGCCTACCGCGCCTAGATTTTAGCACAAGACAGGACAAAACGCTCGGCGGCCTGGAGCAAACGTGCCACCTCCGCCTCATCCGCCGCCTCGCAGTAGATACGCAGGAGCGGCTCCGTTCCCGACGCGCGGAATAATATCCAGCCGTCGCTGAAATTGATTTTCAGCCCGTCAAATTTTTCCTTGGACTGCACGGCCTTGTCCAAGAAAGTCGGCGGACAATCCTGCTCCAGCACGCTCATCGCCTGCTCTTTGACGGCGTTGTCCAAGTGTAAATCCAAACGGTCATAACAATGCCGGCCAAAGCGTTTTTCCAAGCTGGCGTAAATCTGCTCCAAGGTTTTATTTTCCTGCGCCGCCACCTCGCAAAGGTACAGCGAATTGAGGATGCCGTCGCGGTCAGGAATATTGCCCGAAGCCGAATAGCCGCCGGACTCCTCGCCGCCCAGCAACACCCCGCCCCGCAGAATCTCCTCGGCAATATATTTGAAGCCGATTTTGGTTACCACGACTTCTTTGCCCACATCCGCCGCCAGCTTGTCCAGCAGTCTTGTGCCGTTGAAGGCGTGAACTAATTTGCCGGGTCTCTGCAGATTTTCGGCAAAGTGGTGGAACAATATCGAAAAAACTTTTTGCGAATTGATGAACTGTCCGTTACTGCCGCAGGCTCCGTTGCGGTCGGCATCGCCGTCTAGTATCAAGCCGACGGCAAAATCCTTGCCTGCTTTTTTTAGCGTCTCCATAAAATCCGGCACATTGTAGGCCAGCGGCTCGGGATTGAAACCGCCAAACTGGACATCGCGCCGATTATTAATCTCGACGCTGGCAATGCCGTGCCGCGCCAACAGCCCGGAAATATAACCGCTACCCGAACCAAAGAGCGGGTTGATGAAAATCTGCAGGCCGCTCTTCTGAATCTTGGCAAAATCAACGCGCGCCTCCACGTAGCGAAAAAAATCTTCCTTAGGGTCGTACAACTCGAGCTGACCGCCGGATTTTTGCGGCGGATGTTTGTCCAGAAAACTCAAGATACCGTCCGTCGTCTCAGGAAAAGACGAACAGCCCTGCGGCTCCTTGACCTTAAAGCCGTTGTAGCGCGGCGGATTATGCGAGGCGGTAATCATCACGCCCGCGGCCAAGTCCCGCTCGCGCACAAGCAAAGAGACGACCTGGGTCGGGCAAGCCTGGGCGGACAGAATGGCGCGACCGCCGTTGGCGGCGATGACCTCCGCCGTTCTCCGCGCAAAAACTTCCGAATCGGCACGGTGGTCATAGCCGACAAAAAAACCTTGGCCGTCCGTCCCCTTATTTTTATAGTAATCAATATAGGCTTGGGCGACCCGCTCCACATTGGCCAGCGTAAAATCGCCGTCCATCGTGTCGCGCCAGCCGTCCGTGCCAAATTTGACAGGCATTATCTTTTTTCCCTCAGCTTAATAATTTCCGGCAAAAGCACAAAATCAACCCGGCCATTATATTGCGCCAAAAGTTTTTTTAAAACCCTTTTGGTTACCGGGCGGGTGCCGTGGCAAATCACCACGACCGTCCCCTGACGTTTGGCGATACCCACCGCCTCGGCCAAACGCCGCGCGATATACGTCTCGGTCTGTGTCCCATCGAGAAAAATATCATTGCGCGCGGCGGGAATCCCGTATTTACGGGCGGTCGACAGGGCGCGCGAATTGACCGTCGTCCGGCTGTCCAGAAAATAAAGCGGCTGGCGCTGCGCCCGCAGTACGCCCATAAATTTGTCCATCATCTCCTGATTGGCGGACAAAATCGACCCTTGATGATTGTTGAGGCCGACGGCGCCGGGGACGGATTCCCGGGCCTTGTCCAGCATCGCTTGAATCTGGGCGGCGGAGTAACCCGGCTCGACGCGCACCGGATAGGCCTGGCGATTATTGCCCAGCGGCGTCCAAGGAAAGTGAATCAAGACGGCATGCCGCCGTGCCGCGGTAAAAATCTCCGCCGCCGCGCGGGAATGGATTTGCCCGGGAATGACGGCCATGGTCAAAGGCTGCTCGATAGCCGCCAATAGCTTGGCATCGGCCAGGGAGTAGCCGCAATCATCCACGACCACCGCCACCTTGGGCTTGGCGGCCTGCAGTAAAGCAAGGCAAAGCAGGAAAGGGAGCAAATACCTCATTGATACGGCAAATTACGCAGATATTGCAGCGCGTACTGCAGTTGATTATCTTTTTCCTCGGTGTATTGATAATTCGGATTTTTCAAGGCCTCCTCGATGGTCGCCGTGGGGACTTCCACGACATAGTTCGGGGAGATACCGACCTTATTGATGTCGTGGCCGCTGGGGGTCAGGTACTTCGCCACCGTAACCAGCACCGCCGAGCCGTCGGACAGCGGCCGGATATTTTGCACCGAGGCCTTGCCGAAAGACTGGGTGCCGATCAGCTTGCCGCGCTTATTGTCCTCTATCGCCCCGGCCAAAATCTCCGAAGCCGAGGCCGAACCGCCGTTAAGCAAAACCACCAGCGGCTTGTCGTGCCATTGATAGTCCACCTCCACGGTTTGGAAAGTCTCTTTATTGCCGTAGCGGTCGACCGTATGCACAATCTCGCCGTCCTGCACGAAAATCGAGGCAATCATGATGGCCTCGTCCAGCAAACCGCCGCCGTTATTGCGTAAATCGAGAATCAAACTCTTCATGCCCTGCTCGTCAAGCCGCTTGAGCGCGTCCACCAGCTCGTCATAGGTCAGCTTGCTCTCAAAAGTATTGAGCATGACGTAGCCGATTTTATTTTTTTCGTCCAAGATTTTCTGGCGGTTGACGGACTTTATCTTGATATTGTCGCGCACCAAAGTGTATTCCTGGGGCTTCTCATTGAGATTGCGCAGGATTAAGAGCCTGACCTTGGAGCCTTTCGGCCCGCGAATCAAGGATACCGCCTGGTCGAGCGGCATATCCTCGGTGGACTTGCCGTTGACTTCCAAAATCTTATCGCCAGTGCGTAAGCCCGCTTTTTCCGCCGGAGTGTCCTCAATGGGGGCAATCACGGTCAGCCCGCCGTCTTTCATGCCGATTTGAATCCCGATGCCCGCAAAATTGCCATTGAGATGGTTCTGCATCTCGCTGTAGCCCTCCGGGTCGACAAAACGGGTGTACGGGTCGTCCAGCGACTTCAACATGCCGCGAATCGAGCCGTAAATCAGCTTGTCGTCCTTGATATCCAGCTCGACATACTGCGTCCGCACAATGCCCAGCACCTGATAGAGCAGACCCCAAGTTACGTCCGAACGCGCGGCGGTCAAAAGCTGTACACTGAAACCGAGGACAAAAGCGACGACACAGAAAATTAACGTCGTGGATATTCTAATTTTCTTGACTGACATAGGCGTTTATTCTAGCATATTCTTCCCAATTATTGCGGCGGCAGATAAGTCAGCGGGTCGACGGTCTCGCCGTTGCGGCGAATCTCGAAATGCAGGTGCGGCCCGGTCGCATACCCCGTACTGCCGACATTGCCGATGACCTGCCCTTTGTCAACCTTGGCATTTTTCCGCACGCCAATCTTGGACAAATGTCCGTATAAAGTCGAGAAACCCTTGCCGTGGTCAATGATAATCGCGTTGCCGTAGCCGCCGTACCACTCCGCGTAAATAACCACACCGGAGTCCGCCGCCTTGACCGGGGTAGCGGTCTTGCCGTCGGCGATGTCCAGCCCGGTATGGCTCTTCCAGACTTTGAAAATCGGGTGCAACCGCCGCCCATAATACGAAGTGAGCGTGCCTTTCAGCGGCCAGATATATTTGCCACTGCCGCGGCTCTCGACCGGAGGGTTTTCCAGCATTATTTTCTTAATCATCGCCTCGATTTCCTGCGAATTTTTGAGCAGGAGATCCTCGCGCCGCTCATAGGCCAGACGCTGGGCGCGCAGGGCGGCGGCGATTTGCTCTTGTTTTTTGGCCCGCTGTTCGTAAAGCGCCTTTTGCTGCTCGATGCTCTTCTTGGTCGACTCGACAATATTTTTCTGGTACTCCAAGTTTTCTTTCTTGTTCACGATGTCTTTTTTCAAGGCGCGGATGGCGCGGATATTCTTGAGGTCGCGCGCCAAGATGCGGCGGTAATGATGCGTGCTTTCCAGCAAATCAGAGAAAGAAAGATTGGACAGGAGCAAGGTCAGCCAGCCCAAGTCCTGGGTCTTGTACATCTCCAGAATCCTCGCCTGCGTCGCGTCCTGCAAGCGGAGATACTCCCCGTGGCTCTGCTCCAGCTCGGTCGAGAGCCGCCGCAAAACCACCGCCTGCTGTGTCAATTGTTTTTGATTATAATCCAAGTCATTTTTTGCCCTGCCGATGCTACGGTTAAGCAGGGACAGGTCGCGCAGCGAGGCGTTCTCCTGAATCTTCGTCTGCTGCAATAATTTCTGATTGCGCTGGATTTCGGCCTGCAGACGCTCCAATTCTTTTTGCTTGTCCGACAGGCTGTCCGCCGCCCCCAAGGCACCCAGCAGCAACAGAAATAAAATAATTTTACGGAAAAACAAAATTCGCCCCCCACAACATGCTCACAGACAGACCCGGACGCAGTTCACTGCCGAAGGCCGGACTCGAACCGGCACGGGCGTTTGAATTCCCTCAGGATTTTAAGTCCTGTGTGTCTACCAATTCCACCACTTCGGCAGGAACTGGATTATACAGGATTTTAGGGAG
>BGZO01000049.1 GCA_003864475.1 Candidatus Termititenax persephonae | reverse complement strand
CTTCGGCGGTGATGGCCGCCTGCGTCGCCGTCGAGATTGGCTTGCTCGCGTCGCTCGTGTTGTTCACGCTGCCCAGGCCCACCTGCGCCGCCGTCACGCCGTGCGGGTTGTTTTTATTGGACGTGTGCGCGTAGACGGCCTTGGCTGACGGGTAATACGTGGAGTTGTCAGTGATGGTGTCCTGCTTGTTCGCCACGTCCTCTTTCGTCCCCAAGGCTTGCCTCATGCCCGAGGCCGTAATCTTCTTTTCGGAATCTATATAGTAAGGCTCACTCTTATATTTTGCTTGGTCGCCGTAATTATTTGCCATAACCATCCCCCCTAATTAAATGTTCTAACAGATTTATATTATACCCCATTAGATTCTTTATGTCAATCTAATAGCACAATAGCATTATCTATGAGGTGCATACATGAAAAAACAGGATTTACTTAAAGTTTTAGGAACTAACATAAAAAAACATCGCGTACGGCTTAATTGGTCGCAGGCAGTGTTGGCGGAAAAAATAGATATTTCTATTACGTTCCTGAGTAGCATTGAGCGCGGTGCTAAATGGCTGTCGCCTGTTACTGTAATTAAACTGGCGGAGGCCTTTCATATTGATAGTTATGAGTTGTTTAAACCGGAAAATATTTTTCCTGACGCTTGCCAAGATGTACTCGGTCAATATGCCGAGGACATTCATTTTGCAGTGGATAGCATCCGTGGAAAATATCTAAAACAGCTTGGTCGGCGTTAGGCGTTATAATAAACAGACATGGAGATTGTTGTTTTAATTGTGCTATGATAACTTCTTATGGGAGGTCGCCTATGTGCGGAATAGTCGGTTATTTGGGCAAAAAAGACGCTCTGCCGCTGGTCGTAGACGGCCTGAAATATCTGGAATACCGCGGCTATGATTCTGCAGGCGTGGCGGTACATACGGGCAGTAAGATTGAGATAGTCAAAGCCGTCGGCAAAATCCAAGACCTCGAGCGCAAGCTGAAAAATCCGCCCAAGGGCAGGTGCGCCATCGGGCATACGCGCTGGGCAACGCATGGCCGCCCCTCACTGGAAAACTGCCATCCCCACCAGAGCAGTTCCGCCAAGATTGCGCTGGTGCATAACGGCATTATCGAAAATTACAATGTCCTCAGGACACAGTTGCAGGAAGAAGGCGTGGTTTTCCAGTCCGAGACGGACACGGAGGTCTTGGCGCAACTTATCGGCAAATATTACGTGGATGATTTGGCGGAAGCGGTTTTACAGGCCCTGCGCGAGGTCGAGGGAACTTTTGCCATCGCGGTCATGGCGCAGGACAAACCCAGCGAGATTGTCGCGGCCAAGCGCGCCGCGCCGCTGTGCATCGGGGTTGGGCGGGACGAAAACTTTATCGGCTCGGACGCGTTGGCGTTCATCAAGCACACCAACAAGGTCGTCTACCTCAAGGACAATGAGGCGGCGGTGCTTACCGCCAAGTCTGTCTTGGTCAGGAATCTGCGCGGCAAAAAAGTAAATCCCAAGACGCAGACGCTCTCACTCGACCCCGCCTCGATAGAGAAAGGCGAGTACCCGCACTACATGCTCAAAGAGATTTACGAACAGCCGCATGCCGTGCAGGACACGCTGGATGGACGCATCTCGCCGCAAAATGACGAGGTGATTTTCCGGGAGCTAGAGAAACACCGTGAATATTTGAGCAACATCAATAAGGTTTTTATCGTGGCCTGCGGCACCTCATGGCACGCCGGGCTGGTCGCGGAGTATTTGCTGGAGAGATACGCGCGTCTCTCCGTCGAGGTGGATTATGCCGCGGAATTTCGTTACCGCTATCCCGTGCTGGACAAAAAAACACTCGTGCTGACCATCAGCCAATCGGGCGAGACAGCGGACACCATCGCCGCCATCGGTGAGGCGCAGTCGCTCGGTGCCAAGGTTTTGTCCATCGTCAATGTGCCGTCCTCAACCATTGCCCGCAATTCCAACATGGTCATTTACACCTACGCCGGGCGCGAGATTGGCGTGGCCTCGACCAAGGCTTTCACGACCCAGCTCGTGGTGCTGTCCCTGCTGACTGTTTATCTGGGTTTGCTGCGCCACACCCTGCCTGCCGACCAGGCGACGGTCATGCTGCATGACCTCAAATGCGTGCCGATTGAGATTTCCAAGATATTCACGGAAGTGGACAATATCAAGCGCATCGCCAAGGCCTTTTATCGGCACAGCAACGCGCTCTATCTGGGACGCGGCGTGGGTTTCCCGATAGCTTTGGAGGGCGCGCTGAAGCTCAAAGAAATCTCCTACATTCATGCCGAGGGTTACTCCGCCGCGGAAATGAAGCACGGCCCGATTGCGCTCATCGATGAGAATATGCCGACCGTGGTGCTGGCTTTTAAAGGCCGCCGTTACGAGAAAATCCTCGGCAACATCATGGAAGTCAAGGCGCGCAAGGGCAAACTCATCGCCGTCGCCTCGGCGAGCAACGACGACATCACGCGCGTCGCCAATGAGGTGATTCGCATCCCGGACGCGACGGAAGGCATTTCCGCGATACTGGCAGTCGTGCCGCTGCAAATCCTCGCCTATTACATCGCCGTGGAGAAAGGCTGTCCCGTCGACCAGCCGCGCAATTTGGCCAAGAGTGTTACGGTGGAATGATTAATTTTGCAAGGGAGCAGCATTGTATAAGCCGTTGAAAATAGATAGGAAAAAACTAACGATTATGGGCGTTGCGTTTCCAAACAGTAAAGCTTTGGCTAGAACAGCTAATGCTTTGGGCTCAAATATGTTCGAGGGTTTTGTGCCGACACCGAAGTTAATCAAGTTGTATAGAGATTTTAGTTCCGGCAAAATTGCTTCGACTGCTTTGGTTGGACTTTTGCGCAAAGTAGTATGAGTGATTACAGATATCTTGATTCGGATAATATATATACAGACCCGCAGACAGGAATATTGCGGAACAAGCCGAGTATTCGAGATGCAAAACTGTTGCAAGTTTTTGAGAGTTTTCAGGCCTCCAACAGGTTAGAGCAACTCATTAGTAAGCCGCTTAAAATAAGAAATTCCACCGCCTTACTCAAGATACATAAACATCTTTTTCAAGATGTTTATAGCTGGGCAGGAAAAACGAGAACGGTAGAAATAAGCAAACAGGGTAAACAATTTTTGCCTGTCCACAGGTTAAGCAGAGGTTTTGCTTATATTGATAAACTTATTGATGAATACCGCAGAATCAAGAACAATGACCTAAAAACTGTAGCAAAAAAATTAGCGGAAATTCTGGATAATATTAATTACTTGCATCCATTTAGAGAAGGCAATGGCCGTACCCAGCGAGAATTTTTGCGCACACTGGCTTTAGAGAAAAAATTGACGCTTAATTTAAATCCACCGGATAGTTTGTCGGTATACAAGCGTTATATGCGAGGAACTATTCACGGCAACAGTAAGTTATTGGCAAAGTTGATATTTGAGTTGATTGTTGTAAAATAAGCACCCTTTAAGGTGGCGTAGCCAAGTGGTAAGGCAGTGGTCTGCAAAACCGCGATACGCCGGTTCAAATCCGGCCGCCACCTCCAAAGAAATATAGTTATGGCTTGAACAATTCAAATCTGACCGAGCGCGGATTCCCTTATATATTATTGTAAAATTATGGAGAAAAATAATATATAATGGTTTTATAAACGAAAGGAATTGAAATGGAAGATACTGCGATACATAAATTTGACTTCGCGCTTATCAATGAATATTTTGCAGGGCTGGAAAGGCAGGGGCCTGGCAGTCCCGAAGCAACTATTAGGGCGTTAGGTTTTATTGGCAATCTGTCAAACGAAGCAAAAATTGCCGATTTAGGCTGCGGAACAGGTAGTCAGACAATGGTTTTGGCGCAGAATACCAAAGGAACTATTACCGCTCTTGACCTTTTTCCCGGCTCAATTGACAAACTTAATGTAAATGCCGAAAAACTTGGTTTACAAAATAGAGTAAAAGGTGTTGCCGGCTCAATGGATAATTTACCGTTTCAGAATGACGAATTTGAGCTTATCTGGTCTGAAGGGGCTATTGCCAATATAGGTTTTGAAAAAGGCTTAAATTATTGGAAAGACTTTCTCAAAAAAGACGGTTATATTGCCATAACATATGAGTCGTGGTTTACCGCTGAACGTCCTGCTGAAATTGAAAAATGGTGGGTTGAGGCAGTCCCTGAAATCGGTACAATAGGGCATAATATCTCAATAATGCAAGAAACAGGCTATGTTCCCGTTGCCGCATTTACGTTGCCTGAAAAATGCTGGATAGATAATTATTTTATTCCGCAAAAAACACGACAAGAGGAATTTTTGAAAAAATATGCGGGGGATAAAACCGTTGAGACGTTTATTGGATTTTTGAGGCGTGAGGCGGAGCTGTATGCAAAATATAAACAGTATTATGGATATGTTTTTTATATTGGGAAAAAATATAAATAAAATAATAACGTACGCCGCCGCTTCGCGGAGCAGGTCTGCAAAACCACAGACCCGAACTTAACGCTCCGGCTGCCGCATCCAATTCAGTGCTTACGGCAGAGTTCTCATAAAAAATGCTTGGAGTGGATGTGTGTTTTTTATTGCATTTGCTATGATGATGCGAATATTTTTATCGAGTTTTATTTTTTCAGGCAATCCTTTGTAAAAGGATAACAGTACCTCGTTTGACGGGATAGAAGCAATTATTGTTGTAAAAATGTCCGGGTCTGTTTGTAAATCCGCAGGCACTTCTTCCAAATAGAATTTTTTGATAAAAGAAATATCTACATATTCATCAATATTTATATTGGGATTATTAACTGCAAGTTCACAGTTGTTGCTTACTTGCCGCTGGCGCAAAAGCTTGGCAAACGACACCGATTGAATTACTGCAGCAAAAATATCTTTATCGGCCTGTATCATTTTGGGCAGTTCTAAATAGAGATGCATTATTATATCTTCTATATGTGATTTTTTTTGAAACCCATTTAACAGTCTTGTCTCGGAGGACCACAATGACGGCCGGTAACCTGTTCCTATTTCTATAGGGTAAGAGGCTTCTTTTACCTCATTAAGCCATTGGAATATTTCTAAAACAACCAATTTATTTTCAAATATTTTAGCAAATATGTCAGTACAAGCACTGTCGCCAATAATCTTTCTAGCAATAGCTGGAATAATAGCCGCCTTAATTGACTCAAAAAATTTATTTTGCAGTTCTTGAGATAAATTGCCATATAAATCCGCGGAAAACTCCAAGTCAAATATGCAGTTCTTAAATACTATTTCTAAGACATTTATGCTGTCGGCGAGAATATCGCGCAGGTGCGTACGCGATGTGGAAAATTCCAAAGCTCTGCAGAAAGATTTAATCGCCGTTGGATTATCTAGTTTAGATAAAATCCTCTTTGTGATATCATCATCTTGATACAGTTCTTTTGATAAAAAAATAAGGTCGTCCGAGTTTATTTCAGCTATTCGCTTGTCAAGTAATTGTAAGGCCAAATTTTTATCTTTATTATATATTTGTAAGAATTCATCTCCATTAAGAGCAATGCACATGTCAGGGTCTGTTTTCAGCGCAAAAATTTTTGTCAACTCTGGATTGGCCAGTATTTCTGTCGACTCTTCTAAAGGCCAAAAAAGATATTTCTGCCGGAAATCATCACGGATAATTCTTGTCCACAAATCCTCTTCTACGCCGCCATCCAAATATAAATATAAAGGATTTCCAGTTGCTCCATCAAAAATAATTTGATTCCCGTAACTCAATTTTTGTCTGACCCCTTGTTTAATAATCCCATTTGCTCCGCGGATTTTAACAACATAGCCGGACGATATATCTTCAATGTGTTCTGGTGGCATTATTACAACACCATCGTGCCGTGTGTGATAAGAAATAATCTTAGTAAACATTGGCTCTCCTTTGTTTTCATTAATATATCGTCAGTTTCCCGTAATTGTTGCAAACATTTTATTGTTGAGGGTGGTTTTGTGGCTGTTCTCGAAGAGCAACAACCTATTGACAAATGTACATACATTGTGGTACAATATAGATATGAATACAAGGACACTTACCATTCGCGTGCCGGATAATTTGGTGTCTGTAGCGCAGGATAGGGCGGAGAGGCTGGGCATCAGTTTGAGCTTGGTTTTGCGCAATGAATTGCACCGTTTTGCCAATGGCGGCGACGTGGTTATCGGCGACTTTCAGCCAAATGCCAAACTGCAAAAAAATATTGCTAAAGCAGAAAAAGAGCATCAGGCTGGCAAGTTGGAGGTTTTTTCTACACCGAAAGAGGTTCTGGCGTATCTGCGAAAATTGCGCCGTTGATTTATGCTCCGAATTGAGTTTTCTAAAAACTTTGAGAAAGAATACCGTAAGCTGTCCGTTAAAAAACAAGACAGGGTCGAGGCGGCTATTGAGATATTCCTGTTGGATAATGCTAGTCCTGTTTTGCGCAAGCATGCCTTAAAAGGCAGATGGCTGGGGCATTTTTCTTTAAGCGCCGGTGGAGACTTGCGTCTGCATTTTAAATTAATCGGCAATATTGCCTTATTTGTCAGCGTTGGCACTCATTCCCAGTTGTATTAGTTTTTATGCTAAAATGCCCTTACTCAAATGGGGGGAAAATGTCTAATCCGCGGGTAGTTGACACTTTTTTGCGATTGGTACGCATCAACTCGACTTCCGGTCATGAGGCGGCAATCCGCCAGCATTTACTGGGCGAATTGCGGCGGCTGGGCTGCCGTCCGTCCGTGGATAAAAAAGGCAATATTCACGCCGTCTTGACCGGGGCTTTGGCGCACGGCCCGACCATCCTCTTCAACGCGCACATGGATACCGTCGTCCCCGGCGAAAATGTCCGACCCAAAGTCCTGTCCGACCGCATCGTCAGCGACGGCACGACAATACTCGGGGCGGATGACAAGGCCGGGCTGGCGGGCATACTGGAAATGCTGGCACTGCTCCAAGAAAAAAATGTTTTGTTTCACAAAATCAAAATCATCCTGACCGTCGAGGAAGAAATCGGACTGCGCGGCGCGAAAGCCCTGCTGTTTCCTGCCGTCCGGGCGGATTATTGTTTCGTGCTGGACTCCGACGGCGCGGTCGGCTCAATCGTCAATCAATCCCCCGCGCAGGAAGTCTTGACCTTCAAGGTGCGCGGCAAATCGGCGCACGCGGGTCTAAATCCAGAGGACGGCGTGAACGCGATTAAGATTGCCGGGCTGGCCATCAGCCAGATTCCCAGTGGCCGCTTGGACGGCGAGACCACGGCCAATGTCGGCAGCGTCCGTGGCGGCACGGCCAGCAATATCGTTCCTGACGAAACCATCGTCGTTACTGAAGCCCGCAGCCGCAGTGAAAAAAAACTGCAAAAACAAGTGCGCGGGATGCTCCACGCTTTTCGGTCTGCGGCCAAAAAACTGGGCGGCTCCGTGGAGATAGAACGCCGCCGCGAGTACGAGGCCATCAAGCAACCTAAAAACTCGGCGATTGTCCGGGTTACCAAAATCGCCGCCCGGCGGCTGGGGTTGCCGCATACAGTCGCCTCTTCCGGCGGCGGCTCGGATGCCTCCATCATTTTCGGCTACGGAGTGCCGACGGTGGGTTTAGGTATCGGCATGGAAAACGTCCATTCCAAACAGGAATACATTACCCTGCGCAACTTGACCGTCCTGCCCCAATATTTGCTGGCTCTGCTGGAGGCCGCCCACGACTATGAACGCCGCCGCCGCTCTAAGTAAATTTCTGGAATACCTTACCTATGAACGGGGGTATTCGCCGCTGACCGCCGAGGCTTACGCCAATGACCTCCGGCATTTCTTAAAAAACTGTCCCGCTTATCTGACGCTGGACAAGCCAGCCTTGGAAAAATATGCGGAGACTTTGCCCGCCCATCTGGAATATTCTTCCGTGGCGCGCAAGCTGGCGGCGGTCAAGGCGTTCTATAAATTTTTGTACCGCGAGGACATCATCGCCAGCAATCCCGCTGCCGGGCTGACTGCGCCTAAGCTGACCCGGCGGCTGCCCCAAGTTTTGACCAAAAAGGAAACCGAACAGATTTTGGCCGCGCCAGCCTTGAGCGCACGGGACAACGCCCTGCTGGAACTGCTCTACTCCGCCGGGGTGCGCGTCAGCGAACTGGCGGGGATTAAGCTGGCCGACGTGGATTTTGCCGAATGTTTCCTGAAAGTCCGGGGCAAGGGGTCGAAAGAACGCCTCGTGCCGCTCAGTTCGCGGGCCGGCGCGGCCATCCGCCGATATCTCGACACGGAGCGGGGTAAACTACCCAAGCCCGGCGCGGAATTATTCCTCTCGCGCAGCGGCAGGGCTTTGACCCGGCAAATGGTTTGGCTCATCGTCAAACGGCTGAGCGCCGCCGCCGGAATCTTAAAAAACACTTCGCCGCACACTTTCCGGCACTCGCTGGCCACGCATCTCATCGAGAACGGCGCGGATGTACGCACCGTGCAGGAGATACTCGGCCACGCCAATATCGCCACGACCCAAATCTATACTTCTGTTTCGCGCGAACACCTGCGCCGCGTCTACGCCGCCGCGCATCCGAGGCAGTAAATGCTGGATTTTGTGGTAGTCGACATCGAGACCACCGGACTCGCGCCGGACATCAACGAGATTATTGAAATCGGCGCGGTGCGCCTACAGTCAAAGAACGGCGAGTATCAATTGGCGGAGCGTTATAGCCAACTGGTCAAGCCTTACAATGAAATCCCCGCCGTGGTGCGCCACCTGACGGGCATCAGCGCACAAACCGTGGCTCACGCGCCGCGTTTCAAAGAGATTGCCCGAGAGTTTCGGGATTTTATCGGCGAGGCGGTGTTCGTCGCACACAATGCCCTGTTTGATTTGCGCATGATTAACGCCTCATTTGAGCGGCTCGACCAAGAACGCCTGAGCAATCCCTGCTTGGACACGCAGGACATGGTGGCGCTTGCTTTTCCGGCGCAGACCTCGCATCGCCTAGGCGACTTGGTTAAAAGCCTCAACCTCGAGGCCGCTGACGC
>BGZO01000048.1 GCA_003864475.1 Candidatus Termititenax persephonae | reverse complement strand
TCGAGATTGGCTTGCTCGCGTCGCTCGTGTTGTTCACGCTGCCCAGCCCCACCTGCGCCGCCGTTACGCCGTGCGGGTTGTTTTTATTGGACGTGTGCGCGTAGACGGCCTTGGCTGACGGGTAATACGTGGAGTTGTCAGTGATGGTGTCCTGCTTGTTCGCCACTTTCTCCATCTGGTTCAGCGCGTCGGTCATCTTCTGCGCTGATATTTTCTCCCCTGTCGCTATGCCGGTATAACTTCCCGTATAATTGTTTGCCATAACCATCCCCCCTAAATTTATTTGTCTATTATTATATCATATTTATTTGTCTAAAGCAAATATTATTTTCGTTTGCCAAAACAATATAATTAAATCTGACTAAAACACACAGGAGCAATCAGCATGGAAAAAGACCACAATCATTTACAGCTTGTCTTACGCAAATCCATCGCGCAAAAACTTAATGCCTTAATGAAAAAACAAGGCTTGACTATCGAGAATGCCGCGTTAAGCATGGAACTGGAATACTCTAACCTTTATTATGTCGTCAAAGGCCGGAAATTACCTCGGCTGGATACCTTAATCAAAATCGCCAATGGCTTAAGTGTGCCGGTGGAATATTTTTTTAAAAACATCCCCAGCAAAAACATTTCCTTGGTGGCCGTAAAAAATAATATTTTTCGGCGAAAAATCTTTAAGGAACTGGACAGGCTCGACCAGCCCGCCCAAACTTTTTTGCTCAGCGTCCTCAGGCTCTATAATAATCGGCGGAAACTTGCCGCTTGTTAATTGCCAATTAGTAATTTAAAATTTTGCTGATGAACATCTTAAATCTCTGGCAAACTTTGGCTGTACTCTTCGCGGCGTACCTGATTGGCGCTCTGCCTTTTGGGGTCATCGCGGCCAAAATCTGCGGTGTGGATATTTTTCAAATCGGCTCCGGGTCAACCGGCGCGACCAATGTCATCCGCGCCTGCGGCAAAGCTTGGGGACTGGCCGTGCTGAGCCTTGACTTGGCCAAGGGTGCGGCGGCGACCTGTCTAGGCCTGCTGTGCTTCCCCGCCAATCCTTGGCTGGTCGTCTCCTGCGGCGCGTTGGCGCTCGTGGGGCATTCCGCGTCCGTCTTTATCAAGTTTCGCGGCGGCAAGTCCGCGGCCAGCGGCATGGGCGTGTTGCTCATACTGGGCGGCTGGAAATTATTTTTGTTTATCGCGGTCTTTGTGCTGATTGTCCGCCAGTTGACGGGCTATCAGTCGACGGCCTCACTGCTCGGCGCCTTATTGACGGCGATTTTATTTTTTGTCCTGCCCAGCCCGCCGCCCGCGCCTTACCCGCCCGCTTATCAGCTTCTGTCGCTGACCGCCGCTGTTTTCGTTTGGCTGAAACACCTGCCGAATATCAAACGCCTGCTCAACGGCACCGAGACCAGAATCACCGGAGGAAACAATGGTTAAGGCCGCCATTCTAGGCTGCGGTGCGTGGGGAACAACTCTCGCCAAAATCTTGGCCGAAAACGGGCAGGAGCCGACGGTCTGGTGTCATGATGCCGCAATCGCCGCGCAAATCAACGCGCGGGAAAATAAAGAATTATTGCCCGGTATTATTTTGCCCGCGGCGGTCAAGGGTAGCGTGTCCTTGGCGGAAACACTCGACGGAGCCGGGCTGGTGGTGGTGGTTACCGCCTCGCAGTATTACCGCCAAACCGTCGTGCAGATTAAAAACTTGGTGCCGCCCAATTGCCTGCTGCTCTCCGCGACCAAAGGTCTTGACGAAACCACGGGCAAACGGATGTCGGAAGTGCTGGCGGAATATTTTGCCGATGTTGCTGTGCTGTCCGGCCCGAACATTTCGCGTGAAATTGCTGAACAGAAAATCACCGCCACCGTCATCGCCGCCCAAAACCACGCGACTGCCCGGACTTTACAGAAAATTTTTAACAATAATTATTTCCGTGTGTACACCAACAACGATGTCATCGGCACAGAATACGGCGGTGCGCTCAAGAACATTATCGCCATCGCCGCAGGCATTATCGACGGTCAAGGTTTGGGCAATAACGCCAAAGCCGCCCTGCTCGTCCGTGGCATGACCGAGATTGCCAAGCTGACCGTCGCGCACGGCGGCCAGCCAGCAACGGTCTTCGGTTTGACGGGCATGGGCGACCTCATTACCACTTGCTCCAGCGCGCTGAGCCGCAATCACCACGTCGGCGAACAGTTGGCTCAAGGCAAAAAATTAAGTGAAATCTTGCACAGCATGAAAGCCGTGGCGGAGGGCGTGCCGACCACGAAACTGGCCTATGCCCTTGCCCGGCAGACAGGTACGCCGATGCCGCTGACCGAACAAATCCATGCCGTGCTGTATGAAAATAAACCCGTCCAAGACGCGATAACTGCCCTGATGTCCAGGGATTTAAAAGCGGAGGGTCTATGAGTGAATCAGAAGCCGTATTGGCACCGCGTTCCAAAGATGATTTTCAAGTACAGCTGGAGGTTTTCGAGGGGCCTTTTGATTTGTTGCTAAAACAGATTGACGAGGAAAAAGTCGGAATCTTCGAGGTGTCCATCAGCAAAATCACGACCGACTACTTGGACTACCTGCACAAACTGCAGGAATTGGATTTGGAAATCAGCAGTTATTTTTTGGAGGTCGCCGCCTTTCTCGTCCACCTAAAATCCAAGAAGCTCCTGCCCGAAGACCCTGACCCTGACCCGGATTCGGGTTTTGCCGAGGAAAAAAGACTGTTCCTAGAGCGGCTGATTCAATACAAGGCTTTTAAAAACTTGACCCGCAGTCTCCTGCAACGCGAGGATGCCTACGCGCACGTCCACACCCGTGAGGCGATTAACAACGCCTATCTTGACTCTCTGCCCGCGGAGAAGCCCATTGTTTTTCGCAACTCCCAGGTAGAACTGCTGGTCAAGGCTTTTCAGCGGGTCTGGCAAAATTTTATTCTCCGCAGCCGGGCCGGCGAGGACATCGTGCCGCCGGAGATTTTTCCTGTCCGCGAAAAAATGCGGCAGATTATCGACCGTCTCCAAGACAGTCCGGCCGGACTGCTCTTGTCCGAGTTTTTTCAGGACATCAACAAGCGCAGCGAGATTATCGCCACCTTTATTGCCATGCTGGAACTGGTGCGCCAGCAGTTTATTCTTATCGCCCAAAATGCTATATTTGACGACATTGAAATTTCCATGCGCCAGAATATGGAAAACCGTGAATTGGAATTTGACGAGGCTGAATACAATACGGTGCTGGACTTCAGCGGCGCCGCAAAAGAAGGAGACCAAGCCGCCCATGACAGACCTGACTATAGCGACAAACAATAATCTGTTGCCTAAGCTGGAAGTTTTGCTTTTCTTAGCCAGGCAGCCGCTCTTGCCTGAGCAGTTGGCGCGTTATTTGGAAACCTCGGAGGAAGCCGTCCAACAGCTCATCACGGAACTGACCGCCCGCTATGCCGACCCGGCGCACGGTCTGCAAATCGTCAATATCTCCGACGGATATCAGTTTGCCACCAAGCCGGAACATGCCCGGCCGCTGGAACTATACATCAATACGCCGCAGGAGTTTTCGTTATCAACGGCGGCCATGGAAACCCTGACCATCATCGCCTACCGCCAGCCAATCTCCAAGCCGGATATTGAGCGCATCCGTGGCATTGATTCCGGCTGGATTATCAAGTCCCTGCAGGAAAAAGAATTGGTCGAAGAAAAAGGTCAGGCGGATACCGTAGGGCGACCTGTTCTCTACGCCACAACCGAAAAATTTTTGCGGCATTTTGGTCTAAAAAATCTGCAGGATTTGCCGCCCGCCCCTTTCCTCAAAATGCGGGAAAGCCAGGACATCATTGTTGAAAAATTAGAGTCGCCTGCCGTCCCAGAGCCAGAAGTAGCGGTTTCCGGCGGGGCAGAAGCCGCGGCAGAAAATTGAATATTTGCTAAAATAGTGTAGAATTAACACCACTTATGAGCGACGAAATAATAAATATACTCGGCGGAGAACAGCCTGTCCCGGAAAGGTTGTCCGTCGGCCAACAGCTCAAGGCGGCGCGTGAAAATAAGAAATTAAAAATCTCCGACATTGCCGAGCGCACTAAAATCAAAAAAGCTTTTCTGGAATATTTGGAGAACGATGAATTTGACAAACTACCCAATATCATGACCGCCAAGGGTTTCACCAAAGTATATGCGGGTTTTCTGGGACTCAACCCCAAAGAAATAACCGATATTTTCAGCGACTTATACCCAGAAACGGCAGACTGCAGAGATGCCGCCACGGAGATTAAGGTCGGCATGACCGTCGACAAGCGCACGCTTTTTCCCAACGGCATGAGGCAGATGAACGCACCGGGTTTTCGCAGTTTTCATTCCACGCGCAATAATGCCAAGAACAATAAACTGTTCGCGCGTATCCTGCTGGGGATTCTGGCGGTCGCCTGCGTGCTGGGGATTTTTATCTGGGGCTTGAATACTTCCATCGGCAATATCAAGAATCCCAATATCCGCCAGCAGTCTGAAAAAAATCGGCTGGACGCGAAAGACACGCCGGAATCCAGACAACAGGCCTTGAACCCCAACAAGGTCTATATTAATGCCCAAGCCAACAACCGCACTTATGTCTCGGTCATCATCGACGGGCGGACAATATTTCAGGGCAATATGGAGCGCGGCGATGCCCAGTCTTGGGAAGGCGACCAGTACATCAAAATCCGCGCCACCATTCCGCGCAATCTGCGCCTCTACATTAACGGCAATGATTCAGGCGTGCTGGACGAACAGACGACGATGCTGGAAAAAACTTTTTACTCGCAAGGCGGACTGCGGCGGGAAGAGCCAGCGCCAAGCCCGCCGCCTCGGCCTCAGACAGCGCCCGCCACCGTGCAGACAGAGGCGGCGACACCGACACAGCCCGTGTCTGCCAATAATCAAGGGACAAGAACAAATTTATTTGGTCTTTTTTAGTTTTGGCGGGGTAGCTCAGCTGGTGAGAGCGATGGATTCATAACCCATAGGTCGGCGGTTCGATTCTGCCCCCCGCTACCAATCAATGATTTTCCATAAAAAATCAGACAGGAATATGCCGAGGAGTAAATATTGCTTGACAAAGAGTATACTATAGTATACTATAACCTAGCCATATGCAAATCGAGATAAGCACCACGGCTATTTTTGATAAATGGTTCGATAATCTTAAAGACACCAGAACCAGAACTGTTATTAGGGCTAATATAGCCCGTATGCAGGACGGCAATTTAGGTGAAATGCGGTCTGTCGGGCAGGGCGTTTTTGAAAAGAAAATACATTATGCGCAGGATATAGATTGTATTTTGTAAACAAAAACCATAGCTGGATTATTTTATTGTGCGGTGGCGATAAGTCCACGCAAAAAAATGATATTAAACTGGCGCAAAAACTAAAACAGGAGGCAGATTGAAATGTTAAAAACTAAAAAATGGGACTCGGCGGAGCATTTTCGGGACGAGGCAGAAATAACGGACTATTTGGAATATGTTTTTGCGGACAGCGACCCGAAACTAATTGCCCGTGCTATCGGCGATGTTGTTCGTGCCAGAGGTATGTTAACCGCGGCTAGGCATACCGGTTTAACTAAAGCCGGGCTTTACCGTTCTTTGAGCGAGAGCGGCGATCCGAAATTAAGCACCATAACTAAAGTGGCTGATTTTCTGGGGTACAGAATGGCGTTTTTGCCCAAAACAAAATCAGGCAAGAGGCGGCAGGCAAAGGCGGCATAAAGTCTGTCAAAGGTATTTCAAACTTTTTTAGGCACCAGAAAGGACTCTGTTTTCTATGGACGAACGTATAAGATGTAGTCAACAAGTTTTAGATTCCTGCCGCTCTCAAAAATATTTTTTCCTAATCACAAATCTCTCCGTCCTGCCATCACGGCTCCGCGTCATCTTGTAGTGCCGCGGATAGACCGTAACCATAATCGCGCTGTCCGTGTCCGTGCGCCAGATTTTGCCCCAAATCTGCAGGCGAGCCAGGGCTTCCGGGCTGGGGTGGCGGTATTTATTCCGCCGCCCGGCGGAAATCACGACATTATCAGGCTTGAGCCTGTCCAGAAATTCCGCCGAGGAAGAAGTCTTACTGCCGTGATGCCCGGCTTTTAACACATCAATCTCCGGCAAAACATCCAGAAAAAATCTTTCCGCTTCAGCCTCCGCGTCGCCCGTAAATAATAGACGGAAACCGTTTTGTTCCAGCAAGGCCAGTTGAGAATTATTGTTTTCATTGTGCGCGTCATACCGCCCCGGACGGTACAATCGCACGAAAGGCAAATCCTCGGCCAATGTCCGCGCCTTGCCGCGTAATTTTTCCGCCAGCCACTCCGGTGTGCGTTCCGGCAAGACCAGCCTGTCAATCTGCGGCAAGGCCAGCAGGCCATTGTAATGGTCGGCATGGGCGTGTGTCAGAAGAACACTCGGACGGCGCACTCCTAGTTTCAGCAGAGTCATATGTAAAATCTCGCCTGCCAGCGCCCCGCTCTCTGAGCCGCAGTCGATGACCAAGGCTTGCCTACCCCGCCACAGCAAAATCCCGTCGCCCTGCCCAATATCGAGAAAAATAATCCGCAGTGTGTTTGACCAAGGGAACAAAAAGAAACCCAGCAATACTAGGCAGACCCCGAGAGCATATCTTGGGAAATATTTTGGCCAGAGCGCCCAGACCAACGGCAGGGCCAAACTCAAGAGCAGACAGCCCAAAGGTATTTGCGGCAAATCAACATAGGTCAAGGCAAAAATACCGACCAGCCAATCCAACAGTGCCAGCAAAACATAATTGACCGCGTTGACGAGCATGGCCAGCGGCAAGGAAACCAAGCCGAGCAGGGACGAGACAAAACCCAGATTGACCAACAAGCCAGACCACGGCAAAATCAGCATGTTCAAAAACAACGCACCCAAGGAAACCCCGTGAAAATAATAAATCCCCAGCGGCATAGTCAGCAGCAGGGGCGCAATGGAGCCAGCCAAAAGTCCGCGCCAGAAGCCCGGCAAAAAGCGCAAACGTTCCTCTAAAATCGGTACAAAAAAGATTAAAGAAAAAGTCGCCGCCAGCGAAAGCTGAAAACCAACATCAAAGATAATTAAAGGATTAAAGAATGCCAAAACCAGCCCGGACATCGCCAAAGCATTGCCGGAACTGCTCTGCCGCTGGGTTGTCCTCGCCAGCAGGGCAATCTCCGCCATCAGCCCAGCGCGTAAGACGGACGCGCCCGCCCCGACGGCAAAGACAAACAAGACATTGATAAAGGTAATCAGCCAAAATGTCGGCCAAGCCCGCAAACGCCAAAGAGAAATAAGCCGCTGCAATAAAGTCAAAAAGATGGCAATGTGCATTCCCGAAACAACCAGCAGATGGATAATCCCCGCGCGGCGGTACTCCGTCAAGGTCCCACTGTCCACGGCAGACGAGGCCGAACCAAAAAGCAGGGCGCACATAATCTCCGCAGGTTTTTCCGGCAAGGTGGTGCGCTGAACCTGCGCCAATCTATTTTTACAAGCCATGGCCACGCCGAACAAGGAATTATGCGGAAGACGCTCTGTGATATCCTCATAAGCCGCCTGCAAGTGCAAGACATAACCGCGGCTGTACAAATAATCATCATAGCTGGTGATGAAAAAATTGCGGCGCAACCGCAGCGGTTCCAGACGATAACGCCTTAAAGTCAGCTCATCGCCGTAGCGCAGTTCCCCGGCATTTTTAAGCGTTGCCATGATGGTAAAATCAGAGGATTTGGCCGTAAAACTTGCCGCAGTATCCTGCCTCTTGATGTCCGACACGATACGCAGATTTATCTGCTCTGGCCGCCATGCCTCAGCCTCAGCCAGCTTAGCGGACAGAGCGTGCTGATGCTGCGCCGTGCGCAGCAAGCCCAGCAGTAAAAATAGAACAAAAAACCAGCGCCAATACTTTCGCCGCCAGCAGAAAAAAACTAAACCCGCCAGCAGACAAACAGTATAGAAATTAAAACTCGCCGCGCAAAAAACCCCGGCAAAGTAAAATAAAGCAGACAAAACAATATACATCTTAATTCTCCCTGCCTGTTATCAATTTTTTCTCTATAATCAACAAAATCTTGCTCTCGGCAGCCTCTGCGGAACTGATACCGTCCGCTTTTTCATAATTTCCTCGTTTTTAAAAATTTTTGCCAACTTTGAGGAGCGGCTATAGAGGGTTGAAGCAAAAAAAATGCCAAGCGAATATTTGGCGGCGTGAAGCGAAAAAGTGAAGTCAAATAATTGTTTTTTTCTAAAATCGCGCAGAAAAAAGCCAGAACAGATTTAACAGGGGGGATTGTCGTTTCTGTCCTGGTGCTGCGTAGCTTACATTAAGATTTCGTCAGTTGGGGTAAAAAGTTGAATCGATATTTTTTGGGGTATTCTTTACCCAAAAGATAATACCAAGCCGCGACCGGCGGCTGGTGAATTTTTTGGGGTATTCTTTACCTAAAAAATAATGCCAAGGCCGCGACTGCGCCTGTAATACCTAGCAGACGACGACCGAGAGCGACTATCTGTGGCTCGGTTAGCCACAGAAACTTCTGCGGTGGCTTGAGGCCACTCGCAGTCGCAATCCGCCGCGCTACGCGCATTTTCTGATATAAATCAGCGCATAGTACGCGGGCATGTTGCTGGTATTAGAATCCCCGGTAGAGCTGTTGTCATTATTAGCGCTACCGGTGTGTTCGTGCGTGGCATCGATATAAAGTTGCGCGTTATTGTTATCTTCCTCTTTCTCACCAATTTTATTAGTGTCATCAGTAAGGCTAAAAATGCCATCAAAAACGCTATTATACGGAGACTTATTATCTACTCCCCACGCATGACCCGTCAAAGTTTTACTCGCCGTTCTGTCAGTGTTCTTTGTCGCATTGGTATAAATAGTGTGCGTATGTTTCGGTAGCATGGCCGCGGTCAGGGCATTGGAGCCGCCGGAACTTTTATTGGTTATCGCGCCGCCATACCCCACAATGAATTGCCCCTCTAAATTCGGTGTCCGTCCCGCGTCCGCGTTGGCCTTGTTGCACT
>BGZO01000047.1 GCA_003864475.1 Candidatus Termititenax persephonae | reverse complement strand
CCGAGGAACTGCCCGAGCTGGACATCGGCAACGTCATCTATGTTAAGAATATCGGCGCGTATTCCTGCGCCAGCGCCGTGCCAACATTCAACGGCTTTGCGCCCGCCAAGGTATTGGTAATATAGCCCCCGCCGCAAGCACCAAAAAATTCACCAGCCCTCGGTCGCGGCTTGGCATTATTTTTTGGGTAAAGAATACCCCGCAAAATTCGCCAGCCACCGGTTGTGGCTTGGCATTATTTTTTGGGTAAAGAATACCCCAAAAAATATCGATTCAACTTTTTACCCCAACTGACGAAATCTTAATGTAAGCTACGCAGCTTACCAAAAGCCAGGACAGAAACGACAATCCCCCCTGTTAAACCTGTTCTGGCTTTTTTCTGTGCGATTTTAGGAAAAAACAATTATTTGACTTCACTTTTTCGCTTCACGCCGCCAAATATTCGCTTGGCATTTTTTTTGCTTCAGATTGATATATGCCAATCTTGTAGCGGCATAAATTTATAATCTTTAAGGAGCAGAGCCATGCGCAAGCCAAAAATTTTAGTGCCAACAGAGGTCATTGAGAATAAGATACTTTTAATCCGGGGTAAAAAAGTAATACTAGACAAAGACTTGGCCAACCTTTATGAGGTTCTGAATAAAAACCTAAACAAGGCGGTAAAAAGAAACCGCAAACGCTTTCCGCCAGATTTTATGTTCCAATTGTCCAAGAGCGAGTTCGCTAACTTGAAGTTCCAAAATGGAACTTCAAGTTGGGGCGGTGTCCGCAAATTGCCCTACGTCTTTACCGAACACGGAATTTTAATGCTGTCGAGTGTCCTCAACAGCGAGCGTGCTGTAAACGTTAATATCCAAATCATGCGTACTTTTGTCAAACTGCGCGAGGCAATCAGCACCAACCAAGATTTACAAAGAAGAATCGCCAAAATCATCAAACATCAACAGACCCAAGACCAAAAAATCTCAGCGGTGGTAGAGGTCATCAACAAATTTTTCACGGCGGAAAAAGAGCGACCCCAGAAACAATGGGGATTTTTACCGCCGCCCAAGTCCGCCTAAAACAATGTGGTATAATTTCCCCATTTATGCGAGTTCTCCGCGTCTTAATCATCGCCGTTTGCGTCTTGCTCTTGACCGCCTGCGCGCGTAATCCCGTTACGGGAGGGCGCGCACTCAATTTTTATTCTGAAGCGCAGGAAGTACAGCTGGGCGAAGACTACCATCCGCAAATCATCGCCGAATATGGTGAATACAAAAATCCCGCCTTGCAAGAATACGTGCAGGACATCGTAAATAGACTGGGCGACGTGTCGCACCGCCCCAATCTGACTTACCGCGCAACTCTGCTCGACACGCCGGAGATTAACGCCTTTGCCATCCCGGGCGGACGCGTCTATGTCTGCCGCGGGCTGCTGCTCTACGCGAATTCTGAGGCGGAACTGGCCGGCGTGCTGGGACATGAAATCGGACACGTCAACGCTCAGCACAGCGTACAAAGCATGTCCAAAGAACAGGGCTTCAATCTTGGTCTGCTGCTCGGCGGCTTGCTAATGGCCAGCAACGGTGTCGCCACCAACAATGTCAACACAGCACTGCGCGTGGGACAGGGAGTCGGCACATTGGCAATGCTTTCTTATAGCCGCGAGGACGAAATGGAAGCCGACCGTTTGGGCGTTGAGTACGCACATAAGGCGGGTTTCAGCCCCTTGGGCGTAGGGCGAGTGATGACGATGTTTGAACGGCTAGGCGGCAAGCAGGACGCGCTGTCCACGGCTCTCTCCACGCACCCAGCCTCGGAGATGCGTATTAAGCAGGCACGGCTCGAGGTCAAAAAATTAGAAAACCAAGGTTCCGTCAACCGCAATCTGGAACGCGAGCGTTATTTGAGCAAAATCAGCGACCTGCCGCTGGGCGCAAAGCAAAAATATTCCGGCTATCTGCAAATCTACACCACCCAGCCCGGCGACACTTGGGAAAAGCTGACCCAAAAATACTTCGCGGCCAACACCGACCCGCAGCGGCTGGCCTGGCTTAATGATTGCGAGCTGGGCGATCCCTTGCCGCGGCAAATCAAACTGGGCTTATTCTGATGCCGCGCTCTGGCAATGAAACCACCTGTCTTTTTGGCCCTGTCCGTTCCCGGCGGCTAGGACACTCTCTCGGCATCGACCTCTTGAAATTTAAAACCTGCACTTTGGACTGCGCCTTCTGCGAGTGCGGCCGGACTACGCAACTGACCGATACCAGACAAGTTTTCATCCCGACGGAAAAAGTTTTGCAGGAACTGGACAATTTTTTTGTTACCCAAGATGCGCCGGAAGTCTTGACCTTTTCGGGCGGGGGAGAACCGACGCTGGCCAAAAACCTCGGTGCGTTAATCCGGCAAATCAAAAGGCGTTACCCGTCATACAAACTCTGTCTCCTGACCAATTCCACCCTGTTGCCGAATCCCCAAGTGCGCGCGGAAATCCTGCCTGTCGACATCATTATCCCCTCGCTCAACGCCGTCTCGCCGAAGACTTTTAATCAAATCAACCGCCCGCTGGACGGCCTCACTCCCGCCCCCATCATGGACGGCCTGCTGGAATTGAAAAAAAATTACACTGGCCAGTTATTGCTGGAAATATTCATCGTCCCCGGAGTCAATGACGGCGAAGCCGAACTGGCCAAGCTACGTGATTTTGCCGCCCAGCTGCAGCCTGACGGCATACAGCTCAATTCACTCGACCGCCGCGGCGCAGAGGCTTGGGTGCAGCCGGTGTCCGCGGAGAACATGCAGAAAATCAAGGAAATTTTCAAAGATTTTAATACGAATTATTATTTAAAGCGTTAAAATTTGAGTGCCTCAGGCTTCTCAAGATGGCCTCCTCATGATTTTCAGTTAATCCTTTTACTTCACGAAAACATTGCATGATATTTATGCCGTTATCATATAAATCTTTTAGATTAAAACTTTTTCCCATTGACCTTACCTGCAATTAATATCGTTCATTATTATGAACGGACAAAATTATAACATCAGTTCAATATATTGAACACGGACTGCATAAAATGGATATAACAAAAGTTAAAGACCCTATACTTAAAAAACTTGGCAACAAAGTCAAGTATTATCGAGAAAAACGTGGATTTAACCGCGACCGTTTTGCTATCGAAGCCGAGGTTTCGAAATATTACTTATATAGATTAGAATACGGAAATATTTCCCCCGGAATTCTCCGGCTTAAACAAATCGCTGATTTCTTGGATATTCGGGTGAAAGATTTAATCGATTTCTAATTCTGCAGTAAAACTAACGTTTCCACATGCGTCGTCTGCGGAAAAAAATCATAAGGAATTATCTCCCGAACCTGATAATCCACAGACAGTAACTTTAAATCCCGCGCCAGCGAAGCCGGATTGCAGGACAGGTAAATTATTTTCTCCGGCTTAATTTGCAAAATTTTACTAATCAATTCCGGGTCAAGCCCTCGGCGCGGCGGGTCGACAATGATTAGGCGCGGACTGCCCAGCGCCGCCAAACTCTGCCGCTCTACTTTGCCCTGGATAAAACGGACATTGGCTACGCCATTATTTTCCGCATTACGCCGGGCATCCTTGACGGACTGCGGGACTTCCTCGACCCCTAGCACCTGCGCGGACCGCTCCGCCACGGACAGTGCGATAGTCCCCACGCCGCAATAGGCATCGAGAATATTCACGTCAGGCATATCGCACCAAGCCTTGATTTGCTGATAGGCCTTTTCCGCCTGCGCCGTATTGACTTGCCAAAAAGTATTCAACGAAACTTTATACAAAAATCCGCCGATTTTTTCCGTAATAAATCCGCTGCCCAGAATATTCTCGATTTTTTCATCCAAAATTTTATTTGTTTTTTTCTGATTGATATTGGCGACCACGGAAACGATTTTATAAGTCAGCAGTTTTTTATTTATTTCCTCGACGAGTCGTTTAATCTCCGGGCGCAGGCCAAAGGTGCGGCAATTCACGACCAACCCGACGAGAATTTCCCGCAGATAATCGCTGCGGCGGATAACCAAATAGCGCAAAATTCCTCTGTGCGTTTTCTCATTGTAAATCGGTATTTTTTTCTCCCGCGCCAGGCGGCGGAAACCTTCCGCTATCCGCCAGAAATCCGCGTGCTGTATCGGACATTCCTGTAAATCCACGACGCTATGGCTGTTCATTTGAAAAAAGCCGACCGTCCCGCCGCTACCAAAAGGCAGCTGGGCCTTGTTGCGATACGCCCAGACAGCCTCCGACGGCACAATCGGGGACAGTGGCACAGTCAGTCCAGCCAGCCGCCGCAGAGACTGCGCGACAAAATTTTCTTTCCATCTTAACTGCGCGGAATAAGCATAATGCTGCAAGGAGCAGCCGCCGCACACACCGAAATGCCGACAGGCCGGCGGCACCCTGTCCGGCGACGGCTCAATTATCTTTTTTATTCGACCCAGCAGATAATTTTTTTTGTCGGCGATAATCTCTATCTCCGCCGTATCGCCGGGGACAAGGCCGGGGACAAACACCACGCGCCCTTCCCGCCGGATAAGGCCGTCGCCGTCCACCGTAAAATCTAAACCCTGCGCGGTAATCAACATGGCCGTCATTCTAATACGAAAGTCCCTTGCGCATACCTACAAATCTTTCATGGAACATAAATCTCCGCACATGGTACACTCTCGCAAATCCTGCCCCTTGGCCTTGCGGACGGAGCGGGCTTTTTCGCTGTCCAAAGCCAGCTTAATCTGCTTGTCCCAGTCCAACGCTTTGCGCGCCTTGGCCATAGCCAAATCGCGGTCAGCAGAGCGTTCAGGATATTTCACCAAGTCCGCGCTGTGCGCGGCGATGCGGCTGGCGATAATGCCGTCGCGCACGTCCTGCCCATCCGGCAGACCGAGATGCTCGGCGGGCGTAACATAACATAAGAAGTCCGCGCCATTGACCGCCGCCAGCGTCCCGCCAATCGCCCCGGCGATATGGTCATACCCCGCCGCGATATCCGTAGGCAACGGTCCCAGCACATAAAAAGGCGCACCCCGGCAGAGTTTTTTCTCCAAACGCATCGACCGGGCTATCTGATTGTACGGCACGTGTCCTGGCCCCTCGACGATGACCTGCACATTTTTGCGCCAAGCGCGCCGGGCAAGTTTACCCAAAATCTCCAGCTCCTTAATCTGCGCTCTGTCATGCGCGTCCGCTAGGCAACCCGGACGCAGACCGTCGCCGAGAGACAGGGTAACGTCATACTCATAGGCAAGCGCGCACAGCTCATCAAAACGTTCGTACAGGGGATTTTCTCTGCCCGTCCGATTCAGCCATTTATGGAGAAACGAGCCGCCGCGGCTGACCACACCGGTTACGCGCGGATAACGCCGGAGTAGGGACGCGACCTCGCGCGTAACACCGCAATGCACCGTGATAAAATCCACACCCTGCGCACAATGTTTGCGAATCACGTCCAACAAATCGTCCCCCTGAAAACCGCTGGACTTCTCGCACATCAGCTGATAAATCGGCACCGTACCAAAACATAATTTCGTGGCGGACAGCAGGGCTTGGCGCGTCTTGTCCAGCTGGCCGCCCGTGCTTAAGTCCATTACCGCGTCCGCGCCATATTTCTCACAGGCTTTCAGCTTAACCAGCTCGGCCTTAAGCGTGGAACGCAGCCGGGAAGTACCGATATTGGCGTTGACCTTGGTCAAACAGCCCGCGCCGACGGCCATAGGACGGATGGCCCGGTTTTTATTTTTAACCAAGGCGATTTGACCAGAACGCAACCCCCTCAGGATTTGCCGCACAGGAATCCGCTCCTGCTCCGCCGCCTGCTCCATTTGTGGGGTAATTTTGCCCGCCCAAGCGTACTCACGTTGCGTAGTCATCAGTAGGGGGTGCCTATGCGATGCACCCGAATCATATTGGTGCTACCAGCCGTGGCAATCGGAATACCCGCCATGATGACCACCAAGTCGCCGTCCTTGAGCAGGGCAGCCTCTTTAGAACGCTGTTCCGCCTCTTGGAGCATTTGCTTGATGCCGCTCATCCTGGCAAACGGCGTGTGGCAGAGCAGAGGAATCACGCCGCGGTAAAGAGCCATTTTGCTGCAAGTTTTAAGCTGGTCAGAAATCGCAATAATCGGCACGGAAGAACGGTACTTCGAAAGCAACAGCGGGGTGCGGCCCGAATCCGAAAAGGTAATTATCGCCTTGGCGTTCAATTCGTCCGCCAACTCATCCGCGCTGTCGCAGAGCGAGCTTAACATGCTGTTTTCTTGGATAAAATGCGTCTTGCGCATAAGCAGTTTTTTCTTGCGCTCGGACTGCGTGATGTCCACATCCATCGCCACTTTGCCCATCAGCTGCACGGTCTCTAGCGGATACTTGCCCATGGCGGTCTCGCCCGAAAGCATCACTGCGTCCGCCCAATCGTAAATCGCCGTCGCCACATCGGAAACCTCCGCGCGCGTCGGCAGAGGGCTGTTAATCATGGACTCCAGCATCTGCGTCGCGACGATGACCGGCACCCCGCCGTAATTGGCGCGGCGGATAATGTCTTTTTGCAGGGAAGGAACTTTTTCGATAGACAGCTCCACGCCAAGATCGCCACGCGCCACCATCACCGCGTCAGACACCGCCACAATCGCGTCGATATTCTCCACCGCTTCCGGTTTTTCAATCTTGGCAATGATTTTATGCTCCGAATCATTGGCGCGCAGGAAACTCCGCAAATCCAGCACGTCCTGCGCCGTACGGACAAAAGACAAGGCAAAATAATCCACATCCATCCGCAGGCCGCGCAGGACATCCTCCTTGTCCTTGTCAGTCAGGGACGGGGTGGAGAGTTTCATGCCCGGCAGATTCATGCCCTTACGGTTGGACAAAACACCGCCGTTCAACACGCGGGTATACACCTTGGTCTTATCTTTGCGCAAAACTTCCAGTCGTAGCTTGCCGTCGTCCAGCAGGATAATATGACCGGGTTCCGCATCCTTGACTATCGGCTGATAGGTCGTGGACACCATCTGCTCATCACCCAGCACATCCTCTATGGTCAGGATAAAATCCTGCCCCGGCTGTAAAACAATCTGGCCGTTTTGAAATTTGCCAATGCGGATTTTCGGTCCCTGCAAATCAATAAACAAGGCGACATGCACTTTATTTTTTTCCGCCCAAGCGCGGATGTTTTTGCAGGCCGCCGCCGCGTTGTCATAGTCCTGATGCGAAAAGTTAAAACGAAAAACGTTTACGCCCTCTGCCAGCAGCTTCTCCAGCATCTCTGGGGAAAATGTGGCTGGCCCGACCGTAGCAACAATTTTAGTTTTACGCGACAAATTTAACATGGCGCCTAGTCTAGCACATTGCAAAATTCTTTAGAACTTGCCGCAAGAAATCGGACAAAACGAGTGTTAAGCCTGTCTTAAACTGTTCTCTAAAATATTTGCGACGGATTTTTTAATTTGACGATATATAGATGACCAGCAAAAAAACGCGAGTAGTCCGCACGAGACTACAAAAAAAGTTTTGCTAGTACTATAATAGAAAAAGAAAGGGATGGGGCAAAATGACAATACAGGGGAAAACTAAACGCAGACCAGCCGTGAAGCAGGCGGTCAAAATTGTGGCGAGGACGGTTAAGGCTCCCGCCGTCATAAACCGCAAACTGGAGACTTTCCGAAAATTATTGATTAAGAATCTCGTGCCTACAGCCAAGGTTGAGAATGTCGTGGAGACTATTGTGGACGCGGCTTTAGTTTCCGAGTACACGAACAAAATCCGCCAGCGCAGTTATTATCGGTGTATGCAGTCAACCATCGCCAATGCGCTCCTCAAGAACAAAATTTTAAAGCAAGACGCTATCTCCATCTCCAAGCATTATCAAAAACTGCTTGGTTGATTAAAAAAATTGGGGGGAATCTGATGAACGATAATCTGCTCAGCAAATACGCCGAGGTTTTAATCTGGGGACTGACCACCGCGCATCAAAAAAAATACCAGCCTTATGAGACGGTCATGTTGCGCTGGGATTTGGCGGCCCTGCCTCTGGCCGAGAAAGTTTATGAAAAGCTGATTCAGCTCCGGCTCAATGTCATTTCCCGCTCGCTGGCTTCGGAGAAAATGGAATATTCCTTTTATCAGCACGCCGACCAAAAACAACGCCGCTTCGTCAGTCAAGGCGAAAAAGAATTGTACGCCAGTTTAAATGGCAATATTTTCTTAAGCGCACCGTCCTCCCTGACACATCTCAAAAATATCAATTCTAAGAAAATGGGCGAAACCGCCGTGGCGCGGAAATTCCTGCGCGAGATAGCCCAGCGGCGCGAGGAAAAAGGTTTGTATGGCTGGACGCTCTGCATGTACCCGACACAGGAGCTGGCGGACAAAGCGCGGCTCAGTCTCCCCGAGTATACCCAACAGGTCATCAAGGCCTGCTATCTTGATGCCCCAGCCCCTGTAAAAAAATGGCAGCAGACTTTGCAAATGGCCACCGAGGTCAAAAAATGGCTGAACGCCCTGCCGATTAAAACTTTTCAGGTCGAGAGTGCGCACACCGACCTGACCATTACTTATGGAGCCAAGAGAAGATTCATGGGAGTCAGCGGACACAACATCCCGTCGTTTGAGCTCTTCACGTCGCCCGACTGGCGCGGCACGCGGGGACGCTACTATGCCAATCTCCCGTCCTACCGCGGCGGTAATTACGTCGAGGGCGTGGACTTGTTGTTCGAGAAAGGCAGTGCGGTCAAAATCCGCGCCAAAAAAGGCGAAGAATACGTGCAACAAACCCTGCATCTCGACCGTCAAGCCAATAAAATCGGCGAGTTTTCCTTGACCGACATTCGTTTTTCGAATATCGACAAATTCATGGCGGACATTCTCTATGACGAAAACTACGGCGGTCAGGCGGGCAATTGCCACATTGCCGTCGGCGCGTCCTACTCTGACACGTACACGGGCGACCAGAAACGCTTGACCAAGAAAATTAAGCAAGACCTGGCTTCAACGACTCCGCGTTGCATTGGGACTTGATTAACACTGAGCAGAAAACCGTAACCGCCGTTTTAACTAGCGGCAAGAAAATCGTGGTGTACGACAAGGGACTGTTTCAGTACTAAATAGTTTCGGTATCATGCTTGCCAAAACTGTTTTTTATTAATCATTTTCTTTTACCCTGCCCAGCTGATACTTTTCCAGCCCGCGCACCAGACCGTCCACTAACTTTTGCTGAAAGACCGGGTCGCGCATGAGTTTTTCTTCCCCCGGATTGGACATGAACAGCGGCTCGATTAATACGCCCGGCATCTCGGTATGATTGAGATTGTGCAGCTGGGACTTGCGCACGCCGCGGTCCCTTTGTCCCGTGGCTTTGATTATCTCTTCATGCACCCGCTCGGTCAGCTCCTGGTCGGACGGCTTATA
>BGZO01000046.1 GCA_003864475.1 Candidatus Termititenax persephonae | reverse complement strand
GTGATGACTTCTTCCGGCGAATAGGGCGAGAGCGAATAAGTGCCGGGCAAATCAACAAAAGTTATTTTGTAGCCGCCGTGCTTGAGTGCGCCTTCGGTTTTTTCAATAGTAACGCCCGGATAATTGCCGACCTTGAGATGCGTGCCGACAATACTATTAAAAAGCGAGGTCTTGCCGCTGTTGGGATTGCCGGCTAGGGCGACCAAGATTGTTTGGTTTTCTGTCTTTTTCATAATTTCTCCACCTCGATAATCTCGGCTTCTTCCCGGCGCAGGGACAATAAGAGAAAATTGCCCGCCTTGATTTCAATCGGGTCGCCCAGCGGCGCGCGGCGGATTAATTCTAGCTTGACCCCCTTGACCAGCCCCATGTCGACCAGGCGGGACACGATGTCGCTCCCACCTTGCCGCTTGATTTTAGTAATACAGGCTTTTTGTTGGCTGTCTAATTCTGTCAGTAACATTGACCGTCCTCCTCTAACTTAAATTGACATTTAATATCAATTAAATCGGGAGTTATTTTAACAGATTGAAAACCGTTGTCAATATAGGCAAAACCCGGAACAGCTGGAGTTAAATGCGTGGGGCCGCCGTCTCTTCGTTCGTGAAAGCATAGTCGTAGTTGGCAAGGCCGAGGATTTCGATGGTGGGGGTTTCCACTTCGGCGATGATTTCAATGGTCGGGGTTTGCAGTTCCTTGTCAGTTTCTAGGGCGGAGACCTCTGCCGCGCCTGACCACGAACCCAGCGCCAATATTATTAGAGAGACCAAAAATATTTTTTTCATAACCTTGCTCCTTACCTAAAGAATTAATTACATCAAGAAATCGCCAGTTGCCGGAGATTGTTGCATCGAAATTTTCTGGTGGATGGATGTGGGCTGGGGGTTGCCGTATGACCGGGCGGGCTTGGCCATGCTATTGACATGCAATTTTGATTAGTGTATCTTGCTGAAGCTGTTGCAGTTCTATTGCAGTAATCCAATGGGCGGCAACAAGTAATTTTATTAAGAAAGGCGGAAAAAGTTATGTCAGATATTTACATTCCCAATAGGACAGAGATGCCCGGTTTGGTGGTCAATAGGACACAGCCCGATATGGTCAAGTCAGTGATTATTGAGAATCCCCAGTTGGAGTTGGATTTATTGAGGAGATTTGCGGCCCTCCGCCAAGACGGGCGGACAGGCGGCACGGTCGGCATCGATTATGACATTAACGGCAACATTATCAATGCCGATGATTATGGCGCTGAGACCAAGACGGCGCAAAATTTGATTACCCAATTGCAGGGACTGTCCCTCTATTGGAATGACAATTGCCCTTGGCACGAGTCGCTAGCTACTTTTTATGATTTTGGCAGCGCCTTGCTGATGCTGGAGTCCATTCGCAAAGAACTGGGCGATGCCGCTTTTCGGAACAGTAAAGTTGTTTTTGAGGAATTACTGTTTGGCTTGGATTTCAAGAAAATAGAGAGATTTAAAAATGTCAATTTTGCGCCTAACGAGCCGCCGCATCACGTCATTACCAAAGCTTACAGCATTCCCCGGGACGGTTCCTTGCCGGAGACCAAGCCGTCCTTGCGCTCACTTTCCCAGAATACCAAGGAGGTTTTGCTGAACCTGCAACTTTATAAAAATTCTAACGCCTTGCTTAGCTGGGTGATTGAGCGGCCCGCCCGCGAATTGCAGCTACTGCGTGAAATCGCCGGGTCGGACGGACAGGCGGACAATATTTCCAGCGCGGACATGCGGAGCAGCGCTTTTCAGGACAAACTGCGGCAACTGGAAGGCTACCGTTTGTACACCAATGACCCTGGAGAGGACGCGACGCAGGCCGATTTGAACAACGCCTATGCCCTGCTGAGAAATATAAGCGGCAGGTTTACTCTGGAACAGACTAATGTTTTGCTGACCGAGAAAATGTCCCCGGACAATGGCCGCCGGACTATTCAAGGCGGGCAGGTGCTTTACGGCAACTATGCGGAGGCCAAAAATTTCGATGTCAAGTGATTTAAAGCAAGGAGCGGCAGTGGAAGCGACGGCCAAAGAAAATCCAGAGACGGAAGCGCAGAGTGGTTTGAGCAAAGTCATTGAGCAAATCAGAAATCAACTCAAGAGTTTGGAAGCCATCCGTAAAAACGAAAAACTCTGGGCGAAAATCGACCATATCAATCTGCAGGTCGAGCAGACCAAAGAGATTAGCGCCAAATACAATCAGCTCTTGGAGAAAAATCCCAATACTTTCGACACGGTTTATCATGCCATCGCGATATTGTCCAAGAACACCGATATTTTCAATGGGGCAATCAAGGAAACCGTCGAATACCTCGACCAGCAGCCCAAGAGCATCACGGATTGGATTGACGCGGTGTTGATTAATCGGCTCCTCGGCATTCCGATTTTCTTGTTCATCATGTGGGCGATTTTCCAGCTGACTTTTAAGCTGGGCGAATATCCGATGGGCTGGATTGAGTCCGCGATTGCCGCCTTGAGCGGGTTTGTCTCCAGCGCTTTACCGGAAGGCCTGTTCTCCTCTTTGCTCGTCGACGGCATTATCGCCGGGGTGGGCGGAGTCATCAGTTTCCTGCCAAACATTCTGCTCCTGTTCTTGGGCATTTCTTTTCTGGAAGCGACCGGCTACATGGCGCGCGCGGCTTTCGTCGTGGACAGGCTCATGCACAAGATTGGACTGCACGGCAAATCTTTTATCCCCATGCTGACCGGCTTCGGCTGTTCCGTGCCGGCTTTCATGGCCTGCCGCACGCTCAAAAATCCCGCCGACCGTATCACCACGATGCTCATCATCCCCTTTATGTCCTGCGGAGCCAAACTGCCCGTGCATCTGCTCCTCATCGGCGCGTTTTTCCCGGAACATCTCAGCGGCAATGTGCTGTTCGGCGTTTACATGTTCGGGATTTTCATGGCCCTTGCTGTCCGCCTTTGTCCTCAAAAAGTTTTTATTCAAGGGCGAGTCCGAGCCTTTTGTCATGGAATTGCCGCCCTATCGTGCGCCGACTTTTTCCTACCTGCTGATTCAGATGTGGATTAAGGCCCAGCTTTATCTCAAAAAAGCTGGCACGATTATTTTGCTGGTGTCGATTGCCCTGTGGGCATTGACGACTTTCCCTGCCCTGCCCGAGGATTATCCGGGCGAGATGTCGCAGATTGAGTACAGCCTGGCGGGACGCGCCGGCAAATTCATCGAGCCAGTCATCAAGCCGCTGGGTTTTGACTGGAAACTCGGCATCGCGCTCGTGAGCGGCGTGGCCGCCAAGGAAGTGGTGGTCTCGACGCTCGGCACGATTTACGCGCTGGACGACGCGGATATTGAGGACGAAGAGGCGACCGCGCTGAAAGACCGCATCAGTCGCGACCCGGTGTTTACCCTGCCGACAGTGCTGGCGTTGCTGGCCTTCGTCCTGCTCTATGTGCCGTGCCTCGCCGCGACCGCGGTCTTCCACAAGGAAGCTGGCAGTTGGCGTTACACCGCCCTGTATTTCGGTTACACCTGCGGCGTGGCTTGGCTCGCGGCCTTCGCGATTCAAAAAATCGCCGGGCTGATTTGGTAAATACGCCGTTGCCCGCTGGCACATTGGTTGGCAATCCGGCAGAGTACCTGCTTGCTGAGGCCTATCGGCGATGGGTTGGTAGCCTCGCCCCCTTCCCCTTTATTTACCGTGGCCGCGTAGTGTATTATACTTAAAGGCAGTTAATAAATTTAAATTGACGGAGGGTTAATAATGAAAAAAATAATCATTTTATTGTGCGTGATGTCCTTGGGTTTTTCGATGATTAAAATACAGGCACAGACCGCCTCGATTGGCGAGGGCTTCGGTCTAGGGTTAGGTCTGAACGTCATTCCGCTGTTGCTGGAAGCGGGAATCGAAGGCTCCACACATGTCCGCAACTATAACAGCACTGGGACTTATGAGTACGACCAACCAGGCGGGACGACGGTTAAAGGCGAAACCAAGGGTACGTTTACCACCAATCTGCACCGGACAGGCGGCTATCTTAAGTTTTCCATCCCCGGCCTGAACCTCATCCCCTTTGTCGGGATTTTTGCCTACCCCACCCTGCACATCGGCGCACAAGAAGGCCGTATCCAAGCCAACGGCGACGTGCGGTTTTTTGGTCAAGGCGAACCGTTCGACGGCAGCCTCTCTGTGCGCGGCAGTTATGCCCTGCTGGGTTTTCCCAGTTATCTCGCTTGGTTTTATTTTGAGCCGTCGCTGGGTGTCCAGCACATTTACATACCCGGCAAAGTCAATTTGGATATTGTGGATGCCCAGCTGGCTTTGGGTTTGAATTTCTAAGATGACTTGCCGAGCGGTGCGCGGGGCAATCACTGTCGAGGAAAACAGCGCCGAGGCTGTCGAAAGCGCGACGCGGGAATTGTTGCTGTCCGTTGTCCAGGCTAACCGCATCAAAATCAAGGACATTGTGCAGGTTATTTTTTCCGTAACCGTCGACTTGAACGCCCAATTTCCGGCGGTCGCGGCGCGGAAACTCGGCTGGCAATACGTGCCGATGCTCTGCACTTATGAGCTGGACGTGCTAGGCTCCCTGCGTAAATGCATCCGCCTCCTGCTGACTTGTCATACGCGCACCCCGCAGAACAAAATCAAGCACTGCTACCTCGGCGGCGCGGTCGTCCTGCGCCCGGACTTGGTAAAATAAATCTAATGCCATATAATCAGCCTTAGCTAAAGGAGAGTACGAATGATAGTGGTAATGAATCACGGCAACAACGCCAGCAGTATCCAGCAGGTCGTGGATTTTGTCGAAAAAGCGGGATTAAAAACACAGGTCAGCAAAGGCGTGGAACGCACGGTCATCGGCTTGATTGGCGACAAGACCAAGGTCGACCGCAGTGTGCTGGAAAGCATCCCGGACGTGGCGGAAATCATTGACGTTTCCAAGCCGTACAAACGCGCGGCACGGGAGATGCATCCTGACGACACGGTTATCACGCTGAATAACGGCCTGAAAATCGGCGGCAAAAATGAGCCAGTGGTCATGGCGGGTCCCTGCACCGTGGAAAACTGGGAAATGCTCAGCGAGATAGCCGAAGCGGTCAAGTCCGCCGGGGCCAAAGTCCTGCGCGGCGGGGCATGGAAACCGCGCACTTCCCCGTATGCCTTTCAGGGCTTGGGCGAGGAAGGCTTGAAATTGCTGGACAAAGCGCGCGCGGCCACCGGACTGCCGGTCGTCTCTGAACTGATGGACACCAAGGACATCCCGCTTTTCCTAAAATACGTGGACATTATCCAGATTGGCGCGCGCAATATGCAGAACTTCTCCCTGCTCAAAGAACTGGGCAAAATTAACAAGCCGATTTTATTGAAACGCGGGCTGTCCGCCACCATCGAGGAGTGGCTGATGTCCGCCGAGTACATCCTGGCGGGCGGCAATACCAATGTCCTGCTCTGTGAACGCGGCATCCGCACCATGGAGAAATACACGCGCAATACGCTCGACCTCTCCGCCGTGCCGGTCATCAAAAAAATGTCGCATCTGCCGATTATCATCGACCCGTCGCACGCGGTCGGGCATTGGGATTATGTGCCGGCCATGAGCAAGGCGGCGATTGTCGCGGGCGCGGACGGTCTAATCATCGAAGTGCATAGCGCCCCGGAGAAAGCGGCCTGCGACGGCGGGCAATGCCTGAAACCCAAACTATTCAGCGGCTTGATGCAGGACATTAAGGCGCTGAGCAAATACCGTTAGGGGAGCAGAATGTTTGCCAAATATAAAAGGGTTTTACTGAAGCTAAGCGGCGAACTCCTCGCGGGTAGCCGCAAATACGGCATCGACCCGTCCGCCACGGAACAAATCGCCAGAGAAATCCGCGAAGTGATTGACCTAGGCGTGGAAGTCGGCATCGTGCTGGGCGGCGGCAATATTTTTCGCGGTGTATCGGCGGCGGCCAATGGCATGAATCGCGCGACGGGCGACTATATCGGTATGCTCGCGACGATTATGAACGGCGTGGCTCTCCATGACGCTCTGGAAAAACAGGGCTGCCCGGCGCGGCTACAGACGGCAATTTTTATGGAGTCCGTGGCCGAGGGCTATATCCGCAAAAAAGCCCTGCACCATCTGCATAAAGGCCGCGCGGTAATCTTGGCCGGCGGCACAGGCAATCCGTATTTTTCGACGGACACGGCGGCGGCTCTGCGCGCGGCGGAGCTGAACGCGGAGGTAATCCTCAAATGCACGGCCAAGCTGGACAAAGAAATGGACGCATCCGCCGCGGCTTTTTGCGCGGAAAATAAAATCCCGGTCGTAACTTATAAGGCGGGTGCGGGAAATTTGCTGAAGGCAATCAAAGGCTAGGAGGAATAAAAATGGCAGAGCAGGAAATCAGAAGTAAAATGGACAAGGCTATTGAAAATTTGAAGCGCAGTTTCGCCGGGGTACGCACCGGTCGCGCCAATCCCGGACTGGTCGAAAATGTGCTGGTGGAAGTTTACGGCCAAAAAATGGCTCTGCGGACAATCGCCGCCATCAATATCCCGGAACACAGAATCATCAGCATCACCCCGTATGACAAATCCAGCGCCCAAGCCATCGAAAAAGCCATCTCCCTGTCCGACCTCGGCCTAACTCCGAAAAACGAAAGCGGCACCGTCTATGTCCGCCTGCCGGAATTAACCCAAGAGCGGCGCAAGGAATTGGAAAAAATCGCCAAAGGCTTGGCGGAAGAATGTAAAATAGCCGTCCGCAATCTGCGCCGGGATTTCCTCGAAGACGCTAAGAAATCCGGCGCCTCCCAAGATGAGGTCAAAGGACTGCAGGACAAAGTGCAAAAAATTACCGACGAGTACAACGCTAAAATAGAAGACCTGCTCAAACATAAAGAAGCTGAAATCAACGAGATTTAAGTCCGATGGGCATCTGGACGGACATTCAGCGACACCAGCTCCGCCAAGGCCTGATTCCCCGGCATGTCGCCATCATCATGGACGGCAATGGAACCTGGGCGCGGCGGCGCGGCTTGCCGCGCACCGCGGGCCATGCCCGCGGCGCAGAGGCTCTGCGCCGCGCCGCGACCGAGGCGGCCACCCTTGGTATCCAATACTTGTCCGTCTACGCTTTCTCGACCGAAAATTGGAAACGTCCCCCAGAGGAAGTCGCTTACTTAATGAAGCTGTTCGGGCAGTCCTTGCGCGAAAAAGTGCCGGAACTTGTCGAGCAGCAAATCGCGATACGCTTCCTGGGCAATCTGAAAAAATTTTCGCCCACACTGCAAAAGCTGATGCGGCGAGCCGAGCAAAAAACCAGCCGCCCCGCCCCGCGGCTGACAGTCAATGTCCTCATCAATTACGGTGGCCGCGCCGAAATAATCCGTGCCATCCAGAAAAGCAAAAATAAAAAGGTTAGCGCAGCAACTTTCGCGCAATATTTGTATACCGCCGGGCTGCCCGACCCGGACTTGTTAATCCGCACATCCGGGCAGCTGCGTCTCAGCAATTTTCTGCTCTGGCAGTCCGCCTACACGGAGTTTTGGTTTACCCAAAAATGCTGGCCGGATTTTAATGGACGGCTGTTCCGCCAAGCGGTGCGGGATTTTCAAAAACGCCAGCGGCGGCAGGGAGGTTTGGCTTAAATGTTTAACTGGCCAAAATTTTGGCAACGGGTGCTGACGATAGTGATTTACGCGCCCGTCATCATTGTCGCGCTGTACCTCGGCGACCTGCCGTTTTTCATCCTCGTCATTGTCGGCGTGTTCATTTCCCTGCTGGAAATTTACAACATGTACAATCTTTATTACCAAAAACATCACGACAATTTTTATTACGGTTATTTGTGTTCTATCCTGTTGCTTTCCGCCGTCTTCATGCAAAAACAAGGCTACACTTGGGAGAACAACATTTTCCTGCTCCTTTCCGCGGCCATGATTGGCTTTTTTATTTTCGAATTGGCACGCAAAAAAATATTTTTTTTGCGCAATCAGTACGCCTATCTCTTCCGCTCCGTGGCCTACACGGGGCTGATGTACGTGCATGTGATTCTGCTGCGCAACCTGCCCGGCGGCTTTGCCTACTGCCTGTATCTTTTTTTGGTGGTTTGGGTCAATGACATCATGGCATACCTGATTGGGATTTGCTTTGGGCGGCATCGTCTCGCTCCCGGCATCAGCCCCAAAAAATCCATCGAGGGAGCGCTGGGCGGACTGGGCGGTGCGGTTGGCCTATCCGTGCTGTTCAGCTTTTTTCACGATTGGTCTTTTCAGTTTGGCAATCTTTTCGTCAGTCTGGGCGGCTGGCAAATCGGCGCCGGGCAAACAATATTTTTGGGCGCGGCAATTTCGGTCTTCGCCCAGCTCGGCGATTTGCTGGAGTCTTTGCTCAAACGCTCCCTGCAAGCCAAGGATTCCGGCAGTCTTCTGCCGGGACACGGCGGGGTCCTGGACCGCATGGACTCTTTTGTCCTGACTTTCCCGATTTTTTATTATTTTGTCTATTATTTTGCCGCCTAAAAATCCGTTCAAATAGACAAACCCACCCCGATTTGTTATAGTTTTAGCCGTCCTAACGGCCTCGTAGTTCAGTTGGTTAGAACGCCTGCCTGTCACGCAGGAGGTCGCCCGTTCGAGTCGGGTCGAGGTCGCCAAGCTGTTAATGACACGAACAGATGACCTTTGCCGGTTTTAAGAAAATCGTCAAAGGTTTGCCCTAATGCGTTATTTAATTGTATTTCTATTTCGCCCCTGCTCTCGTCGTAGATTATCTGATTGACCAAGCAAGCGATAATAGTTTCTTTTTCCTTAAAAGACATTTTCTCAAAATGGTCGTAGATGTATTTTAGATTTTCTTTCAGAATATCGTGATTAAGTTTATCGCCCTTTATTCTGGCAATCTCTGCCAGTGTGCTTTTGAGATTATCATTCAACTGGTCTTTCTGTTCCTGTATTTCTCTTAGCCTATTACTCATAGCGTTTATACCACCCTCATCTATACTCTTAATAAGAGATTTCTCCTCGGCAGTCAGTTCGCCTATATTATGAGTAATGCTATTTTTCCTATCCTCAAAAATTTTAGTTTGTTCCTTTATTAAATCAACCCCTTTTTTATAAACATAATTAAACTTAATATTATCTATATACAGGCTCTTTATCTGATTGATAACTTCTGCGTCAAACTCTTTGACTGGCAAGCGTTTCGGTTTTGGTAATAAACTGTCGTTGCAAATATAGTAACTATTAGACTTTTTTCTTTGCGTGTTAGTTATTTCGCCTGTAAAAGGCATATCATATCCTTTTAATTTTATTAAACCGCTAAGTAAATATTCATTTTTGGTCTGCCTGTTTCTGGTACTGGCATTACGATTATTCATAAGAAAACCCTTACATGTATAAAATAGGTTTTCGTCAACAATCGCTAAATTCTTATCGAAGTCTATATAATCAGGTTTATCTAGCATTAAGTTTTTTTCCCTGCTGCCGACACTCCATTTGCCAATATAAATAGGGTTTATCAATATAGACTTAATACTGCGTTTATCAAACTTTTGGCCGCCAGTTTTTCGGCCATTTACTTTTTTAGGGTTATTTTCCTTAGTTCGCCAACCTCTACTATTAACATATTGAGCAACCTTATCAAGGTTTCTAAGTTCCTTATATTGCTCAAAAATTTCTTTCACTTTAACAATATCATTTTGATTTTTCAAAACTTTGCCGTCTTTAAGAGTATATCCTAAAGGCGGTATACCGCCTGGCCATTTGCCGGATAGTATATTGCTATTGCGAGTATCTTTTACTCTATCGGAAGTAGTCTCTCTTTCAAATTGAGCAAAAGATAAAAGCATATTTAAGACAAGTCTGCCCTGTGATGTAGCTGTGTTGAGTTCCTGTGTCGCTGATATGAGAGACACATCATATTCGTCAAAAAATGTTTTCATTTGATTATAAAAATCGCCAATAGAACGGGTAATTCTGTCGAGCTTGTATACAATAATACAGTTATATTTTCCTTTCTTTCCGTCCTCTATCATTTGTTTATAGACAGGCCGGTGTTTTATATCTTTGGCAGATTTTCCTTCCTCTAAATATTTATCTACAATTTCCCACTTATCCCCGTTAAGGGCTTGCTTGCGTAGGTTAATATAACTTTCACAATAAGTTATCTGATTTTGTATTGAGTTAATATCTTTATCATTTCCAAAAACATCAGTAAGCTGTTTTTTATCACTGACCCTAGCGTATATAACACACCGATATTCTTTTTGTTCTTTGTTGACCATTGGCTTACTATACCCCTTTTTATTGTTTTATTTATTCTTTCAAGGCAGAGAGGGGTAAAACCCTCTCTGCCAGTTTC
>BGZO01000045.1 GCA_003864475.1 Candidatus Termititenax persephonae | reverse complement strand
TCTGCCGCGTTTTTACCGTTTTGTACTCAAATACATCACGCCGACGATTTTACTTGTGATTATGGGCGCGTGGTTTTGGCAGGATGCCGTGCCAAAATTCTTGCTGGCCAATGTCAGCGCGGCGGACAAGCCGTACATCATCGGCACATGGATTGTGATGCTGGCTTTATTTCTTCTCCTGCTGGTTTTGATTAAAATCGCCTGGCGGAAAAACAATCATTCGGCAAAAACGAGGCGGCGCCAATGAATATTTACGGCTTGATTTTATTTGTCGTTTCCTGGGGTACAATTATCGGCCTGACCGTGTATTGTTTCTGGAAATTGTTGCGGAAATAATCAACATGTTAAAAAATAGTCTACCAAAAATACTCACGTCCATTCAAGATTAATATTTCCGGGCGATATTCAAAATGCATTGTATCATAAGTGTCCCACTTGCCGCCCCTGCTAGGCAATACGGTCTCGGCGGATTTTATATTGACTACCGTCGGCGAATGTAATATAAATATTTATGGTTTCCGATGTTCTAAACTCTGAGAAGTTCGGTAAAGAAGGTTTGACGTTTGATGATGTGCTGTTGATTCCGGCGCGTTCACAGATTTTACCCAAGGACGTTTCCCTCCAGACAAAACTGACCAAGAAAATCACTTTGCATATTCCGCTTTTGAGCGCGGGCATGGACACTGTAACCGACTCGCGCATGGCGATTGCCGTGGCGCGCGAGGGCGGCATCGGCATCATTCACAAGAATATGTCGATTGAGGAGCAGGCCGCCGAGGTTGACAAGGTTAAGCGCTCAGAGAACGGCGTGATTGTCGACCCGTTCCATCTCGGCCCCCAGCGTTCGGTGCAGGAAGCCGTCAGGCTCATGGAGCATTACCATATCTCCGGAGTGCCGATTACGGATGCGGGCGGCAAATTGGTCGGCATCGTAACTAACCGGGATGTGCGTTTTGAGTCCGATTATGAGCAACCGATTAGCAATATCATGACCGCTCAAAATCTCATTACTGCGCCTGAAGGCACTACCTTGATGGAAGCCCAGCAGATTATGAAAAAGGCCAAGATTGAGAAATTGCCTATTGTCGACCAGAACGGTCTGCTCAAGGGATTGATTACCATCAAGGACATCAAGAAGAATATTGAGTTTCCCAATGCCGCCAAGGATGAGCGCGGTCGCCTGCTCTGCGGCGCGGCTATCGGCGTAACGGACAATGCGCTGGACAGGCTGGCGGCTCTGGTCAAGGCGCAGGTGGACGCGGTGGTGCTGGATACGGCACACGGACACTCGGACGGTGTTCTGCGGTTGGTCAAAAAAATCAAAGAAGCCCAGCCCGGACTGCAATTGATTGCCGGTAATGTGGCGACCGCCGTCGGCACGCGGGCCTTGATAGACGCTGGCGCGGACTGCGTAAAGGTCGGCATCGGTCCCGGCTCGATTTGCACGACACGGGTGGTGGCTGGCGTGGGTCTGCCGCAGATTACGGCGGTGTATGACTGCGCCGTCGAGGCCGCCAAGTCGGGCATCCCGATTATCGCGGACGGCGGGATTCAATACTCCGGCGACATCGTGAAGGCTTTGGCGGCGGGAGCCGCGACCGTCATGCTCGGCTCATTGTTCGCGGGCTGTGAGGAAGCTCCCGGCGAGGTGGAGATTCTACATGGGCGGCGTTTCAAGATTTATCGTGGCATGGGCAGCCTGGGTGCGATGGAGGCCGGCAGTAAAGACCGTTATTTTCAAAGCGAGGCGCGCAAGTTTGTCCCGGAAGGCGTGGAGGGGCGCATCCCTTACCGCGGTACGGTCAAGGAAGTGGTCTATCAGATGCTGGGCGGCTTGCGTTCAGGCATGGGCTACTGCGGAGCGCCGACTATCGAGGCTCTGCGCCGCGACGGGCGTTTTGTTAAAATCACGCACGCTGGCTTGGTCGAGTCGCACCCGCACGACATTCAGATTACCAAAGAAACCCCCAACTATACGACAAAGGATTTTGCTTGATTATCATTCTGGACTACGGTTCACAGTATGCCCAGCTGATTGCGCGGCGGGTGCGCGAGTGCAATGTTTATTCGGAATTGGTCGCGCACGACATCACGGCGGCGCGGGTCAGGGAATTGCGGCCCGAAGGCATCATTCTCTCTGGCGGTCCGGCCTCGGTTTATGAGCAAGACGCGCCGCGGTTAGACCCGGCAATTTTGGATTTGGGCATTCCCATCTTGGGCATCTGTTACGGTATGCAACTCATCATGGATATGCTCGGCGGCAAGGTGGAACGGCGCACCGAAAAACGTGAGTACGGCAGGGCCGCCTTGCGCGTCGACACTGCGTCGGCGTTGTTTGTCGGTATCGAGGACAGCTTTACGGCGTGGATGTCGCACGGCGACTCTTGCGTTGTTTTGGCGGACGGCTTCCGCCGAATTGCCTCGACGGACAGTTTGGAGCAGGCCGCCGTGGAGCAGGCCGCGCGTAAAATTTACGGCGTACAGTTTCATCCCGAAGTGGCGCATACGGTCAAGGGCATGGACGTTCTCAAAAATTTTATTTTTGGTATTTGTCAGGCGCAGGCGGTTTGGACCATGGCCAATTATATTGAGACCGAGGTCAAACGCATCCGTGCCACGGTCGGTAGCGGCAGGGTTTTGCTGGGCCTGTCGGGCGGTGTGGACTCGACGACTGTCGCGGCTCTGCTGCACAAAGCCGTCGGGAATCAGCTGATTTGCATGTTTATCGACCAAGGTTTCCTGCGCCAAGGCGAGGCGCGGCGGGTGGCTGACTTGATTGCCAAACATATGCGCATCCGGCTTGTGCAAGTGGACGCGGCGCAGAGATTTATGGAACGGGTCAAGGGTATCAGCGACCCCGAAGAAAAACGCCGCCGCATCGGCAATGAATTTGTGCGGACTTTTGAGGCCGAGGCGCGCAAGATTGGTAATTTTCAATTTTTGGCACAGGGGACGCTGTATCCCGATGTTATCGAGTCCGCCGTGTCCGGCGGTACGCAGGCCAAGACCGCCGCAAAAATCAAGACGCATCACAATGTCGGCGGCTTGCCGGCGGACATGCAATTTAAACTCTTAGAGCCGTTGCGCTGGCTTTTTAAGGACGAGGTGCGCCGCTTGGGGCGCGAACTGGGACTGCACGAGGATTTGGTAAACAGGCACCCGTTTCCCGGACCCGGCTTGGCCATCCGCATCATCGGCGAGATTACGCCGGAGCGGGTGCGCGTCCTGCAGGAAGCGGACGCTATCGTGATGGGCGAAATTAAGGCCGCGGGCTGGTACGATAAAATCTGGCAAGTCCCGGTTATTTTACTGCCGGAAGTGCGGACGGTCGGCGTGATGGGCGACGCGCGGACTTACGGCATGACCTGCGCGGTGCGCTGCGTAACCAGCGAGGATGCCATGACCGCCCGCGCGGCGCATCTGCCGTGGGAACTGCTGGAGAAAATTTCAGCGCGGGTCATTAACGAAGTCCCGGAGATTACGCGCGTCTGTTATGATATTTCTTCCAAACCCCCCGCGACGATTGAGTGGGAGTAACGCTCTGATTTTAAGGATTCCGGGGAATTGCTTAATTGTTTCATAATGATACAATTAGTGTGTAATTATGAAACAATTAACTTTGCGGCAAAATCAAATATATAATTTTATTTGCGCTCAAGGCGTTGCTTCGAACAGTGAAATCACAGCTCATTTAGCAGACTCTGCGGAAAAAGTTTCTAGAATAACTGTAGTTAGAGATATAGAAACGCTTTTGAAAAATAAATATATAAAAAGAATCGGTGCGGGACGCAGTGTAAAATATAAGGAATACAATAATAATATTTTACTGCGCCATTATGATGCGGTTGCCTATTTCACAACAGAGGCTGAGCAAAGGGTCTGTAAAGAAACTTTTAATTTTGCGGTTTTCCGGCAATTTGGCAAAATATTTGCCGCCCCAGAATTAAGGCGGCTGGCTTTATTGACGAAGGAATATCAGCAGAATTTAGCGAAAATAAAGCCGGATATATACCGCCGCGAAATGGAGCGGCTGACGATTGAGTTAAGCTGGAAATCCGCACAAATAGAAGGCAACACCTATTCGCTTTTGGATACAGAGGAACTTCTGAAAAATAATCGTGAAGCGGCGGGACACAGAAAAGAGGATGCGCTGATGCTCCTCAATCATAAAACCGCCTTGAATTATATTTTTGCGCATAAAATGGATTATCAAAAGCTTACCTTGAGAAAAATTGAGGATGTGCATAGATTATTGATTAAGGATTTGGGTGTCAGTTACGGGCTTAGAAATTCTCTAGTCAGTATAGTTGGCACAAAGTATCGCCCGCTGGACAACCGCTATCAAATTGGCGAGGCTATGGAAAATACAGTACGCGTGCTAAACAGCTTGGCGGATTGTTTTCATAAATCTTTGGCGGCCATTGTATTATTGTCATATATTCAGCCCTTTGCGGATGGCAATAAACGCACGGCCAGACTTATTGGTAATGCGTTGCTTGTTGCGCAGCAAGCCTGTCCGCTGTCTTACCGGAGTGTTGATTCGGTGGAATACAAAAAAGCCATGCTGTTATTTTACGAGCAGAATAGTCTGACTTATTTTAAGGAGTTATATTTGGCGCAGTATGAGTTTTCGGTAAAAAATTATTTTTTGGTTTGAGACTAATCGTAAAAAAGCCAATTTCATACATGCACCAATCGGCTGGCCGTTGCACCTGCTTCATTCACCGTCGCCGCTTCCCGTAAAATCATCTTCCTGCTCGTAGTAGTAGGAGTAATCCACGCCTTTCATAAACATCTCGCGGTCGTTTATCTTGTCTGTCAAGGCGGACGAGAGCAGGGCTTTTATCGGCACGGGATTTATCACGCTTATTTCCATAGCGGACAGATAGTCTTTCTTATTGATGTTGCTCCAGTCGACGCATAGTTTCAGATTCTTTTTCAGGATTAGGTCAAGCCAAATACGTGTGCTTCTGCCGTTGCCTTCCCTGAACGGATGAGCGATGTTCATCTCCACATATTTGTCCGTGATTTCAGCAAAACTGCTTTCGGGCATTTTCTCGATTTTTCGCAGCGATTCCGGCAGGAACTGTGCCATGGCGAACCGGAATCCGCCCTTGGCGATGTTGAGCGTTCTGATTTGCCCCGCGAAGTCATAAAGCCCGCCGAACAGATAACCATGAATCTGCTGCAATCCCTTGACCGTGCCAACCTCTATCGTGTCGAGCAAGGAACTGTCGAAAAGAGCGTAGGCCTTTGCTTTGCTCTTGCCGTCGATAGTATCTCCTGAATAGGTAAACCATTTGATAAATTGTGCCGCTTTCTTGCTCGGAACGCTTTCCGCCAACAGAATGATGTCCTCTTGCAACAAGCAATCGGTTAAGCGTTTCTTGCCGTCTTCGGCCATCAATTTCAACTGACTACAATTTGTAGCCAGTTGAGAACCACTTTTTCTTAAACGGGTTTTCAGCACAGTCCAGTATTTTCGCGGGTCTTTGCTGTCTGTTAAGATACCGACAATATCCACAACGGAAAACCACCATTTGGATTTCTCATCGTCCCAAATGGCGCGGACCTCTCTGTCGTCGAAAAAACGGATTGAAATTTTAAATGTTTCCATATAGCTATCGCCTGCTGGTTAGATTCATCGGGTTGCTTGGATTCATGTCCATAATGTCGCCATTTGCTAATACTTTTCGTAGTGTACCCGATTTTCCTCATACCTCGACTGCGCTTTTCTATTCTCCGCCGGATAACCGACAGCAAGGGCTGAAAAAACTTCGATGTTGTCCGGCAGATTAAATAATTTTTGCGCGGCGACCGCGCGTTCCGGGTGGCCATGGACACCCAGCCAGACTGCGCCTAAGTCCAGATGCACGGCTGCCAGCAGGATATTTTGCGTGGCGGCGGAGAGGTCTTGCGCGGCCATCTCCGGCAGTTGCAAGCGATTTTTGGCGCACAGGACGAAAATACCGACCGCCGCGCCGCTTAACAAAGATTGGGCGTAAGGGTGGATTTCAGTAAATTTTTTTAAAACGGCCTTGTCCTCAATGACCAAAAATTCCCAAGGCTGCTGATTGTACGCGGACGGCGCCTGCATCGCGGCTTTTAATATTGACTGGATTTGTTCTTTGGTAATTTTTTGCTCGGTAAATTTCCTGACACTGACCCGGTTGAAAATTTCCTGCATTTTAGCCTCCCCACGGATTTAGTTCCAGAAAATATTTTGCGGAGGGCAGGACATGGATTAATCTTAAGAAACCTGCCCGGCGGGACAAATATTTTCCGTGAATAGTATAACATTATTTGCGGGCTGTGTTAAAATTCCCGCATGACGCGTGTGGCCATCAATGGTTTTGGACGCATCGGCAGGAATTTTCTGCGCCGGGCGGTCGAGCGTCCCGGGCTGGAAGTCGCGGCGGTCAATGACCTGACTAATGCGGCGACGCTGGCCTATCTCCTCAAATACGATTCCTTGCACGGACGCTTTCGCGGCGAGGTGGATTTTACTGACGAGGCTCTGCTCGTCAATGGCAGGGAGATTCAGATTTTGGCGCAGCGCGACCCCGCGCGTCTGCCTTGGCGCGACCTCGGCATTGATGTGGTGATTGAGTCGACCGGACTTTTTACCAGCCGCGCGGAGGCGCAAAAGCATCTCGCTTCCGGTGCCAAAAAGGTCATCATTTCCGCGCCCGCCAAAAACGACGACATTACTATAGTCCTCGGGGTTAATCAGGAAAAATATTCCGCGGCGGAGCATCATCTTATTTCCAGCGCGTCGCCGACCACGCATTGCGCGGCGGTGCTGGCAAAAATCCTACATGAAAATTACCGTATCGTTTGCGGCACCATGACCGCTGTCCATGCCTATACTAATGAGCAGAAAGTTTTGGATTTGCCGCACGAGGACATGCGGCAAGGACGCGCGGCGGCCTTGTCAATTATTCCTGTACACAGCGGCGCGGCCAAAACCTTAGGGCTGGTCTTGCCAGAATTGAAAGGCAAAATCGAATGTCTCGCCCTGCGCGTGCCGATTCCCAATGTTACGCTGGTCGAGCTGGTGGCGCAGACGGAAAAAAAAGCCACCGTGCCGGAACTGAATGAATTGTACAGACTGCGCTCCCTTGCCCTGCCGGGAATTCTGAACTGCGCGAGCGAAAATGTGGTCTCGGTGGATTTTATGTCCGACACTTCGTCGTGCATTTTCGACGCTTCCTTGACCGCCGCGCCCGCCGCTGGTCAGTTGGTCAAACTCTCCGCTTGGTACGACAACGAGGCTGGCTATTCCGCGCGGCTGGTCGAGTTGGTCGAATTCTTGGCAGTCAAAGGCATTTAAATAAGCTGTCGTGGCGGTAGCCGAGTATTATTTTTGAGTTGGCGGCTTGGGTTCCGGACTGCCTAAATGTTATAATAGTTAGGTTTAATAAAGGGGGGATTTTCAATGTCGAGAGAAAAGAAAATTACTGACTGGGCGCCAAACGTTCAGGGTGAAGTCCGGCAAAGCAAACTGAAGCGGAGAATATTTTATTTGCTTGGCTTGCTGACTCTAGGGTTGCTTGTTGCGGCAGCGGTTTCTTTACGTGTCGTTCGGCCTGTACTGCTTAGCCCGCCCACGGCGGAAAAATATAATTCCAGCGGCCTGCGTAAGTTCGAGACAGGCAATTATTCCGGCGCCATCAAGGAATACAGCAGAGCTATTCAGCTCAATGACTCTGACCAAGATAGTTATTTTGGCCGCGCCAACGCCTACCTGCAAATCTACCTGTACAAACAAGCCTTGGCTGATTATAACAAGGCGATAGAACTTGACTCCGCTAATGCGGAATACTATGTCAACCGTGCCAACGCGCATTTTGGCCTAAAGAATTACCAGACCGCGCTGGCTGATTACAACCGCGCCATCAAGATGAATCCCAAGGACGGCAGGCTTTATCTCAGACGCGCACTGCTCCGGGAAAAAAATTTGGACGCGAAACCGAAAGACTTGGCGGCGGATTGGCTGAAGGCAATTAAGCTGGGCGTGAAAGACGAGTATGTTTTTGTCAGCTATGGCCGTTATTTAAATGATGAACTGCAGAATTTTGAGGGCGCACTTTCTTATTTTCAGAAAGCGCTGGCCGTCAATCCTGACAACAAGCTGGCTAAAAAGAACAGCGAAATTGCGCGGGAGAATATCAAGGCGAAGAAAGCTAATTTATAACTCAGTGTCGCCCAGCGTTGACCTAAAAGTCTGCTTGTATTTAATGGGCGGCTTGGGCGGCGAGGGTTTTTTGCTGGTAACTTCCGGCGGTGTCTTAGGCTCAGCCCAGCGGTAAGCCACCGTGAAAAAATGCGTGAGGTTTTCCGCCAAGTCAGTGCCGGAATTGTAAGCGTAATCGACATAAATATTGGCGTAATTAAAACCCAAACCGGCGGTAAACTCGGTCAATGTCGGATTATTGCCGGGGTGAAAGTTTTGTTTCTGTTTCAGTCCGCCGCGCAGGGCAACGTAACTGCACGGCCAGTATTCTATGCCGGTGTTAGAAAGATAATTTGTCTCTTCCGCGCGGATGTCCGTGTAAATATTTATTGGCTGGCGGAGGCTTGCCCAATAACCATCGGGGCCACCTGCCTTAAAAATCCCGCCGAGACCCAAAGATTTACCAAAGTTTTCCTCCAGCCCATTAGACCAGAGCAGCTTGGTCGCCGCCAGATTACGTAGCTCGGCTCCCACCGTAAGATACAGCCGCGCCTGATAGACCCCGGATAAATCCAACGCCAAGCCTCTGGCCGAGACATCCACTTCAGAAAAATATTTGTTTTGCAATTTAGCCCGCAGACCAAAACTATACTGCCCGGCCTTCCAGCCGTAGGCTCCGTAAAATGTGCTGTCCGTATAGCTAATCACTCCGCCCTGCAGATTGCCGAGGCTGTCCCTTAGTTCGCCACCGTTTTCCTGTAAGCGTAAAAAACCGAGGCTGAAATTGGGCTGACTATAGGCGGCGGCAAAATAACCCACCTCGCTGATTAAGTTAAAGGCGGTCAAGGAAAAACGCGGCGTGGGCTGGTGTCCTAAAAAAGCGTAATTTTGAAAGACATAATGATTGCTTTGTTCAGCGGCCAGATACGCTCCGCCGCGCGCCAGAGCGTCCGCGCCGATGCTCAGGGCATCTAAACCGACGGCTTGTCTGGTTTCGGCGCCCCAGCAAAAGGCTAAAAATAATATAGCGAGGCGGCGTTTAATCATCGAGTATCGTCAGCCTCCCCCTAGCCAAAACTTTTTTCTGCGGACTGGTCAGCAGGAGAAGATAAACCCCATTGCCTACCTCGCCGCCGTAAGCATCACGGCCATTCCAGACAGTTTTATTCGGGACTCCGGCTTGGGCGTAAGCCGTTGTTGACCAAACCTTTTCGCCCAGCACATTGTAGAGATACACATTCATGGGGCCGTCCTTAGCCGCGCCAAAAACGATAGTTACATCCCCCTTGCGCGGTTGCGCCGGATTGGGGTAAGCATAAATTTTTCTGGCGGGCAATGTTTGCACTGCCTCGGGTACAGCGGCGCTTTCAGTGTCGCTCTTGTCCTCTACCAAGGTAATGCTGGCTGGGAGCAGGGAATTAATGTTTCCCGCCTTGTCCCTTAACTGGACGTGGATTGTTTTTTCTCCAGGTGTTGCGTCCAGCAATGTGTATCCTTGGCTGTCTTCGTCGTAATCCAACCACTCTGTGGACGGCTCGCCAGTCTCGCTGATGTTTACGCTGGCCACGCCGCTGGTCGCGTCGGAAGCGGAGAATGTCAAGCGCAATGTCGAATTTTTGGTCAGGGACTCGCCGCCGTTGATGACCAATGTCCCGCTTGGAGCCGTTGTGTCGAGGATGATACTGCCGAACGTGCCGCTCCAGATAACATTGCCGAAGGAATTCTGGAACTCAATGCGAACGGTCTTTACCCCATCACCGCTGCCCAAGTCCCAGCCGGGCAGTGAGCCGCTTATGCTGTCCCAACTGGGTCTCCCGTCGCCCTCATTCCAAACCCGCATGGCGCTGGCAAGCGGGTCAATATTGTTTATGGTCAAGTTTACTGTCTGGCTGTTCGTGTACGGCGTTCCGCCCTCAATAATTATCTCTCCGCCGCTACCGCCGATGTCGGTCAGGACGATGCTTGCGGTGAGCGGGCCGCTGACGTTCCCGGCCAGGTCTTTTAACCAGACGTATATTGTTTTTTCTTGATTTTGTATTTGATTGCTCAAGGTATATTCAGGGTTTGCCGCGTAGGGCAGCCAGTCTGCGCCGGGGACAGCGCTTTCACTGATATTCATGCTGGCCACGCCGCTGGCCGCGTCGGAAGCGGAAAGCGCCAATTGCAATGTCGGGTTCTTGGTCAGGGACTCGCCGCCGTTGATGACCAGCGTCCCGCTTGGAGCAGTCGTGTCGAGATTAATATCGTCCTTCACATAAGTCTCGTTGCCCGCCGCGTCCCTGTACCAGACGTGGACGGTCTTCGGCCCGTCGCCAGCACTTAG
>BGZO01000044.1 GCA_003864475.1 Candidatus Termititenax persephonae | reverse complement strand
TTGCTGGCGGTCTCGCGGTTTGAGAACTGCCGTCCGTCGCCTGTATATCAGGAGAGGAACCGGACGCGGCGCTGCCAGGCAAAGAAAAATACCGCGCCACCTGACGGCACGCGGCATCTGTTAATAGTGGCCCAGCGCCGTCGGATGTGGTAGAGGTCGTCAGGTCTGACTCGTGAAACAAAATCACTTGAGTCTGACTACTCAATATTTTGGTAATTTCAACCAAAGCAATGGCGGCTTGAGCCTGCCGCCGCTCCGTAATCTGTTCTGGAGCAAGGGACACGCTATCACTATATTTGTAGCCAATCAACTGCTCTACCCGTTCAGAAAAAGCCCGGATACCTTCTTCGTCGTCGCGGCGTAGCGTCCCGGTCGCTATCAACAGTTCTTTTAATTTCTCTGCTTTGGCGCGTATGTCTTCGGCTGAAGCATCCAGATTATTCGCATAAAAATCCGTAAAACCAGTAACGGTATTGCGCACGCTTAATAAAGTCTCTTCACTCTTGTCGCCGCCCAGCAAGACTACGGTTTTCGCAAAAGATTCTGTCGCCTCTTTGTAGTCAAGAGTGGGCAATTTGCTCAACACTTCATCCAGATTTTGAGCATCCTTACGATTTTCGTACAAGGCCCAGGCGGCACACATCTGATTGGTGCTACGTCTCAACATGGCCTCAATATCCGTGCCATTGCCTTTTTTCTTAATCTCCGCATAGGACAAACCAGGATTGTTTTGCCCAGACTCACGAAACCGCGTTACACCAGTAGAAAGAAGCCGATGAAGCTCATCATGAAAATATTTCAAAGCAGTTTCCAACTCTTGGCGTACGGCCTGCGCTTGATTTACCTGTCTCTGCAGTTCATTTAATTTTTGTTTTTGCTCTTCTTTACGCTGTTCTTCAGGAACAATTAAAATCTCATCCATTTGGTCTTGTAAATTAGATATCTCCACATTCAGTTCACTCATGGCCACCTCATAAGCCGCCACTATTATTTGATATTCCGGGTCATAGGCTATAGGAGCGCCGGAGAACTGGTGGCGATCCACAATCTGTTGCATTAAACGTTTAAGCATCGCCGGATTGTCTCTAAATAGTTTGGCATACTCCTTTATTTCATTATTACCTAGGCCGCCTGTACAGGCATTGTTTCTGGCTGTGTTCAAATCACCCAGCTTGGCGCTATTGCCGACGATTTGCCTGGCTTGCGCCAGAAGTTCGCCGAAATTTCCCGTATGATTTTCGGCCATACCATCAACCGTATTCCTCAATTCTGTTAATTGAGTCTGGGCAGCGCTTGGCTCCAGCTTAAGCTTCTCACTACTAACTTTCAGATATTCTTTTTCCATGGCGGCTAATATTCTCTCTTGCGCAGGGGTAGTTTCTCCCGCCTCACTCAAGGTGTACAGAGCCAGAATATTGGCTTCCAGCACCTCCTGGACTGCCTGGTGCTGTTGCTTTTCTAGCTGCGCAGGATCAGTGCTGGGATTCGTTATCTGCGTATCCCGCAAAATATTGTTATAACTAACGTCCGACGGATGGAGCGGTATCCACGAACTGCCGGTAAGAGCCTTGTGTTCTCTTAACAAAACATCGTTCCGCCTATTCAGTCCGTCTAGGCTATTACAAATCCTCTTGGCGCCCGCCCGCGCCAGCTTATTCCGGCTTGCCTGACTAAAATCAAGCATTACTTTGGCCTGCCGTCCGTTATTGATGATATCGGCCATGGTCATCGACTGGCCTTTAGGTCTGGCAGCCAAAATCACACCCACTCGAAAATCCGTAGGAGCCAAGTCCTTGCAACCAAGCATTGGCTTGCCGTTACGGCACAAGGTAACGGAAAAATTACCACTCTCGGTACATAAAATATCGTTAAGCTCATCCAAATTTGTCGCCTGAAAATGTTCCGTGTCAACCACAATCTCGATTTTGTTCTCGCCGCCGATTAGTTCCGGCAAACCTCTGGTCTCGTCCGGTAAAATCCGTTCGCCATTGACAAGGAAACTTACGCCCGGCATGGCCACAGTGCCTTTAAGCAGTCCCAGCAAGTCTATCCTATTGCCGCTAAGATATGGACTGGTTTTGTAGGGAAGAAGCGCATTATGATAATTATCAACGGCTTGCTGGTACTCTTCCTGCCCCGCCATGGCATCCTCAAAGTCTTTAAACTCCGCGCTCCTTGTTCTGGGCTGGGCTGGCGCGGTGTCATCTTGGGGCAAGGCGGTGGCACCGTCCGTGGCGGGCGTTTCCGCCTGTTTCACCACGCCGTCCGCCCCGACCACATAGCCAGTCGAGACAATCTCCCCGGCGGCCTGGGTGCCGTCAGTTACGGAGATGCTAGTATTTTCCGGCAAGGGCGGGTCGGCTTTTTGCACAAAATCGGCAACTATCCGCTGCGCATCCGCCCCCTTGGGAATCCAGATTCTCACGCCGCCGTCTTCGTCTGTCTTCACATAATAATTGAGGGGCGGGCGACTATCGGTTACTGTTTTTTTCTGAATGCCCGCCGCGTCCAGCTTGGCCTGGAATTTAGCTTCCACGCCTCTCAAGGCCTGTGCGGCTTTCTGCACATTGGGGTCTGAAGATAATTGTTCGTCATAAGCAGTAATATATTTTTCAGGATGGGCTACCCGTTCTCTGGTATCCGTGCAGATTGCTTGGGTGCGGCGGCGTATCCAATCCAGGGTTTGCCGTTTGATATTCTGCCTGCCATTTTTCGATAATATCGTGGCTATCTCGGCATTGTTAATCTTATTGCCATTTTCTGTAAACTTCGTAAACAGCGCGGCGCTAATATCACTTGCCTGTTTAGGGTCAGAAATACCTGCCAGTTTTAGTGAACGCACCATGTCCCGGACTTTATTGATATCGATAGTTGTACTATTGGAGAGCTTGCTTGCCTCTTCAATATAGGCGGGAGTGTTGGGTTCCAAGCCTCTTTCCTTCAACAGGGTGTCAATCATGCCCTCTACCACGGCCTTTTCCAGCACAATATTCTTGAGGCGCGCATCGCGCATGGCATTGCCCGCCTTTTGCGCAACCCAAAAAAGCCCCCCGGCGGCGGTGCCATCTAGATTCGTGAAAAAGTCGTCTTGAACACCCTCGCCCAAAAACGCTTTCTGGAGCGATTCATTGAAGGCGCTATGCGAAGAAACATTAATCTCGCTCTCGTCCATATATGAGCCGGCCAGCGTGGACATGACTTCCTGGGCATCACGCGGGTCAAGTCCGGCCAGCAAAGTGGCCATGCCGCCTATCACCTCGGACAGAGCGTCCATTTCAGCCTTGATTCTGTCTTCCTCGGCCTTTTTTTTCAAAAAGGCCGTGATTGCTTTCATCGCGTAATCAATGCTCGTCCACAAAGTATCATCAGAAGGTTTATACTCTTCAGGCACATTCATATTGTAGTCGTTCCCGCCTTGCTCATTGCCTTCTCTGGAAGCATCGCCGACAGATTCTGCGCCGTCCTTGGCCTGCGGAGTCCCGTCCCCGCCCATCTGCACATCCGAGGCCTGATAGAGACTAAATTGTCCCTCTAAAGTACTGGTAGTAGTACTGGTATCGCCATTCTCATCAGTTTTAGTTTCAGTTTTAGTTTTTGGTAAGGCATAGAAAAGCTCCCCGTTGGCTTCATACGTCATATATTTGCCATAATCTGTCAAGGTCGCGCCAGCCTTTGTCATAACCGTGATGGGATTATCGGGCGTAGGCATTGTCGGGGAATTCTCCGGCGTGGTCGTCTCGGCGGCGGGGACAGCGGCGGATATACTAGTTTCTCCGCTATTCGTGGCGGATGAAGCGTCTGCCCCGGCGCCGCCGCCCGCCAGCGCCGACGCATCTAATTGTTTTAAAGCCAACTGGCGTTGAGCCTTGTCATTGGCAGTCCGCACATCAATAAAACTCTCACTCTCGGCGATATCCTTATCAAACAAAACCTCTTCATAAGTCTTTCCTTCTGTTTCCGTAGTTAAGCCTGTTTCCATAAAAAAAGCTGCGAGTTTTTCGTCATTGCATCTCTTAATTTCCTTGTTAACGGCATTCTCTAAGGCTTTACCCTCTAAGACATTACCGTCGTCGTCTGTAATAAAAGCCAATGCTTCTTCCTTGGTCATGCCTGTTGCTTTCATTAAAGCCTCTATGGCCTTTTCTTGATTTGCGGCCACGACCCCTTCAGCGACGGCTTGACTTGCGGCTTGGGCCGGGTCATTGACAAGGCCAGAAAAAGTAATATTGCCATCGTCTGTCTCCTCACCTCTTAGGTCTATAACACTACCGTCTGCCATGGTAAGAGAATAAGTCCCGTCCTCATTCTTTTTAAAATTATCCTTGGTAATGGTGTGGGCTTGTCCGTCAATATTTACGCTACCTGAATATCCATGGTCAGTAACACCATTGACTTCGAGCGTTGCGCTTCTCAAGTCTCCACGGCCAAAATCATTATCGGCAGTAGGGTTTGAGTTATAAGCATATCTATCAACATTTCCACCCCTACCCCTATCCCCCATTAATTTCTTTAATTCTGCTTGTGAAGTCGCCAAGTTTGCTTTATTGTAGTTTTGGCGGTAACCAGTATAACCATTGCTGTCTGTGTATTTTTGGCTCGTACTAGAAGCAGCTCCGGTAAGCTGGAATCTTGTATTTCCTTTGATTGCCCCTATCTGTTCTTCGGACAAGGTGCCACCCATTTGACGATTAATCTCGTTAAGAAACGCTTCTTCACGGCCAAGCAAGGTATCAACATTCTCCTTAGCGCTTATTGTGCTACCGTCTTTATTAGTATTCATGGATTGAATAAACAATTTGATTTTACTTGGGTCGCCGCCATTACGTAAAAACCTAGCCACTTCTTTTGCGGCGTTTCGGCCTTTATCTGACAGTGTAGTCGAATCGGCAGAAAACAAATCTTCTCCGCCCTCATATTCTTCCTGGGCTCTATTTGCTCCGCCTGATACAGCTGTAGAAGTAACTTCGGGAACTTCATCTAGTGAAATTAGGTCATCCTTTTCCGGCGGCGGCGGGGGAGTATCAGGTGTCGGAGCGGCAGTCGAAGCAGTATCCGGTACTGACCCTGGCTTCACTACTTGGCCGCTATTCACGGTAAAAAGTCCGCCATTCAAGATATTGGCAAAAACCTGCGCCAGCTTGAGTATTGTGGTCAGGCCATAGAAATCAAAAATCGCGCTCATTGCCGCATGTTCCGGCTTCATGCCATCGTAGCCTGCCCCGCCGAGACCCAGCAGTCTGGCCGTCGGCCCGGCGATAGCACCCACCGTATCTTTCAGTATGCCGGATGCCCCAAACGCCCGCCAGGCTCCCCCTTCCCCGTCAGTATCTGTTGTAACTGTCGTGGTGGACGATGTATCACCGCCGCCACCGTCGCCGTCGCCGCCGCCGGATGCCGCTGCGGGCGCAGGTGCGGCTGGCGCAGGCGTATTACCGCCGCCAGCGTCGCCGTCGGATGCCGGAGCGGACGCAGGCGCAGGCGCGGCTGGCGCAGACGTATCACCGCCGGACGAGGACCCTGACGGAGCGCCACCACCTGCATTGCCGCCGCCGGATGCCGAAGCCGGAGCGGCAGTCGCCGCGGGGGCGGGTGCGGCTGGTGCTGGTGCAGACGGCGCGGGCGCAGGGGATGACCCAGACGTATCACCGCTAGATGAGGACTCTGACGGAGCGCCCCCTGCATCGCCGCCACCAGTACCGCCGCCGTCTGTCGCCTGTATACCGCCAGACTGGCCGCCAGTTGCAGCCCCGCCACCGTTTCTCTTTGCCACTCCTTTTTCCATTTTCGCCATTTCATCATTATATTTCTCTTTAAATGTCTTTTTCTTGGGTTTTTCACCGCCGCCACCACTGTCGCCTTTGGAACCAATGCCCATGGCTCCTAAGAGAGCCTTGCCCAGGCCTTTGAAAAAATCTTTGGCGTTGCCGCTATTCTTCGCCAATTTGCCAAGCTCGTTTAATGTGCCGCCCAGAGTAGCGTTTTCGTCTTTGTTAAGCGCGCTCACTTTCATGCCCATTTCCACCGTGCTTTTGACCGAATTGGCAAACGCGGAGGCGTTCCCGGCAATCTCTGAACCGATGGCGGCTTGCTTTTTCTCCACCGCCTCATTGCTACTGGCAATATTCATCATCTCACTCAACATCGCCTCGGCGGCCCCGCTCTCCGCGCCCGCCACCATCTCCGCCGCGCCAGTGATTTGCGCACCGGGCGTGCCGCTTAGCTTGGCGGTAATCTTGCCGCGCGAGTCATTCGCGGCTTTTTTTACCTTGCGCATGGCGGCCTTGATACGCTCCGTCTTCTTCATCTGCGCCTGTATCATGCTCATCTGAAATTTGGCCGCGGAAGAATTACCGCTCGGAGAAATCGTCTCATCGCCAATTTCTTCAACATTGGCTTGTGCTTGTTCTTCCTCGCTGCCGATTGAGTTCTCCCGCGCTTTTTTCTCATTTTCTTTGGCTTTCTTGACCATGTCTTTGTTTTCTTCCGCATTTTTCCTGACCAATTCATCCAAAGCTATGGCCTTGCCAATACTGTAAAATAAGTCAAAGAGAGTGTTAAGTATCGAGCCGACCGTCTGAATCAACTCGACATAACCGCCTACTTCCGACACAGTACGTACCAAAAGAGGAGCAACCGCGGCGGCTGTTACCACCTGAGCCAGACCGGAAATAGTCGCCTTAATCGTGGCCGCTAGCTGCTCCTGCTCGGCTTCCACTCTTTTCTGCGCCATAGCCGCCAAGTCGCTGACATTTTTACTCAAATCCTGTGCCTTGGCGGTAATCAAGGCATTCTCGGACTGAATGGCCGCGCCGGAATAACTGCTCAAAGTCAAATTGCTGACATTGGTCAGGATAGAGTGTACCATGGAGCGCGAGGCGGACTTGGCACTGTAGAGCGACTGCAGGCAGGCGTTAACATAAATAAGTGAATAAATCGCCGCCGTGGCTTTTTGTAATTCGTCAACATTCGGCACGATTTGAATTGCTTTGATGCCAAAAAATCCAGTTTGTACACTTTTATCGTCAATGAAACGGTTTAGGCTGGCAAGGTCATAGACACTCACATTATTATGGGAGGAGTCTTCGATAGCTGTAAGAGTGCCGTTCACATTGCGGTAATTGTTCAAATTCTCCAAATCCTTGTCGCTCACGCCATTGCTAATGCCCGTGATGCCGATATTCTGCTTAACAAAGCCAAACAGTTTTTTGCCATTGCCTACCTTGATATCTAGGGCTTTGGGTCGCCAAGCCGCCGAGACGAGAAAACCATATGGCCCGGCAATACCGATAGTTAAATTTCTGACCCGCGACTCCTCGCGTTCCAAGATAGTATTGTGCGTATTAATCCTCTGCTCCTCCCGGCTGGCATAAGCGGCAATCACCGAGTTGATATAGCTGTACTCCGCGGTCAAAGCCTGTTCCGGCACGGTCGACAATTGATAGGTTGTGGTATTGGTCATCTCTTGGTGGACAATATTACGCGACTCCAGCTCATAACGCTTGAGCATATACTCGCAACGTCTGATATTGACCTGGCAGGTCAGGTCATAGCGCATCTTGGCAATCCGCGCCCGATACATCATTTGATAATCTTGCTCTTTCCAGTTTCCACTAAACCCTCCGGTTATCTCATTGGAGTAACCATCGCTTTGCACACCGGGAATGCTGTCCGTAGCAATATAATCCGGGGTTTCCACTGTGGTGGCGGCATCGCCCTGCATATCCTTATCACTGGGCGCGTCCCCTTCTTTGGACGCGGGATCCACAGTCTCAATCAATTCTTTTAAAACCTGCCGTTCCCCGGCGCTTAGCCAAGTTTTGTAATTCTTTTTAAAATTATCTTTCTCCACCGCAAAGATTCTTTTGAAAACCGAATCATACATCAGACCCAATTCCGCCAGCCGCGCTTCCGAGAAAGGGCAGCTATTCATCTTGGCCGAGGGAGCATCCCAGTAGTATTTGCTTGTATCGTCCTCGTCGGTAGTAAAATATTTTTCTGCTTTCTTCTGCAAAGCCGCGATGGCGTTGCTATCATCTGGCAATAAGTCCGGGGCGGATTGTTTTCCCGGCATCTTCACCTCCACATCATCAGGGATATCCTTAGGTCCATCTACCTCCAAATCCTTACCATAAACAAACGAATTGACGCTGTTCTCATCCAAAATGCCTTTCATATAAAGATATGTAACAACCTTGCTTACCCCGGTTATTGGATTGGTTATCGTTTTTTCTTCCCAAGTAAACTGGTCTCTATTTTTAAATTCCTCTTTAAACTTATCGGAAAGCTTATAGTCCAGCGTAACCATGGAACGAAAATTAGAGGCGTGATAAATATCCTGCGCCGCTTCCGTTAAGCTGTTCTGTTCTTCGAACAAAAAAGATTTTAAATTATTTTTATCAGCATTGAAGCTGGCCGCCGCCAGTTCCCAAGTATAGGTGGTAGTGGTGCTGGCGCTTTCGCCAGACCCTGTAATAACAGTGGTATGCGTCGCCACATAGGTAACTTTCATAGACCATTTGCCGTCGCTGCCTAGTCTGTACTTAGTATCGTCTTGCCGAAAATATTCTTCTAATCCCGGTGTTAGATACGGAATATTCAAGACCACCCAATCTCCATAAAGAGCGCCATTGGCAACTTGCGAGGGTTGTCCGGCCTGTTGAGTAATAGACGCGCTGGTCTTGGCCGCAAGGCCATTGACTGCGCCAACATTCGCAGTGTATTGGGCATTGATTTTCCGGATTAAGGCCTCATACTCGGATTGAGTCATTGTGCGGCCGATAGCCAGCCTGCCATTGTTCAAACTAAAACCTGAATAGTCGCGTATAAACTCCGCCAGCAGACCGCTGTCTAGGCCAAAAGAATTATCGGTTGTAAATATTAAATCAGGGTTGCTACGCGATTCTTGCTCCGACTGTCCGCTGGAAGTATCCACCGCCTCAAACTCTAGACGGACGGCGCCGACGGAGCGCGGATAGCCGCTGATGGGATTGCCGCTCTTGCCCACACTGCCCGAGGTTAGCTTGATGGCGCTGCCTTTTTTCATCTCCGTGAGAATATTGCCGCCCACCTTGGCCAACTCCATATTGCTAATGACCCGGCTGCCCAACAGGCTGTCTGTCTGCAGGAGCGGACGCTGATCGTCTTTATCAAAAACGCCCCGACTTTCGGCAAAACCAAAAATCGTGCCGGCTATGCCCATCAGGGTAGACGGCCCTATGCCCACCACCGGGATAAGCTGCGTAACACAACCTAAAGTAAAAGCCGCCACATTGGTCGCGGCTTTGGCCACCAGTTTGGTTTTATTGATATCCGCCTGTATCTTGGAATTCATCGCCGCGGCATATTCCTGGCGTAGCTGCCTTAATTCATTGAATTTCTCCGTGATGATGGACTGCTCCTGCTCAATCATCGTCTGCGCCACATTGGAACTATTGTAGGACGATTTGCCAGTCATTTCTTGGTGGACAGAGGCGCGGGACTGCGCCTTGGCCCCATGCAAAGAAAGCAATGACCTGTTGACAATCTGCTGGCGGGACAAATCACGCTCGATTAGGAGCATCTGCTCTTCGTCCTCATAGTAGAGGCCGTCCTCGCCGGAGAGAAATTTCACATTGGACGCGGAGCTAAGCAGGCCATATTGCTGGAACAAATTTTTAGAAACTGTCGCCGTCTCCTGATGACTGCTGGTAACCATGTCTATCATGCGTATTTGCCCGGCCAAAGCAATCTCATCCCTGGCCGACTTCAGTGAACTTTTTAGCGTATCTTTGGTGCTGTCGGTTTTCTCTTCGGTCAGCTTTAATTTTTCGTGGGCAAACAAGGCATTACTGGCATCTCTAGCCAAGGTCATGGCGGTGCTGGCTACGCTGGGGATGGCTTTCAAAACGCCGGACAAAGCCACCATCATTGCCAACAAAGCTAGGCCAAAAGGCGTAGTAAAAAAACCACCGATCAGTCCGAGTGCCACGTTTTCTGCTATCATCGTAGCCGTCTGGGCCAACAAATATAGACCAATTGCTGTGATTGACAGAGTAGTGCCTGTATATAACAAAGTATCGTCAGTAAATTTTTGTATCTCATCGAGTTTTTTGGTTTGAATAGACTCCATCAACTGATTATGCTGGGTAACCACCCCGGTCGCTTCTTTTTTCAATTCATTAACGCCTTTGATGAGATAATCTGTCTCCGCCTGGATGATTTGCGAGGCTTTCATGGACTTATAACCCTCTTCCGAGCCGGGCATTTCCAGTTCGGAAGCCACGATGTTATGACTCTCCATCTCCGCCTCCACCAGCATCGCCATAATCGACAGGAGATTGCGCTGAAAGATTAACCTTGCCCGGGCTTGCTCAAAGGCCACATCATCAAAAGACCAGAAGTCGCCGCCCTTAATATAGGTGCCGATATTCGCCATGTCCGCTATGGCTTTTTGGGTGTTAAATTGATTATCCTTATAAAACGCCGCCGAAAATGAACTCTGGGTGGCGCTATTGCCGCCCGTAACACTCCTGGGTTTCATTGACTGTACCGCGTCATAAGCCTCCTCATAACTCCCTTCCGACCAGCCGTTCAGACCAAATTTGGATTTATAAAATTCGGTAATTTTTTTCTGATTGTCCGCGTCCAAGGGAGTATAAGTGGACACCGTATTGTCAGCGACATAGCCCGCCGCGGGATTGAACCTCTCCACCCGACGGCCGTAGAGGTCGTCGCCCAAGCCGTACTCCCGTCCGTACTTGACCAGCCCCGCCAAATCCTGGGCGGGCATATAGGCGTTGATGGAGAACAAATCCTTGAGCGTGTTGACCAAATCCAGCTGCA
>BGZO01000043.1 GCA_003864475.1 Candidatus Termititenax persephonae | reverse complement strand
TGCTTCTTTTTCCGTTATGCACGACGATTCAGGACACAGCCACTCAATTACGACAAACCCTGTCGGCAACAGCGCAGAGTTCAACAACATGCCGGCGTATTATGCGGTAATTTATATCAAGAGAATAAGCTAACCTTGGGTGAACAGCGTTTGACAGTTTACTTCTGCCGCGCGAAAGACAGCAGGGGAGCATAATCTCTGCTATCCGCCGCCCGCAGTGCCTGTAAGTATTGCTCTCTAATTTTAGATCTGGCGTTCAAAACCGCGCCGCCCCAGTTGAACACCGGCAGACCCAAACCGCTGGAAATCAGAATATCCGCCATTAACCGCGAGTGGCGGCCATTACCGTTGACAAAAGGGTGAGCGCTTACCAGCCTGTGTTTAAAACGCACGGCAATTTCATCTTTAGGAAAAACCGCTTGGTCTATCCAATAACGGCAGTCGGCTAGCAGTTTATGGATTTCCGAAACAATACAGGTCTTGTCCACGCCTAGATTTTTATTCGTGGCACGAAACTGTCCAGCCCAGCGCCAAACCTCGCCGAACATGCGCCGATGCAAATTCCGCAAAAATTTCTCGGTGAGAATCTGCTCGACTTTCAGGCCGCGGTGTTGCAAAGACCACTCCACCGCATCCTCGATATTGCGCTGTTCAAATTCGTCCAGTTCCGCTTTGGTAGACAACGCTTTAATAAGCAAACCATCTTTTTCGTCCTCGTCCAGCGGTGTTTGTCCGGCGCTATGCGCAAGGTCTATTCCCATAAATAAGCCGGGATTTCACGTATCAATTCCGCGGTTTTATCCCGAACAGCTTTTTTCAGACGTTCCGGAGAATTGCCCTGTTGCTCCAATCGCATATTGGCCGAGGTGCGCTCAACTATTTCTTTAGCTGTTTTTTGCGCCGCCTGTTCCAAAATTTTTTGCAAAGAACCAGCCATCGGCCGCAAAGAATAATTAAACTGCAAACCCAGAGCTTGGCCGGCCATTTTCAGTCTATTTAAGGAAACGGTGCCGGACGCTTCATTCTCCTCCAAATCTTTGATGCTTTGCGCGGAAACCTTTAGGCGTTTGCCCAGCTGACGGCGGGACATGCCCAAGGCCGTGCGGACAGCGTATATCCAGCCGACAGGCGGCGGCGCGGATTTATTCAGCTTGCGGTCTAATTGTTCTAATAATAATTTGCTACTTTTAGTATTCATAATTATATAATATTTTAATGCTGTAGTATTGAGATGTCAATGATTATTAAATACTACAGTATTGAAAAAAAACTCTATTTTTCGCGCCTTGCCCACGCTTCTGCCACCGCGGCGGCCACGTTCTCAGCAACGTTTTTATCAAACACGGACGGGATAATATTGTCTTTGCGCAAGTCTTTTTCCGCGACGCAGGCGGCTATCGCGCGCGCGGCCGCGAGGCACATTTCCTGCGTGATGTCCGTCGCGCGCGCGGCAAAGGCCCCCTTGAACATACCCGGAAAACACAGCACATTGTTGATTTGATTGGGATAGTCCGAGCGTCCTGTGGCAATGACCGCCGCGCTGTCCGCGATTAACTCTGGGCGTATTTCCGGGTCAGGATTGGCCATGGCAAATACTATCGAATCTTTGTTCATGTCCCTGACTGCCGCGGCGGTCAGGACATCTTTGGTAGACACGCCGATGAACACGTCCTGTCCGGACAGAATTTTATTTACGGAGCCGGACAACTTTTCTTGGTTAGTCAGCGCGGCCATAAGCGTCTTTTCCGGGTTCAGTCCCGCGCGCCCCTCATAGATGGCTCCCTCGCGGTCGCACAGGACTATCTGCCGCGCGCCGAAAGCCAGCAGGAGTTTGGCGATAGCTAGGCCGGCCGCGCCCGCGCCGTTGATGACAATCTTGACAGCCTCAATGTTTTTTCTGACTACGCGCAAGGCATTGAATAACCCGGCCAGCGTAACCACCGCCGTGCCATGCTGATCGTCGTGGAAGACCGGGATAGACAGCTTAGCTTTGAGGCGGCGTTCTATCTCAAAACAGCGCGGCGCGGAAATGTCCTCCAGATTTATCCCGGCAAAAGTCGGCGCGATGTGCAGGATAGTTTCCACGATTTTATCTGTATCCTTGGTGTCCAGCAAAATAGGAAAAGCGTTCACGCCGCCGAATTCACGGAAAAGCGCGGCCTTGCCTTCCATGACCGGCAGGCCGGCCAGTGCGCCGATGTCGCCCAGTCCCAATACCGCCGTGCCGTCCGTAACGATGGCGACGGTATTGCCGGCGATAGTGTATTTTTGGGCCAGCGCGGGATTGGCCTCGACAGCCTGGCAGACTTTGGCCACGCCGGGGGTATAGACCTGCGACAGGGTTGCATAATCCTTGATTGGCGCATTGCTGGCGACATTGATTTTGCCGTTCTCATGGATTTTCAATATTTCCGCCAAAGCGCTTTCTTTTATTTTTTGCATAATGCTCCTTAATCTTTGCGGTGCCTTGTGAATGTCTCGCTGCGCTCGACACCCCATCGGCAGCCGTTCTTACAATACGCTTACAGCGTTTGCTATTTGCAAAATTACTTGCGAATACAAAACATGCTCCTGTTCCAAAACACGCGCGGCCAGCGTCTCCGGTGTGTCGTCAGGCAGTACCGGAACTTTTCTCTGGGCAATAATTTGACCAGTATCCGCGCCAGTGTCCACGTAATGCACGGTGCAGCCGGATTCTTTTTCGCCCGCCGCCAAAACTTTTTCATGCACATGCAGTCCGGGATATTTGGGCAACAGTGTCGGGTGAATATTGATTAGCTTTCCCTTATATTGGTTCACAAAATCTGCCGACAAGAGGCGCATATATCCGGCCAGACAGATTAAATCGATTTGCTGTTTTGCCAACCCGGCCAGCACATCTTTTTCCGCCGGACAGACCATTGTTTGCAGTCCGTGTTCTCTGGCAAAGGTCAAGCCCGCGGCAGTTGCTTTATTGGCAAGCACGACGGCGATTTGCGCCTTGCCCTGTAAAATACCGCTCTCGATATTTTTTTGCAGGGCCTGCAGGTTACTGCCGCGGCCGGAGATGAGAACGGCGAGATTGAGCATAATCACGCAATTATATCATGCAATTACGGGCTTTGGGCCGCCGAGCAGAGTTTAGATCAATCCTGTCGGTATCGCATAACAATCCTTGGCCAAGATGCCCAAGGTATCACAGGAACAAATCACGCCGCCGTTGCCGAGCTGCAGGTTTTTGATTGCCGACAGTACTTTAAAAGCCGCGGCATCGTGCGGCTGAGGATTGGCAGTTTTTTTAATTTCCAAAGGATACAGACAACCGTTCTCCATAATCAATAAATCTATCTCTTTTTGATCTTTGTCGCGGTAGTAAAACAGCGCCGGATTAAGCCCGGTGTTGTAATAGCTTTTTAATATTTCGGCCAGCACAAAAGTTTCGAAGAACGCTCCGGACGCGGCGCCCTCCCGCAGTACTTCCGGCGTGTTCCATTTGGTCAAATAAGCCGCCAAGCCGGTGTCTAGAAAATAAAGCTTGGGGGTTTTCACCACACGTTTGGCGACATTGGCCGCGTAAGGCGGCAGCAAATACACCAGCCCAGAGGTAACCAAAATAGACAACCATTTTTTGGCCGTCGGCTCGCTGATGCCCGCGTCCCTGGCCATGTCGCGGTAATTAACCATTTGCGCCGTCCGGCTGGCCGCCACCGTGATAAACTGCATGAACTGCAATTCATCGCCGACCTGTGTTAAAAGCCGCACGTCCCGCTCAATATAGGTTTTGATGTAGGCGCTGTAAAAATCATCTCTGGCTGCCTGTCCGGTTACCACCGCCGGAAAAGTTCCCGTATAAATTATCCGCCAGAGTTCAGCCGCGCTGCGGCCCCGCGCGTTTTTATTTCTTGCGGTCAGATAGTCCCGCGTCGGTTTAAAGGGTCGGGCAAATTTATCCCCGGCTATTTCCCGCAAAGACAGTCCCAGCAGCTGCAAGATGCCTATGCGTCCAGCCAGACTTTCACTTACATTTTTCATCAATTGAAACTGCTGGCTGCCGGTCAGATAATACTGTCCCGCTCTCTTCCGCCCGTCCACAGCCATTTTGAGATACGGGAAAAGTTCAGGCACATATTGTATCTCATCAAAAACAACGGGAGACGGGTGGATGGCCAGAAAGGTTTTAGCGTCAGCTCTGACTGAATGTACAGAGGCCGGGTCATCAAAAGAGAGATAACCCGCGCGGCGCGTGCCTTGACTGTGCCGCAACAGGGTAGTTTTGCCCACCTGACGTGGCCCGGTTACCAAAACCACCGGAAAAGAAGCCGTCAGACGTTTTAAAACAGCTGCAGAGTGTCTTATAATGTAGCGCATTGTGGCTTTATATTATCCCAAATATTGCTGTCTGTCAATTGGGATAATCTAAAGTCGCGTTACATATTGTCCCAGATTACCCAATCCCCTCAATTAGCACTGTCTTATTTCCTTCCGTTATTTTTCCGATAACCCGGCCTTGGATTTTACTGGCCTCGCTGGGCGGGACAATCAGGCACATGCCGATGCCCATGTTGAACGCGCTGTACATCTCTTTAGGCTCTATCTGCCCGACCTCTTGTATTTTTTTAAATAACGGCGGCGGCTGCCAGCCCTGCGGGTCAAGCACGGCGTTGACCTTGGTCGGTATGGCGCGCGCCAGCTTTTCGTAAAATGACCCGCCGGTAATATTGGCGATAGAGTGTATCTCCACGCCGGATTTCAGATAACCCAAAATTTCTTGGACATAAATTTTCGTGGGCGTAAGCATCTCGGCATAATCGGCCTCGCCCAGCACTTTACGTGCCAGCGAGTAGCCGTTGCTGTGCAGACCGGAGGAGGGCAGGCCAATTACCACATCGCCGACTTTCACGCGTTCGACGTTCAAGATATTGGCTTTATCCACGATGCCCACTGCGAACCCGGCCAAGTCATAATCGCCCGGCTGATACAGGTCGTTCATCTCGGCCGTCTCGCCGCCGATGAGCGCACAACCGGACTGGCGGCAACCCTCGGCGATGCCGGCAACGATTTGTTCCACCTGTTCCGGCTTGACCTTATGCACGGCGATGTAGTCCAGAAAAAACAGCGGTACCGCGCCGGAACAAATCAAGTCATTGACCGACATGGCCACAAGGTCAATGCCGACCGTGTCGTGCTTGTCGAGAGCCACGGCCAGCTTGACTTTCGTTCCCACGCCGTCATTGCTGGCGACCAGCACTGGCTCTTTGAAGTTTTTCAAGTCCGGCTGGAAAAAGCAGGCAAAAGAGCCGAGATTACCCAGCGCTCCGGGGACATGCGTTGAGGCGGCGTGTTTTTTGATTTTTTCGACAACCGCATAACCGGCATCCACGTCGACTCCGGCGGCTTTGTAGGAACGAGGCTTGTCAGGCATGCGGGAATCTTAGCACAAAAAAACGGAATTATCCTTTTACGGATAGCAGTGGCGTGTTTGACTGGAAGGTTTTCTTTATTGATGGCTTGAAATTCCACTTCGGGATAAGCCGTTCTAAAAGTTTATAGGCAGACATATTCCCCAAAAGTTATAACTTTTCTGGAATCAGAAGAATTTCAGCACTCCCAGCGCTATCGAAAAATAAATAACCACGCCCATAATATCCGCCAGCGAGGCGATGATTGGCGAGCTGGCCGTGGCGGGGTCAAGTTTGAATTTCGTAAAAATGAACGGCAGGGAGATGCCAATCAGACTGCTCAAAACAATAATGCCAATCATGGTCAAGAAAGTGATTAACGCCACGGCCAGTCCGCCGCGCATATAACCGATAATATAAACCATCACCGCCATGGTCAGACCCAGCAAGGCGGCCACCAGCAGCTCCTTGTACAGCAGCTTGAACCAGTCGGACAGCTTGACATCGCCAGTGGCCAGCGAGCGGATAGCCAGCGTTGCCGCCTGCGAGCCGGAGTTGCCGCCGCTGCCGATTAGTAGCGGCAGGAAAAAAACCAGCACAATATGTTTTTGAATGACCCCCGAAAAATGCGCCAACGCCGCGCCGGAAAACAGATTCATAAACACCAGACTGACCAGCCAGCCGATGCGGTGCTGATAGAGCAGGCGCACAGAGACCGTTTTGATATTGCCAGTGGCCAGCAAGTCGGTGGTCTGCACCTGAATACCCGCCCCCTTGTAGATGTCTTCCGTTACATGCACGTCCTGTACGTCCATCAGGTCATCAATCGTAACGATGCCGATTAAAATGCCTTTGGAGTCCACGACGGGCAGGGCAATCAGGTCGTATTTCTTAATCATTTGCAGGGCGCTCTCTTGGTCGTCAAAAGCGGAAAGGCTGACAAAGGTATTGTCGCAGATTTTCTTTATTCTCGTTTTGGGCTGGGACATGATGATGCGCCGGAGTTTGATATCGTCCAGCAAATGCCCCTGCTCGTCCACCACATACACCATGTTGATGGTCTCGCTGTCCTTGCCTTTTTCGCGGATATTGCGCAGGGTCTTGGCCACCGTCCAATCCGGCTGACAGATTACATAATTAGGGGTCATCATGCGCCCGACGCTGTGTTCTGGATAGCCGAGCAGCAGGCTGACTTCCTTAAAGTCCTGCGGCGGCAGGAGCTGCAGCACCCGGCGCGTTACTTCGGCGGGCAATTCTGAGAAAAGCTCCGTCCTGTCGTCCGGGGTCAGTTCGGAAATAATCTGCTGAGCCTCTTTATCACTGAGACAGCTCAAGAAAGCGTCTTTTTGGGCGGGGTCAAGGTAAGCAAACACTTCTGCGGCGAACTCGCGCGGCAGGATTTTAAAAACAATCAGCGCGGCAGATTTGTCCAGATGCATTAATAAATCAGCGACCGCCGGGGGCGGATTTCTTTCCAGAACTTTCCGCACCTCGCGCCAGTTGTGTTCTTTAATCAATGTTTGGTCAATTATTTGTTCCTCTGCCATGGCCGCCCTGCTCTAAAGAGTTGGGCGTATTATACACGCCTCGTTATAAGTGCGTCTAACGAACATTTTGGCTGGCTAAGCGGCGAGGGGTTCGTCCCCTTTCGGGGAAAAGAGTTCATAAATAGGAGATTATCAAAAGGCTGGACAGGCTCTGTTTTCGTCCCCTTTCGGGGAAAAGAGTTCATAAATGCCTGATAGTTTACACCGACAAGTCCATCTGTTTTCGTCCCCTTTCGGGGAAAAGAGTTCATAAATTTGCACGCAAAGAGGATAGAAGTTTGTCGCGTTTTCGTCCCCTTTCGGGGAAAAGAGTTCATAAATAACGGGGTTACGGTTACGCAATGGACAAATGTTTTCGTCCCCTTTCGGGGAAAAGAGTTCATAAATAATAATTATCGAAAATAACGGCGAGTTGCTGTTTTCGTCCCCTTTCGGGGAAAAGAGTTCATAAATGGAGAGATTTAGCAATGCAACAGGCGCAAAGTTTTCGTCCCCTTTCGGGGAAAAGAGTTCATAAATTGGTGAATATGACCATGACATGGCCGTGAGTTTTCGTCCCCTTTCGGGGAAAAGAGTTCATAAATAAATTTGTTTATATTGTATACCACTGGTAGTTTTCGTCCCCTTTCGGGGAAAAGAGTTCATAAATCAAGAAAAGACTGAGAAAAATAACGGGAGGTTTTCGTCCCCTTTCGGGGAAAAGAGTTCATAAATAGGAGAAATAATCATGTACACCGAACCCTAGTTTTCGTCCCCTTTCGGGGAAAAGAGTTCATAAATAGGAGAAATAATCATGTACACCGAACCCTAGTTTTCGTCCCCTTTCGGGGAAAAGAGTTCATAAATGGATTATGATAGCACACCCCGTTTTGGTGAGTTTTCGTCCCCTTTCGGGGAAAAGAGTTCATAAATGTAAGCCCAAGATTTGTTGTTGTAGCCATTGTTTTCGTCCCCTTTCGGGGAAAAGAGTTCATAAATACCAATTTTTACTAAAAACACTACTTATAGCGTGGTCAATAAAATCAAAACAACTATAAAATAAAAATTTTGTACGTCAAACATTTTATATGCTTAACTTATGTCAAAGAGCCTTGGGAAACCCCGATAATATTATGATAGCATATATAACCAGCTATTTTAGTTGCTTGGAACTACCAGAAGGCTATTTGTTTGGTGGTAGGCTGTGCCGGTTCTTGCTTGTATTTCGAGTTTTGGTACCCGGAGTTCCCGATATGGACTATTTGTTGCCATTGCTGTTCGGTCAGGGTGAGCATTTGGATGTTGCCATCTGTTGGTGCGCTCACTTTAATGTCCTTGATGAATTGTTCGGCGCGCTCAGCATTGTAGTAACTACGCGAGTATATCGACTGTTGCACCATGGAATACCCTTGTTTGAGCAAGTGGCGGCGAAAACGATAGGCATTGCGACGTTCTTTTTTATTGTTAGTCGGCAGGTCAAAACAGACTAGAAACCAGCCCATGTTATTTGCCCAACGTGTCAATGTTCGGCAGATGAATCTTGGCGCAGTCCAGATTTTCAAAAGCTACGGCGATGTCCGTAACATAGATATCAATGAAATCCAGTAGTTTATAGCTTAATCCTCTGGCAGGCAGGCGGCAGTCCTGTAAATATTCGCCAAAATATTTGTTCCAAGCACGCAGGTCATGCTCGATATATTCTTGCCGCCGTGTTTGGCAAAATTGGCTTAGACACCTGTCGACAAAAGCGCGGAATGGCTCCAGCAAATCGTAGATAAGCGGCATGTTGCCGGGTCTAGCTTTGTGGTGGATTCCCAGCCCGGGCAAGAGTCCGTGAACCAGTATGGCGCGTTGGAGGAGCGAGGAGACGACCGCATATCCGTAATTTAAGGCGATGTTCTCAAAGGACTTGGCATGACGATGCTCTCTCCGCGTAGGTCGGCGTAAAATTTGAAAATAAAGTCTCCAATATTTTTTGGCAATCAAGCTTTCGCTCGGCGGTTGTTTCTGCGCGAGTTGGCGGATTTCTGTACAATCCGCCCCGCCTTGTTGGAGCAGGCCGATTTGATTTTGGATTTTGCAACGCAATAATTTGTCCCAAAGTTCCTGCTCGAATTTTACTGGACGAGAGATTTGCTGGAAAAAAGCCTTGGTTTGTACCATATGTTCCAACCCGGCACTCCACCCGACAGGCTGATAGTGATCGTTGCAATGCAGGATGACGCAATTATTCTCCAACAGGCGTGCCAGACAGGTATTGCTAAAGCTTACTTGATAAGTGGCGATAATCAGCGTACGGATATCGGCCAGCGGCAATTTGTTGTTTTGTCCGTCGCTATAGCGGCAAAATAAAAATCCTTGAGCGCAGGACAGCACCACGCCGGGAGTTTGCAGATGTAAAACATGATGGCTCATATTAAGATATCGTAAGTAAAAATTGTTTCTTGCAGGATTTTTTGCTTTAGCTGGATTAACGTGTTATGATAATTAAACTAATACTTTTCATTAGGAGATTGATGGTCAATAATCCACTTAATGAAGTTGCCTGTGCTGGTTTATTGCACGATATTGGCAAATTAATTCAACGTGCGGATGGTTTTACAAAAAACCACAGCGATAAGGGCGTGGAGTATCTAAATCAATTTCTGGATAGAAAAAAATTTCCCACTGCGGTTATCAATTCTGAAACCGTGGTGCAGTGTGTGAGGTATCATCATGCGCGTTATTTGCGAGAGAGCAAGTTACCGCCGGAACATATTGCCTATATCGTTTATGAAGCCGACAATATTGCCGCGGGCATGGATAGACGCGAGGATTTGGCACAGGAAATTACGGTAGTTAATAAATACGAAAAATTCGATAAAAGTATTTGTTTACATTCAATCTTTAATAAACTGAAAGAGAAGACCAATGAGAAAATAAGCGACGCAGTGATGGATTATCGTTTCCCTCTGAACAATTTACGCGAAGACAGAGAAGTATACCCTTTTGACGCGCAAGTCGGAACTGGGCAGGCAACACGCTGGGATTATAAAAAACTCAAAGCCACTCTGGATAAACATTTGCCGGGTGTTGCCGAGTCCAATTCTTTGCTGGAGTTACTGGAAGCGGTTACGTCTTTTGTGCCGTCCTCGACCAACACCAAAGAAGTGCCGGACATCTCGCTTTTTGACCACAGTAAAATGACCGCGGCGATAGCCTGCTGTATGTACAGCTATTTCGCGGAAAATAACATAACTGAGTTCAAGGAAAGCTGTTTTAACCAAGCGACTATAGATGAAAACCGTAAACAAAATTATTTTCTGCTTTGTTCTTTTGATTTATCCGGCATACAGGAGTTCATTTATACTATCGCTTCAGACAATGCTCTCAAATCCTTGCGGGCGCGCAGTTTTTATCTGGAAATATTGCTGGAAAATGTTATTGACGAGATTTTGACTGCGCTCGGTTTGTCGCGTGCCAATCTGCTCTATATCGGCGGCGGCCATGCTTATCTGCTCTTGCCTAACACCGTCAAGGCCAAAGAAGTTTTAGCTAATGCTGCCGAGAGAGTAAACACTTGGTTTCTGGATAAATTTGGCACGGCTCTTTATCTGGCGGCTGCTTGGCAGGAATGCAGTTCGCGGGATTTAATGAATCCGCGGGAAGATAATGGTGCGCAGGACAGGCAGGGTAAAAATATCAAGACGAGGGCTAAACTGACTGGCGAAATTTTTAAGAGGGTTTCTGACAAACTTTCGGAGAATAAACTGCACCGGTATTCTGCCGAACAGTTACAGCGGATCTTTAAGCTGCCGGACACGGTGGACACGCGCGAATGTAAAAACTGTAAAAACAGTGTCCCAACTGCGGAAGATGTTTGCTCGTTTTGCAACAGTTTGATCAAATTAGGCGGCGTTCTCGTGCAAAACACTGAGTTGCTGGCAAAAGTCTCGTCGGATTGCTCCGAGCCAGATGCCGTACCCTTGCCGGCGTATGACGGCGGCACGCGGTATTTGCAAGTTTATCCGTGGCAGGACAAGATTTCACCTGAAGCCAATGCCCGATATTACTCTATCAACAAATGGCTGGAAGGCGGCAATCTCGCTACACATCTTTGGCTGGGCAATTACCGCGGCGGTCAGGATTTTGAGGATTTGGTAAAAGATTCAGGAGGCATTAAACGGCTGGGCGTGTTGCGCGCGGATGTGGACGACCTGGGCAAAACTTTTGGATCAGGCTTTGAGCAGGACGCTGTGCCGAAATATGAATATGCAACTATCTCGCGTTTCGCCGTGCTTTCGCGGTATTTGAGTTTGTTTTTTAAGCATTATATCAACGCCATCTGTAGCGAGAAAAAAATGGCGATAGTCTATGCCGGCGGCGACG
>BGZO01000042.1 GCA_003864475.1 Candidatus Termititenax persephonae | reverse complement strand
ATCGCCATCGCCTGCCGCCGCCAATGAGATATTGAGGGAATTGGGCTGGCAAAAAGATTTGTCTGCTATTACCGCCGCAGACCTCACTGAAGTTAGTTTGGTTACTGGAAATGGCCAGTATCACTTTACCCGGTCTGTTGAAGACGAGCGGGAAGACAGCGAACTGGACAGGCAGCAGAGAAGGATTATTGAAAATATCAAAAACATACAATTTGACTCAAATGAAGCCACGTTTAAAACAGGGAAAAAAGTAGTTCTGACTGCGGAGATAAAACCGGACAATTACGTAATAATAAGCCCGGCCAATATTCAATCCAGTAGCGCAAAGAAAGTTGGCTATTTAGCGGGCGCTCTTCGCAGTAATAGTACTGATAGTAGTACTGAACTCTTTCAAATTGAGGAGGGTACCCTCAAAACTAAGAATGGTGATTTGGTTGCGTCTAGAGCGGGCATAATTGCCTATGCAGAATATCTCAAGATTACCCTTACAAAAGAAGAGAAAGACCAAGCAATAAATAAACTGTTGGCTCTGGTTATAGAAAAAGTAGGCGTACAAGACGGTAATATAAACGCCTATTTGGAAGATTTTTTCCCTGGCTTATATACAGACCAAAAGTCTTCGCTTGAACTGTCCGAGGCCAGGGCGACAGCTACTTTTGGGTCTGGCCATGGTATAGAAGTGCGTTTAGCCTATAGTGGAAATGCAACTGCGGTGGCGGCGTTTAGGAAGTTTAAGGGGCTTGAGGAAAACGACAATTCCTTACTGATATATGAGCAAGGCAAAGATGATTTAGGCTCAACGCTTGACGGCAAGCGGACACTGCCTCTGGGCTGGGGAGTGAAAGGAGCCGAACAAGTAACGGCAAGTATTACCACGGCGCGTACGACTCCCGCCGATATTCCCGGACAAAAAGCCAATGACCAGGAAAATGTTACTTTGAAGCTTAATGACCCCGGAGTTCCCGCGGCGTTGTCTACCCGTGAGGCGGTTGAGATTTCCTTTGGTTTGCCGCCTCTAAGTCCGACCCCGCCGTCGGATAGGCTAGCTGTATTGACTATACCTAAACCGCCAGAAGTGCCTTTGGCTGAAGTATCTGGAAAGAAAAATGTGGGGGCAAGCGGCAATGTCGGCTTGTCTGCTACAGGTGGTGTCATGCAAGCTAATGTATTAATAGATATTGATACCCCAGCAGGTAAATTTAGTATAGGACTTGACGGCAAGGTAAACTTGTTGGAAACCTTCGATGGTCGGCAAATAACAGACCTTGAGGCTAGCGCAGCTTGGGAGAGAATGTTTAAAGAAGAAGGTAAGTATGAATTTAAAGTTAGAATCTATGGCAATGTAGGACAAGAAGTCAAAACCACAGAACAGACCTATCAAGAAACTACAGTAGTTTTTACAAAGAGTGAAAATCTACTGATGACAGTCAGTATCGCCGCAGGAGAAAACCTAGAGACATTTCTCAGAAACCTCGATAATCCTAAATTAACTGAAGCAGAGATAGCTTACGCCTTGGAACAGGCGAGGAGTGTGGGGGACACTAACATATCAAAAGAAGAATGGGAAAAGGCAGGAAGTCCAGAGGCATGGAGAAACCCGCTTACTCAAGGACGGGAGAGAAGACGCATAGACGATGCGGCAGAAGGCGCAAGACGCTCCGCAGAAACCCCTGAAGATATAGAAATAGTGCAAATCGATAAGAACTACAATATAAACCAAAAGACAGCCGCGAGCGCCTATGGGGTCGACCCGAACGTAGACAGGGATCCGGGCCCGATTGTTCCGGGACATGGCGATATTCCCATAAGTAAAGAAGAATTCGATAGACTTAATGCGGTAAATCCTGCCCTCGTGGAGGAAAAGCAAATCGGTAAGACGTACCCGACAGACCAAGCGGCCGCCAAGTTGCTCCATGATGCTGGCGACCAGACCATAGGCAGGGATCCCAACCCGATTACTCAAGGACGGGAGAGAACGCGCATAGAAGATGAGGCAGAGGGCGCAAGACGCTCCGCAGAAACCCCTGAAGATATAGAAATAGTGCCAATCGAGAGGAACGACAATATAAACCAAGCGACAGCCGCGAGCGCCTATGGGGTCAACCCGAACATAGGTAGGGAAATAGCCACTCAGGGACAAGAAAAAATAACTTTAAATATAGGTGATTTGGGATATGAAAACGCAAAAAATGATTCAACTTTTCACGAAGAACTAGGCACACTTGAAGATGCTGAAAATCCAAACATACCAGAACATTTATGGCAAAATGATAGATGTGTTTATAATGGAAAACTGTATACGCGTCGCCCAGACACGTCATCTACACCAGAAAGGACTGCTATTACTTTCGATGATGTGCGTTGTGGTATTATTGATTCCAATCAAGCAATAAGTCGCTATACATTAACCGTGGGAGAACCCTATAATCTTCCTGCAGGATATAAAGCTAAAATGTTCATAGATAATCAACTACAGGCAGGGTTTGGTAACATCTCGCCAGCATCTATGAGTGATGGAGACAACATTACCGTGTCTGTTGTGATATTTGATGAGAATGATAATGAAATAGGCGTGCTACGTAAAATAGAAGCCACTTGTTATCAAGATGGACGATTTGGGAAAGTATTTAAAAATATAAGTATCAGTGTGGGTTCATTGTCAACCACTGTTATTCCCGAAAATGTTGAACCTGTATACGAGTATTCTCAACAACAGATTTCTTATGTAAAAGACAAAATTGAACCGACATATCGCTATTTCGAGAAGGCGAGAGTTGAATACTACGAAAAGGAGATTGAACCGACATATCGCTATTTCGAGAAGGAGAGAGTTGAATACTACGAAAAGGCGATTGAACCGACATATCGTTATTTCGAGAAGGCGAGAGTTGAATACTACGAAAAGGCGATTGAACCGACATATCGTTATTTCGAGAAGGCGAGAGTTGAATATTATGAAAAGGAGATTGAACCGACATACAGCTATACCCGCCCGGCCCATACCGAAGCGGAAGTATACCGTTTTGAAGCTTCGGAGCCGGTAACCACAAATGTTCCTTACAATGAACGGGATGAATTGACCAAAATCGCTGGCGGCATAGAGGTTTTGGGCAAAACAGTACTGTACACAACCCCGAAAGGTTTTAAGGTTACACTGCACGGAAAAGCCGCGGCATCTGTAATCAATGTTTTGCGTAAAATCACGAATGACGCTTCGGCTTCTAACGGAGTTACGGTCAGCGGATTGGGTACCAAGAATGTGGAGCAAGTTGATACCAACGGTATACGTCCAGAGAGCGAGGCTGGCGGCACGGATATATCTTATTATTTGGAGACCGGGTGTCGGATTGACTTCTCCCCGGGTTTATATCTTGATCTCTCGGCTTTTGTGGAGAAAGATTTTAAAGATTTGGATCGTCTATTGACGGAACCCGATTTTGAGAATGTTTTACCGACAGCTACTGGAGGTGAAATTACTGTAGGCGGTGAAAAATGGAATATAACTCAGGGAGCAAAATATAATTTTGAAACTAGTACGCTGGAATTAGGAACCACAGTCGCAGTAAAAACTATTGCCGGAAAATCTAGCGCTAGTACGAATTATACTGCAAATGCGGATGGTGTAGAGTTTTCAAGTTTTAAATTTTCACACGAGTTTATCTTTAGAAACACTTTATTATCTGCAAGCTATACTCGTTATCTTATCGAACCACGCCGTGATTTGTTGAGCGAGGCTACGCTTTTTGAAGATCCGCAGGATTCTAATCATTGGCTTGAATTAAGTGTTACCCAAAAGAATCTTTTTTGGATAAGAAACTTAGTAGGTAGTGCTACTTTGGGGGCAGATTTTGCAGGTGAATACACTTTTGATCCTAGTATAAAATATTCTTTTAGCTTGTTGGGTCAAGGTTTTGTGGCGAGTGGCAATGCTGGATTCAGTCTAAAGGACGGTACGCTTGGGGTTGATAAATATGGCTTCTTCCTAGAATGGATGCCTATGAATAAAGACAACTGGAATATATATGCAGGGCTTAATAAGTCAGATGGAAGTGGCTTTAGTGATAGTGATGTCCTAAAGTTTATACTAGGGACGAAACTAAGCTTTTAAGATTTTAGGGGGAAGTAGAATGATTAGTGTTTGGCGAAAATTTTGTCCAGAATTATTAAAATCCGCTTTGTTTCTTGGGGTTTTATTAACTATCCTTTGCGCGGATACGACTGTTTTCAGTCCGGTACGGGATTTTTTTATGGAAAATAGTTGGACAGAAAATTATACGGATGGCGGGCATAAAATAGTCCGTCAGGGCAATAATGTTTACACAGTTTTTATAAATTATAATAGTAACACAAATAATACATCTACGCTTGTCTTTGCCAGTTCTTCTGACGCGGATCTATCTTCTTGGCAAAGCTATACCACAATCGTGCCTTCCGTTAGCGGAGTAAATACTTATTTGCGTTCACCTGCCATAGCGGTTTCTACTAATGGGGATATATACGTTGCCTATCTAGAATCTACTGGCAGTACACAAAATGTTAAAATAATAAAATCTGTCAATCAAGGGGTAACTTGGTCTACTCTGACTTATTTGTGTAATGAATATGGTGGTGATTATTCCTATTATACAGATATTGTGTTAGATACGTTCGGTAATATTGGTGTAGCTGTGGTTTATGGTAATAATCGTAAGATTCGTTTTTTCTATATCGACCCTTCTGGTTCGTTTGTAGAAGATAATTCAAGTAGCGGCTATACCTATTTTGTGCCTGATAATTATCTGGCGTATATTCCATCTCTTTCGACAGATTCGCAGGGTGATTTTTATTTAGCTTTCGATTTATATGATTCTTCATTTAGCTCGGGTCAAGTAAAAATATATAAACGTTCTAGTGGCGGTTCGTGGACACTCTACGACACGATGCCTCATGTTTATATGGAACAATATGTCAATATAGCACATGATCAATTTGCCAATCTGCATGTTGTCTACTCAAAACAAGATTCTGCAGGTTCGAATATGCAGTTAATTCATAGGAGTTATGACTCAACCAAAACACTTTTTGCTGACGAGGTTTTAGCTAACAAGCTGGAAATTTATAGTCCTCATATCGGTTTTACCACCGCCAATATTCCAGTTATTCAATTTATTGAAAGCAATAATAGTAATTCTGCTGATTATTCCGACAACCGCATCATGCAAATCAGCCAGCGTTCGCCGACGGTCTGGTCGGAGCCGCAGGCGGTCTCCGGCTACGGCGCGGTTTTCGCGCACATGGCCCCGAATATCCAAAATGACCAGCCGGACACTTTGTGGTTCGACCCTGTCCAGACAAAGGTGTTTTTTAATGAGAACCTGCCCGACCTCATCGCCCCTTGGCAGCCGGATGCGCCATCCGTGGTTTGGGAGGCCGACCAAAGTCCCTTAAATAGCACGGACAATCAGACCATCACCGCGTCCATTGCCGCTCTGCCGACGCGCTCGGCGCAGGTGCAGTACAATTATTTCGGCGTGCGCGGCAATACGGGCTTGGCGCAGTCCGCTTGGACGACCGGGCTGAGCGATGCGCGCGCCAGTGTTTATGACCGCCAGCAGGTGGACGTTGCCGTCCGCGCGCGGGACAATGCCACGCCGCCCAATATTTCCGAGTGGAGCGCGACCGTCTCCGTGCAGGTCAGCGACCGCACGCCGCCCGTTAGCAACCGTTTTTCCATTAACGCCGCCGACCCGCAATACGCCAGCAGTAATAGCGTATCCTTGCAGTTGGGCGCGGCTGACCCGGCTCCCGGCAGTACGCAGGTCTCCTTTAATAGTTTGAGCGGGGTGGACACGCAGGTTAGCAAGACTTTTACTAGCGGCGGCACGGACACCTTGTCCGCAGTCTTGTCCGGTAGCGACGGGACGAGGACTGTAACCGGGCGTTATTATGACGCTTCGGGCAATTATATCGAGGTGTCCGACACGATTGATTTGGATACTCAGAATCCCAGTAGCAGTAATTTTACACTGGCCAATGCCACCGCGTCCGGCTATGTCGGGGGACTTATCGCGCGGCTGAGCATTACCCCTGAGGACACTACCAAAAATGGGTACCAGAGCGGCATTGACACAATAGTTGTCGAGGCGACTGGTTTGAGTAATCAGGTTTTGGCTAGCAATGCCTCCAGCCTAGACCTTACTTTTGCGAGTACTGGTGCGAAAACTGTTACGCTCAATTTTTATGACAAGGCTGGCAATCAACATGCCGTGGTTAGAAGCATGGAGCTTTACAATGGTTCTCTGGTTACGACATTCAACAGCGGTGTAACAATCAATAGCGGGGCCGTCTATACTAACAATTCAAATGTTCTCTTGTCGCTCGGTTCTGACGGCGCGGCCTCCATGAATGTCAAAAATGATGAGAATTTTGGCTTGACTTGGGACGATTATGCCGCGCATAACAATGATTATCCTTGGGTTTTGTCGGGCGGCGATGGCGAGCAAAAAGTTTATGCCCGCTACCGCGATGTACTCGGCAATGAGGCCTTGGTCAGCGACAGTATTTACGTGGACACCCAAGTCCCCAGCGGCAGTTTTAGCCTGGTCAACAGCGTCTTGGCCAGCAGTGTGCTTTACGTCAATGACCGGGGCGGCGTGTCTTTGAATCTAAAATACCAAGACCGCCTGAATAATAGTTATGCCAGCGGTGTGGCGCAGGCCTTGGTCAGCGTCAATAACGGGACATTTGGCGCTAATCAATTGGTTCTTGCCGATACGACTACGGGCGACACGCTGGGCAATAAAGAAATAAATATTGCCGGGCTGTCCTATGGCACCAATACTGTAACCGTGCGTTATATCGACTCAGCCGGGAATACTTATGACACCGCCGTGCTGGAATTTTATGCGGTCTCCAACAACCCCAAAATCTCCGGCGAGGATAAGGACGACCCGCCGCCTAGCCCCGGCACGGAGCAAATAATTCGCGGCGCGGTTACCATCAATAATGGCGACGCGCTTACCTATGACCCGGAGAACGCGCGGCTGAGCGTCAATGCCCTGACCAACGGCGCGCCGCTGGCTAAGCTGAAAATCGTTACCAGCAATATAGACTATGGCGTAACCCAGCCGACTTATCAGGAATTGGCTCCGTCTTTCGCGGCGGCCACTGCGCTGGATTATCCCATACCCTCTCTTGCCGCCGCCTATCCTCATCAGCTGGGTTTGGCACATGGCACGCGCAATGTCTTCGTGATGTACATCGACGTTCTGGGCAATACCAGCAACATCGCTTGGGACGATATTTTCGTCAATACCGTGCCGTTGCAGGGCATAGGCTTGGAGATTAATGGCGGCGCCGCGTATACTTTCTCGCCGACAGTCAATTTACTCTTGACCGCCAATGATACCAACGCTGTCCTGGAGATTTGGCTCAGCAATGAGGCGGATTTTTCCAGCAAGACAATTCTATCTGGTTGGCAGGACAATTATTACCCTTGGGAATTAAAAAATCCGGCTGTCAATGGCAAAAAAACTGTTTACGCCAGATTCTTTGACCACTTGGGCAATTTTCAAACCGTCAGCGACGTGATTGGCCTGAATCTAAATGGCAAACCGCTGGAAATTATTGAGCCGGACGGCATTGACGATGTGGCCAGCAATAATTTTACGATTAGCTGGATTGAGCATCCGGAGTATATTTTTGACCAAGCCGCCGAAATCACTATTTTATATGAAGACAGGCAAAATCCCGGCACTTATGGCCTGGTCAGTGAGCATATTTTATATGTAGATGATGTCAACGGCGTGATTTGGGATACCAGCGCTCTGCCCAGCGGGACTTATGATATTTACGCCGTGATTAGCGACCATTACGGCGCCGCGACTATCAATGCCGCTTATCCGGTGTACGTAGACCATAGCGGGACTTTGCCCGCCGACCCTCCAGCCGTGCTGGTCATTGAGCCGAGCGCGGATGTCCCCGCCGGACAGCCCGTGCGCGTGGTTTGGCTTGACGAGACTACCCCCGGCGACGGGTCGATTATCACCATTTATTATGATAACGACACCAACACAACTAACGGGCGTATCCTGCTGACCACCAATATTTTGGCGGACGACCCAGCGGATTATTTGGACTTACTGCCCAATGATTTACCCATGGGTGAATGGTACATCTGCGTCGAAATCAGCAATGACGACTATGTGCGTTATGATTATTCCAGCGGCAAGATAACCGTGCCGGACACCACCGCCAAGCCGGAGGACAATTCTGGCGGCACGAATGAGCCAGTCTATTCTTACCCCAATCCTTTCAGCCCACGGAGAGGTGAGGAAGCGCAAATCACTTTCAAGGTCAAGGAAAGCGATTGGGTCAAGGTTTATATTTACAATATCCGCGGCGAGCGTATCTGGCAGCAGGATGTCTTTGCCGTGGCTGGACAGAACAATCTGGTTGCCTGGGATGGCCGTAACACGCGCGGTCAGCTTTGCGGCAACGGCATTTACCTTGTGTTGTTCGTCAACCACAATAAGAAAATTTTAATGCGGGGGAGGCTGACTCTGTATGATTAAGCGTTGGCTCGGAGTGCTGGTGATTGTTGCGGGGCTGCTTGGCCTGCCTGCCGCCGAGGAAATCAAGCTGGCTTGGGATCTCGACGTTTTGGCTGTCGGCGCGGATGCGCTGGGGCGGGGCGGGGCGTATCTCGGCGAGGACAATAGCGGTCAGTATGTTTTCCAGAACTATAGTTTTTTGGGCAAATATACCGCGCCGCGCGTTGCGCTGACAGCCTTTAAACTGATGGGCGAAATTGATTATCTATCCGCGGCCTACAGTCAGGACAATTTTGCTTTCGGCTTGCTGACCCTGCAGGAGAGCGGCGGCTATATGCGTGATCATCTGAACCGTTTGCTGGGCAGTAAAATCAATTATGGCGACACGACTGTCTATGTGGCTTATGGTTTCCAGCAGGACTGGTGGGGAGTCGGCGCGCGCTTGAAATACCACAGCAAGCATTTCACGGTGCTGAATACTTCGGCGCAGGGTGCGGCCTTGGATTTTAGTTCTTCTTATCAATACAGCCCGGTTTGGAGTTTTGGCTTGGAGTGCAAAAATCTGCTGGCCACGCCGCTGTCTTGGTCGGACGGCGAGCAGGAAAAATTCCCCTTAGTGGTCAGTCTGGGCAGCCGCTTCTATCCGTTCTACAATTTCAGCCTTTACACGGATATTGCGTTGCAAGACAGCGACCCGCTCTGGCGCATCGGCTCAAGCTACAAGGCCGGGGAGCAGGTAACCCTGCGCGTCGGCTTCAATCAAGTTTATGGCCTGCTTGGCAGCAGCCACACCAAGCATTTCCGTTTCGTCGCTGGTCTGGGCTTACAGCTCTGGGGCGGGCATTTGGATTATGCCTACAATCCCGGCGATGACATTCAAAATACGCTGACGCATTATTTTACTTTGTCCTACTATTTTGCCGAGCCGTCCAAGCCCTCCGCCAGCCGTGCCAAGGAGAGACAGTAGCGAGACATTATAAAAAATTATTTGGAGTCAAAAAAAAAACAGCTTGCCGGGCTTTAGGGTGAGTAATAGAATAGGCCTATATGCCTGCGCTTCAAGATACTTTACGGGACTGGCTTGCCCCTGCGGAATATTTGGACGATATTTGCGCGCTCAATCTGTCCGGCCTGACCAGCCGCGGCATCAAACTCCTTTTGCTGGATGTGGATAATACCATTCTGCCGACGACGGCGGACGAGCCGTCCCTGCGTGTCCTGCATTGGTTTGAGCGGGTGCGGACACAGACTTTCCAGACCGTCTTGATTTCCAGCGCCTTGGGCAGGGCACGTCTGGCCAAAATCTCCGCTCTCCTTGGCGTGCCTGCCTATCATGGTGTGCTGAAACCTTTTTTGCCAGGTCTGCGCTATGTCTTGGCGGAATACGCTGCGCGGCCTGAGGAATGTGCCATAGTTGGCGACGAGTTGCTGACAGATATTTTGCCGGCGCGGCGGCTGGGCGCGTATGCTGTTTTAGTCAAGGGTTGCGACCAGCCGCTAAGCCCTCGCCGGGAGATTGGTTTTTTGCGCCGGGCGCGGGCGGCGATTTTAGAAAATGTCATTAATAAAAAGGTGGTGTTTGATGCGTAAATTATGCCTTGGTCTTCTGCTGAGCGGTTTTCTCTTGGCTTTGGAGGTAACCGGGCCGCAAGAGGTTTTTACGCTGGAGCGCAATCAATCGGCGCGCCTGACCGTGGTGCTGAACAATCCCGGCAGTCAGCCTGCGGCGGTCAAGGTCAGTTATTTTTTAGACCAAAGCCCTGACGACGAACAACAGCGTAATTATTTGACATTGCTGGACAGCCTTCAGCGGCGGCCAGAAGTCGCGCTCGCGCCAAACTCTTATCAGAATTATACTTGGGAGATTAGGACAGCTGCTGATACGGCGTATGGCGAATATCTTTTTTGGGTGGTTTTCAGCGTGGACAGTTTTACGCAGAACAGTGATGACGGCGATTTTGTCGTGCAGGATGTGAGTTATTTTCCTGTGCGGCTTAATTGTGTCCCCGCGTTATAAGGCGCGGACAAGAAAGGAGCAGATTATGTTCGGAGGATTAGGCGATATCGGCGGTATGCTAAAAAAAGCCAATGAGCTGAAAGGCAAGATGGCGGCAGTGGAAAAAGAGTTGCAAAATACTGTCATCAAGGAGGTTTCCCGCGACGGTGCGCTAGAGGTGGAAATCACCGGCAAAATGAAACTGAAGAGTGTGAGGTTGCTCCAGGATTTTGCCGCCGCCGACCGCGCCAAAATCGAAAAGACTATCTATGAGGTTTTTAATGCCGCACTGGAGCGGGTCGGACAGACCGCCCAGCAAAAACTGGCGGGCGCGACGGGCGGCCTGAAAATCCCCGGTCTATTCTAAATGGAACCGCTGGACGAACTGGCCAAGTATTTTCAAAAAATGCCGTCCATCGGGGCGCGTTCGGCGCAGCGGCTGGCTTTTTTTATTCTGGGTCAGCCGCAAAACTGGCTGGACGGTTTTATCCAGGCCATGCAAGCGGTCAAAAAAAATGTCCTCTACTGCTCGCAATGCCACAATATCACTCTGCACGACCCGTGCGACATTTGCCGTGATTCCGCGCGCGACCGCGGTCTGCTCTGCGTGGTGGCCGACCCGCGCGACCAGCAGGCCGTGGAGAAAACCGAGTACCGGGGGCTGTATCATATTTTGGGCGGATTGCTGTCGCCGCTGGACAATATCACGCCGGAAGTTTTGCGCATCGAGGAATTGGTGCAAAAGATAAAAAATGGCGCGTATCGGGAAATATTTTTTGCCATCAACCCGACGGTCGAGGGCGAGGCGACGATTATGTACATCTCCGATTTGCTGAAAGGCGGCGGTGCGCGGCTGACCCGCATCGCCTACGGACTGCCCACCG
>BGZO01000041.1 GCA_003864475.1 Candidatus Termititenax persephonae | reverse complement strand
GTATTTCTGCCGCAGAGGCACTGGCCATACAATCACTGCCAAAAGAATTTGAATTGCCACAGAGTATGAGTTTATCAAATATGTTTAAGACTATCGGAAGGTTATCAATATTCTGTCGCATAACTACTCTAAAATTGATTTTGTTGAGCCTGATAGTATGCTTGGTGCCTTCCTTTGCGGTGAATTATCCGAAATAAAACTACATCAATCAGAAAAAGTTGCTCGCTGTGGCGCATTTTTTAGAGAAATCAAGTCAAATACTCCCGAAATAACAACAAGCACTGTTTATCCGTTTGGTTTCAATGCAAGCCAAAAAGACGCTGTTAATAAAGCATTAGCAAACAAACTCAGTATCATTGAAGGACCGCCCGGAACTGGTAAGACACAAACAATTTTAAATATAATTGCAAATGCAGTAATACGAGGTGAGAGCGTTGCCGTAGTTTCAAGCAACAATTCTGCCACAAAAAATGTTCTTGATAAGCTAAAAAAATATGATGTTGACTTTATTGCAGCATATTTGGGCAATAAGGATAACAAAAAGGATTTTATCAACTCACAGCAATCATTACCTGATATGAAAGACTGGAAACTTACTTCGGAAGTCATAACTCTGTTACAGCAACAACTAAAATCACGTTATATAGACTTACGTGAAAAGCTCGTTCAACAGAACGACTTATCAGCCCTTAAACAAGAATTGTCAGTTATCCAAACCGAAGAAAATCACTTTTTAAAATATTTTGATAGTTTTGATGCTCGCCAATGGCCACAAGTCGCATGGGCATTGAACACATCTCAAGAAGCACTTGAAATGTGGCTGTTATGCGAAAACGAAGAAATGACACAAAATAAAAGCTTGATTACTTTTCTTAAACGTATTTTTGAGTATCTAAGATTTTGGAACAGACGCAAGCCGTTAATTCGTAAGCTGCTTGAACAGTATTCTCGTGATTATCTTGTAGCACTATTTCAACGGCGGTTTTACGAATTAAAAATATCCGAACTCACTTCAGATATGTCAAAATTAACCCGCGAACTTGATTCATTTGATTTCAATGCCAAAATGAGCGAATTTTCTGAAATTTCCGCACAACTTTTCAAAGCAAAGCTTGCCAAAAAATATACCAAGAAAAACCGTATCCCGTACGAACTTGACGACCTTTGGAAAAATTCCGAAAAATTTATTGATGATTACCCTGTGATTTTAAGTACAACATACTCGCTCCGCAGTAGCTTAAACAGTCGTGTTATGTATGATTATGTAATTATTGATGAATCTTCGCAAGTTGATTTGTGTACCGGCGCACTTGCATTATCTTGCGCAAGAAAAGCGGTTGTTGTGGGGGATTTGAAACAACTCCCAAATGTTGTGGATTCGGAAGCATCAAATATTACGGATAATATTTTTGCAGAATATGATTTAGCGGAAGTATATCGCTACAAGAGCCACAGTCTTCTTTCTGCAATAACCGAAATGTTCCCAAATGCACCAAACACACTTTTGCGTGAACATTATCGTTGCCACCCGAAGATTATTGAATTTTGCAATAAAAAATTCTATGATGGACAACTTATTATTTTGACCGAGCATAACACTGAACGTGAGCCGCTGATGGTGTATAAAACCGTTGAAGGTAACCATGAGCGAAACCGGATTAATCAACGGCAGATTGATATTATCAGAGATGAGATTATTCCTCAACAAAAATTAAACACTGAAGACGGCTCGCTTGGCATAGTTACCCCATATCGCAATCAAACAAACGCTCTTCAAAATGCGTTTAAGGGAATGAGTGTGAAAGCGGATACGGTTGATAAATTTCAAGGGCAGGAAAATGAGGTCATTATTCTCTCAACGGTTGATAACGATATTTCAGAGTTTACTGATAATGCAAACCGATTAAATGTTGCCATATCGCGTGCAATTGAACAATTAATTGTTGTTGTAAATGGCAGCGATACTATGAAAGATACGAATATAGGTGATCTTGTTCGATACATTGAATACAATAATTTCACAGTTGTTGATAGTAAAATCCGTTCGGTTTTTGATTATTTGTATCGGAGTTATGCGCAGCGCAGGCAAAAATTTCTTTTGAAGCGTAAACGAATATCGGAATACGACAGTGAAAATCTAATGTATGCATTGATTACAAGCGTATTGAAAGATAAAGGACTTAATAATATTGAAGTTGCGGTTCATGTGCCATTAAAAATGATAATCTGCGATACAAGCCTAATGACCCTATCTGAAAAACAATATGCTGTGAATATTTTGACGCATGTGGATTTTCTTATTTATGACGTAATAGATAAATCACCGAGACTTGTAGTCGAGGTAGATGGTGCAATTTATCACGCAGAAGGTACAAGACAGTCAGAGCGTGATGCAATGAAAAATGAAATTTTTAATAAATATGGCTTGCCGATATTACGATTTAGAACTGATGGAAGCTGTGAGCGGGAACGGTTGAGCGAAGCACTTGATAGTATTTATTCAAAGTCAGTTTAGTAAAAATATAACAACTTCCGACTTCTCGCTCAAAAAATTACCAAGTTTCGGGGAGCTGAGGCAAAAATTAGTAGTTTTGGGGTAGTTTGGGCGAGGGAAATGGCAAGAAGAAAGCAAGCACGGGTAGCTTGAGTATCACGGGATTGCCGGGTTTTTCAATTTGCCTCAACCCCTGTATTGACAAGGGTTTAAGCCCGAGTCGGGGTGGCGGGGCTCGAACCCACGACCTCTGGTACCCGAAACCAGCACGCTACCAGCTGCGCTACACCCCGAGGGAGACAAGTATATAAGATTTAAGGGAAATAGAAAAGCAGAGCCTGTTTCTGCCAAAACAAACTCCGCTTTATGACAAAAATTCCCTAGAACGAATAGCTGACATGCAAGTTAGGCAATATTCCCAAGGCCCCGCCGACAGTCCAGTTCTGGTCGATAACGTAATCCAAACCAATGTTGGCCATCGGAACGACCACAAACACCGTGCCGAGCATCCAATATGGATTGATAGCTTGAGCCTGTAAACGGCCAAAATAACGTTTATAAGTAAAGCCCATCAGGCAATTAACACCCATGATGCTTTCCAATTGACCGCCAGGGGTATAGTGTTTCCAGCCAACCAGCGTTTCGAATGCCCCGATTTCCATGGTCGGTCTGGCCGCAAAACTAAAACAAAGCAGCAAGGCAACGCCTAAAAATAATTTTTTCATGTAGTTCACCTCGCTTTCCAAAACGAATTGTACCATTTTTACTCAACCATAGGGAGTGGACGATTAAATGTCTGTTCTGGAGCGGGCTATCGGGTTCGAACCGACGACATTCAGCTTGGGAAGCTGACGCTCTACCAACTGAGCTAAGCCCGCGGCAAATCAACCAAGACTATTATATTTATAGAAATACATTCTGGCAAAGGCCAAACCTACAGTGTTTTCTTTAGATAGCCTACACGTTACTTGCCAGCGCAGACAGAGACAGGTCGGCACGAAAGCGGCGCATCGTCAGGAGTTTTAAATCGTCTCATTTATTTTATCCGGCGTATTTTAAGCCCAAAGATAGAATGAATTTATGTTAAAATTCTATCTATATGTTGCTCTCTCTTTATTTGGAAAATTACGCTCTGATTGACCAACAATCCATCGAGTTTGCCGAGGGGTTTAACGTCATCACCGGCGAGACTGGCGCGGGCAAATCTATCATTGTCAACGCACTGGCGTTGATTATGGGCGAGCGGGCCTCGGCGGATTTCATCAAAGCAGGCAAATCACGCGCTGTCCTTGAGGCGGTCTTTGACATCAAGGGACGAAACATCGAGGGCTATGCCGGAGACGAGGTGCTGATTATCACGCGGGAAATCTCGCTCAATGGCCGGAACCTGATTAAGCTCAACCGCCGTGTCGTTACGCAGGCAGAGCTAAAAAAAATATCACGCTACCTGATTGATATTCACGGTCAGCATCAGCATCAGATTTTGATTGACCCCGCCAATCATCTGGAGATTTTAGATTTATTTACCGAGCAAAAACCGCGTTCCCTTGTGCGGGAAATTTTCGCCCAATACCATGCCGTCAAGAAAGAATACGACTTGCTCTTGCAAAACCGCGACCTGCGGCAGGAAGAAAAAGATTTTTTGAATTTTCAGCTGACCGAGCTGGTCAGCGCGAATTTACAGGTCGGCGAATATACCGAATTGAAAACAGAAAAAAGCAGGCTGGATTCTTTTACCGAAATTGCCGCAGCGGTGCGCGGCGTGGCGGAAAAAATCTCTGGCCTGCAGGACGGCCTGCGTTATAACAAAAACAAGCTGGCGCAAGTCGTCGGCAAAGAAACCACCTTGCAGACTCTCGCGGACAAGGCTGAGACGCTTAGCCTAGACTTCGAAGATTTTCATGCCAGCCTGACCGATTATGAAAATCGTCTGGAATTCTCGCCGCAGCGATTGGATGAGATAAACGAGCGGCTGGACTTATTGAACAAACTCAAGCGCAAACATCTCAAGCAACTGGCGGAAGAAGACATCACTGTTTTATTAATCAAAAAACGCGACCAGCTCCAAACACTCTTGTCTGGCTTGGCAGACACGGATGACCGTCTGGCCAAACTGGAAAAAAATCTGGCCACAGCGGAAAAAGCATATTTGCAGGCCGCTGACGAATTGTCCCAGCATCGCCAAGCAATCGCCGCGGAACTGGCACAGAAAATTATCGGCGCTTTACAGGCCCTGCGTATGCCGCACACCCAGTTTAAAATAAATTTTACCCGCGGCAATTATACGGCGGACGGTCTGGACACGGTGGAGTTTCTCATCTCCGCCAACGCTGGCGAGCCAATCAAACCATTGTCCAAAATCGCCTCCGGCGGCGAAATCTCGCGCGTCATGCTGGCCATCCGTAAAATACTGGCGGAGCAAGACCAAAGTTCGTCGATGATTTTCGACGAGATTGACGCAGGCATCGGCGGTGAGACCGCGCTGGCCATCGCTGAGGCCATCCACCGCATCGCCCGCAAGCATCAGGTCATCTGCATTACGCACCTGGCACAGATTGCCGCCAAGGCTGATTATCATCTGCGCGTCGAAAAAACCACGGGCAATAACACGACCGCCGTGCGGGTCGAGCCGCTTGCGCCAGAACAGCGCGAACGGGAGATTGCCCGCATGTTGTCCGGCAAAATAACGGAGAATGCCGCTGCCCACGCGCAGGAACTTCTGGAGCAGGCGTAAGGAGCATGAGAAATGTCGCTCATCAATATCAGCAATTTAACTTTTGCCCACGAAGGCAATCCTGAGAATATTTTCGCAAATGTTTCTTTTGCTCTGGACACGGACTGGAAGCTCGGCTTCATCGGGCGCAACGGCCGCGGCAAAACGACTTTCTTAAAACTGTTGCTGGGACAATACATCTATCGCGGCCAGATTAACGCGTCGGTGAATTTTGCCTACTTCCCTTATGCGGTACGGGACGAAAAGCAAACGGCGCTGGCAGTCGCCGCCGAAATCTATCCTGACTACGAACTCTGGCGGCTGGAAAAAGAATTGTCTCTTTTAAATCTCGGCGCGGAAATTTTGGCCAGAAATTTTGACACGCTAAGCGGCGGCGAGCAGACCAAAATTTTGCTGGCCGTTTTGTTCCTCAAAGAAAATAACTTTCTGCTCATCGACGAACCGACCAATCATCTCGACTTAGAGGCGCGGGAAATCGTCGCCCAATATCTGAACCGCAAAAAAGGCTTCATTCTCGTCTCACACGACCGATATTTTTTGGATTCCTGCGTTGACCACGTGCTGGCGATTAACCGCGCCAATATTGAAGTACGGCGCGGCAATTTCTCCTCTTGGCAACAGAACAAAGAATATCAGGATAATTTTGAGCTGGCAGAAAACGTGAAATTAAAAAAAGACATTGGCCGCCTGCAAGAATCCGCGCGGCGCCTGTCCGACTGGTCTGACCAAACCGAGCGCGGCAAATATCACATTGACAAAGGCAGCGGCGCAGCTTACGACAAAGGTTTTATCGGCCACAAGGCCGCAAAAATGATGCGGCTCGCCAAGAACACCGAGCGGCGGCAAGAAAAAGCGCTTGCGGAAAAAGCACAATTATTAAAAAATATCGACACCGCCGCAGAACTAAAATTGCGCCCGCTGACTTTCCACCAAAATCCGTTAATCGAAGTGCGCGAACTGTCTATCCGCTACGCGGACAGGCCGATTTTTACCAAACTAAATTTCACTTTAAGCGCCGGTGAAAGAATACACCTAAAAGGCCGCAACGGCTGCGGCAAATCCAGCCTGCTCAAACTAATTTACGGCGCGAAAATAAATTACCGCGGGGAATTAAGAATCCCGCCCGCTCTCAAGATTTCTTATATCTCGCAGGATACGACACAGCTGCGCGGCGGACTCAAGGATTATGCAAAAAAATATCAGCTTGACGAGGCCCTATTTAAAGCAATACTGCGCAAGCTGGATTTTAGCCGCGAGCAATTCGCCAAAGACCTGGCAGACTTCAGCGGCGGGCAAAAAAAGAAAGTTTTGCTGGCGCACAGTTTATGTGAAAGCGCGCACGTCTATCTCTGGGACGAACCGCTCAATTTCATCGACGTGCTTTCGCGTCTGCAAATTGAAAATCTGCTCCTCCAATATCAGCCGACCATGATTTTTGTCGAACACGATAAAGTGTTTGCGGAGAAAGTGGCGACCCGAACGCTTGAACTAAATCTATAGAAATAACAAAAAATAAATAGTTTTAATATTCTCAAGACTTAGTTTTAAGCAAAGCCAGCACCGCCGCCGCGTTTTTCTTCAAGACATCCTTGGCTGACAGGCGTTTGCGTAATTTTCGAAACTCATTTTTGATTCTCTGTGTTTTCTTTTTATTGTAAAGTGTTCTAGCCAGCAGGGCATACAGCCCCGCCGCGGTAAAATTTTGGATGCGCTCCGGCATGATTTCTTTCTTGGCCAGCATATTGGGCAGGGCCTTGTATTTAGGAATCTTCCGCGCCAGCAATTTATTAATCAACCAGTAAGAAACCGGGGGGAATTTGTATACGGCAATTATCGGTGCGCCCAGCAGTGCGGCCTCCAGCGTAATCGTTCCGGTCGAGGACAAAACAATGTCCGCCGCGGACAACAGCGCATAATTTTCGCCGTAGACTATCGGAACGTCTTGGGCTTTGCGGCGCAGAGTTTTTAGGCAGTATTGGCTGGCGGCGGCCAAGACAAACTGCTCACGACCGTGCGCGAGACGGACGATTTTCTTAAACATCGGCAGGAGATTGGCCAGCTCCTGACCGCGGCTGCCCGGGAATAAAGCGACCAGCGGCCTGTCCGCAACCAGCTTATGTTTGCGGCGGAAAATTTTTGGATTAATTTTCTGTCGTGCGACAATTTCGCTCAAAGGGTGGCCGTTGTACACGCTACGGCCACCGAGTTTTTTGTAGAAAGCGTGTTCTTCGGGAAAAATCGAGATTATTAAATCGCAAACCTCAGTAACTTTTTTCCCGGCGTTTTGAGTACCCCAGAGCCATTCCTGCGGCGAGATATAATAAACTACCGGGATGCCTAGTCTCTTGGCATATTTTGCGGCCAGCAGATTAAAACCCTGGCCGTCCACACACAAAAATAGGTCGATTTTTTCTTGGCGCAAATATTTTTTCAGCCTGCCCAAAGCGCGGAAATAGGCCGGCAAATGCCGCAACGGTTCAAGCAGGCCAACCGTGCTGCGGCTGGTTAAATCAGCCAAGATTTTCATGCCTGTTTCACGCAGGGCCTCGCCGCCGAAACCGCTAAATTTTATTTTCGCGCGGGCTTGTCCCTGAATGGCCGCCACTAGCCGTGCCGCATGCAAGTCGCCGCTGGTCTCCACCGCGCTGATAAAAATTTTTCGCATCCCGTCTCCGCTTAAAAACTTATCATCTGTCCGCTGACCCTAAACTCATCTTTTGTCTGATTATAGCCGAATTCAATCAATAAATGTTCCGTCCTGAGCCGCAGAAAATAAAGCAAGGTATAAATTTTGCCGCGATATATAGAGTAGCGCACGGTCTGTCCCAGCTTCAGCCCCAAAACATCTGCCGTGATAGTCGTGCGCATATTGTCATCATAATCAGCTTCTTGGTCGTAAACAAACGGCGAGCCGCCGCGCCTATCGATATAATCCGTTACCCGAAAACTGCCGCCCAACAGCCAAAACTCTTTCTGCCCCTCAAGATAACCATAGACACGGTGCCAGCTATACGGCCGCAAGGAATACTTGACCGTGTCATAGCCGCCGCCCGGCCTGAACATGTCGAGCAAGGGTACTTCGCATTCCTTGTACAGTTCCGACATTGAGGCCCAGCGGTACCCATGCTGTGCGCTGGTCAATTCATTAATAGAGGCGTAGCTGTTGTTGGTATAAAAATCGAGTTCCTGCCAGCGCAACTTGAAATTGCCAATGTAACTCAATTCGAACTCGCGCATCAGTAATTCTTCGTTATGCTCCTCGTAGTTGGCTCTGGTTATCCGCAGTAAATTAAACTCATTCCAGATACGGTCAGCATACATCTTGTTAAAAGAAGAAACTCCCGAAAAAGAATATTCCCAAGAAAACTCCTCCTGTGTCGGCCAGTACTGCCAGTTTTGGTTAAGGTAAGTCAATTGCGAAGCATCAGAAAAACGGACGATTTGCTGGAAGCCATAGCCCGCGCCTTTCTCTTGTGCGCTGCCGAACTGCAGGTTGCCGTATAAATTATCCTGCCAGAAATAATTGATATTCCACTGCCAGTAACGACCGCTGAAATGAGTGTCCCCCATCTCCGGCAAAGGACTCGGAATGGCGTAGGCATTGGGACGGCCGTCCAAAATCAGGGTCGGCGTGTAATAAATAGGCACGCCAAACCAATATAGCCACGAATGGTAGGCGACCGCCAAATCGGGACGATAGTCCAGCCGGGCAAAGTCCGTACGTAGCCTCAATGATTTCAGGCCGAGGGACATATCGTAGAATTTTAAGGTCTCATTTTCTTCCACCACGCGCGCGTAGGTAATATCCAGCATACTGCCGCTGACATTCTCAAATATCGCGGAAGCGGAGGGGGTTGTCCCGTCATCGACAGTCTCCGGCTGCGCAAACAGGGCAGCAGCGGCTAAAACCACGCCTAAAAGCAGGCAAATAGTTTTTCTCATCGCGAGAGAAACTCCACCAGAGCCTGGCCGAACTCTTCCGCCGCCGCCGGGCCGTCAGCCGTAATAATGTTGCCGCTAACCACCACCGGCTGGTGAACATAAACAGCCCCGTTCTTTTGAATATCCTCTATGGCCGCCGGGTCGGGAAACACGGTACACTCCCGTCCGCGCAATAATCCCGCCTGCGCGGGAATCGCGCCAGAGATACAAATCGCCGCGACAAGTTTGCCCGCGGCGTGAAATTCACGGCAGAGGCGCAGAACCGTCTCGTCATACCAAAAAGTCCTCTGGCCGCCGACAATCATCAGCCCTTGATAATCCGCGGAGTTTACTTTATCGAGTGTGATATCCACATGCGCAGTGGTTAGATTTTTTTTGCCGCTCAAATCGCCCGGCACAGTCGAGGCAGTTACAACTAAGAAGCCAGCCTTTGCCAAAATTTCTTTTGGCACTGAATATTCCTCATCCCGAAACCCATCCGGCACTATTAGAAACAAAACGGCCACTTTACAAACCCTTATTCACATCAATCTTAGCATCATCCAATTGCTTGTGTCCAGCCGCCGGAATAATCGCCGACTGCGGATTATTGGTTGGTTTTTCTTCATCCTCCACGTCGGACAGAAAAATAATGCGCCCCGTGTCCGGGAAGAAAGTCCGCTCCCAATCAGAACGCGCCGTCAGCGCCGGTACCAGACCGCCCAGTATCGAGTGCGCCTGACACTGTTCGGTGTAAATGCCGTTCTCCCACATCAACTCCTCTACCACGTCGGACTCTGGACACATCGGCGTGGCCAAGCCTTTGCCCGCCACGCAGATGCGCTGTTTGACCATGCCGCGCGGATAAGGGAAATATTCCTTGGGCAGTTTGGGCAAAGCATAGGACATGAACATGTGCCACATCTGTGCAGGAATCCAGCCGCCCGTTACTTCCTGCATGGGCGAATTGTCATCATTGCCCACCCAGACAGCGGTCAGCAGATTGGGCGCAAAACCCAAAAACCAAGCGTCGCGAAAATCATTGGTCGTGCCGGTCTTGCCAGCCAAATCGTAACCAGGGATATTCGCGCCCTGCCCCGAACCGCGCTGCAGTACGCCGCGCATCATATAGACCAAGGCGTAGACATGCCTGGCATCAAAGACGCGGCGCGGCACAATCTGGTGTCTGTAGAGAACATTGCCGTTGCGGTCCTCGATGCGCAGGATTGACACGGGGTCGACGCGCACCCCGCCGCTGGCAAAAGTGCAGAAAGCCGCCGTATGCTCCAAAATAGAAATATCGCTCGCGCCCAGCGTCAAGGACAGTACCGGAGCCAGATAAGATTGCACGCCCAGCTTGCGGCAGGTAACAATGATGTTGCTGGGGTTGATGATGTCGCTGACCTTGACCGCCGCGACATTCAGCGACAATTCCAGTGCGCGCTTCAGCGTAACCGGACCCTTAAAATCCTTGGTGTAATTCCGCGGCGAATACGGCCCCTGCACGGTATTATAAGTAACTGGCGAGTCGTCAATCACCGTACCCGGCGACAGACCCATGCTCAGGGCCGTCAAATAAGTGTAGGGCTTGAAAGATGAACCCACCTGCCGTTTCGCCTGCGCGATATGGTCGAACTCGCGCTCCAAGAAATCCCGTCCGCCGACCCACGCCTTGATGTATCCCGTCTTGGGGTCGACGCAGAGAAGCGCCGCCTGCGTCGCGTTCAGTGAAGAAACCTCATGCCCCTTTATCCAATGCGGACGGTTGGCCTCCATCATGTAATATTCCACAGTGTCTTCGGCCTTTTTCTGCAGGTCGATATCCAGCGTCGTATAAATCCGCAGGCCATCGTTGTAAATCACATCCTTGCCGTACATCGTCTCCAATTGCTTGACCACGTAGCTGGTAAAATAGGGGTGCTTGTAGCGCAGTGTCCGCCGCGGTGCCAAGAAAATCGGGGTCTCCACGGCCTGATAATATTCCTCCTCGGTAATCAGTGTCAGCACCAAGAGACGGCGCAAAACAATGTCCCGCCGCCAACGCTCCCTCTGCGGCTGATAAAACGGCGAGTATAACTCCGGCCCGCGCAGCAGGCCAATCAAAGTCGCCGCCTCGGGCAGACTCAAGTCCGCCGCCGGCTTGCCAAAATACATATTGGCAGCCGACTCGATGCCATAAGCGTTATGCCCCCAATAAACTTGGTTGAGGTAAAATTCCAAAATTTCTTCTTTAGTAAATTTCCGCTCTAACTGCATGGCCAAAATCATTTCGGCGATTTTGCGGATAATTTTTTTCTTTTTGTTGAGGAAAATATTACGCGCCAACTGCATCGTGATAGTACTGCCGCCCTGCATACCCTCGCCGCGAATCACATCCACGAACACCGAGCGGAACAGGCCGCCAAAATCCAAGCCGTTATGGCGGTAAAAATTTCTGTCCTCCGTGGCAATGACCGCCGCCTTCACAAAGTCCGAGATTTGCGAAATCGGCACGACCACCCGGTTTTCTTCCTGATGTAGCTCCGCGAGGATGCTGCCGTCCGCCGCAAAAACCTTGGTGGTCTCATTGGGGACAATCGTCCCCAGCACGTCAACGTCCGGTAGCTGCGTCGCGACTTGAATCACGATAATCAAGAAAATCAACGCGCCAGCCACCGCGGCAATACTGCAATACCGAAACGTTCTCTGCACCAGCAAATGAAATTTTTGTCTCCGCAGATGATGGCCATAAGAACTCAAACGCGCCGACCGTACTTGTCCAATCGGTCTCTTAAAAATACCCACTGTCCCCGCCCCTTAGCGTCAAAAATAGAGTCAAAATCTTAATATATTGTTATAATAACATAGATGAACGCATTTGAAACAATCTGCGCCGGAACGCTGGAGATAATTTCCGAGGCGGATTTGCGTAAAAAACTAGGCTCTGGACGGAAGCTGAAAATCAAATTCGGTGCCGACCCTTCCGCCCCAGATTTACACTTGGGACACACCGTTGCCCTGCAAAAACTGCGTCAATTTCAGGATTTGGGGCATGAGGTCATTTTCCTCATCGGCGACTTCACGGCGGCCATCGGCGACCCCACCGGCAAGTCCGAGACACGCAAGCCGTTAAGCCCGGCCCAAATCGCCGAAAATTCCGCCACGTATCAGGCGCAGGTTTTCCAGATACTGGACCGGGACAAGACCCAGGTGGTGTACAATTCCAGTTGGATAAACAAGCTGTCGCCCGCGGACATTCTCAAGCTGTTGTCCTTCAGCACCGTCGCGCAAATGCTGGAGCGCGAGGATTTCAAAAAACGTTACGCCGCCCAACGCTCCATCGCCCTGCATGAATTTATGTATCCGCTTTTGCAGGGGTATGATTCCGTGGCGCTGCGGGCGGATGTGGAAGTGGGCGGTACCGACCAGAAATTCAATCTATTGGTCGGGCGCGACTTGCAGGCCGCTGCCGGGCAAGACCCGCAGGCTCTGGTTATCCTGCCGCTCCTAGAGGGACTGGACGGCGTAAATAAAATGTCCAAGTCTCTCGGCAACCAGGTCGGCATTACCGAACCGCCCAAGGAAATGTTCGGCAAGCTGATGTCCCTGCCCGACGCGCTGATGCCGCGCTATTACCAGCTCCTGACCAGCCTGCCCTTTGACCAAGATGAACATCCGCGCGCCGCCAAGGAGAG
>BGZO01000040.1 GCA_003864475.1 Candidatus Termititenax persephonae | reverse complement strand
GGCTGGTCTTGTTTTCAAAGTTAAGTATGGCGGATTGGATTGCCCCCTGCATGTGTTCCTGTTTGAGTTTGTTGCCCCTTTTGGAAAAACAAATGATGTTATCTTGCGTGTGTAATTTGTTCTCGAACAAGCGGCTGACAACTTCATTATAAAAAATGTTCTCATTCCGTTTATGGCGTTTAGTGAAAATATCAACCCGCTTGCGGGCAACGATAAATTCTGCCTTAAAAGCCAAAGATTTAAGGGTCGTGAACACCTTTTCCCGCACTTCCGGCACGTCGTCTTTGGCGTGAAAAGTGATTTTGGTTTTGCCTAGGGACGGAATATCTTTTAGGTATTCGTTGGTTTCTATTTCTTTGTGCAGGGCGATAATTGTTTTCCGTATTTTTTGTGGATTGTCCGTGCGAATAAAGCCCAGCATCAGAATTGGCGAGCAACCGTTGCGTCCCAGTAAGCACTCGCCGTACCTGTTGAAAAATGTTGGGTCGCCGGACTCGTCAACGAAATAATATTTTTCCATGACTGCTACGGATTATATCACGGGGGTTGGTTTTGCCGATAATTTCCTCCAGAAGCCGTACCGCTTTGCGCCCACTTTAGAGCATGAGGTTTTTGCCAAGGGCAGGGTGATTTATGGATGAATTGGCGAGCCAAGTAAACATGCCAAGACAATCTTGGCTTTTGTAAAACCGTTAATAAAGAAATAAAAAATTCGCCAGCCACCGCTTGTGGCTTGGCATTATTTTGCGGGCAAGGAATGCCCCGCAAAACATCGATGCATTTGCGGGAGATTTCATGCAAGTCCCCCCCCCCCCATCGATATATAGGCATAAACATGGATTTATCAAATCGGGAGGTGATTAATTATGTCAGGTGCAGACATAGCAAAACTTGGTACAGACTTTGGTATCCACAAGATAGCTCAGGACGCTTATACAGCTATCAAGTCGGTAGCCCAGCAGAGAGAGGACATTATGACCTGCGTTAAGTGTGCAGCTATAGCGAGCGGTGGCTCAAGCTTGGTCTCTATTAGAGGCGGAGTCATAGATGTTTCTACTGGCGCGGGCGCTTTGGTGCTGGACGACGCTCTGCAAGAGCTGTCCACCTTGGAGCAGGCCGCCGCACAGCTTGTGGCAGCCGAGAACAAGGCTCAGAAACAGGTCCACTCGGTAACGGGTCAGGGCTAGTTTATTTCAGGCTGACTTGCTTGAAAGACCCTGCTTCAAAAGCAGGGTCTTTTTTTATCCAGAAAGCGCACGATGAAAAAACTGCGAATTGCGGTTTCATGCTTGCCGTGAGAACGGCAAGTGAGAATGTTGTTGCTATAGTCTGCTGACTGGCTTGATTTTTAGCCAAAATAGGGTATACTAATAATAACTCCTCTATAGTGAAAGTCGGCTTCATGCCGTGCAGCCGTAAGAGGTTCTAGCTATAGAGGACTAATTTTTTCTGGGCTAAACGTATTCTTTTTGTTGTAGAAATTGTTTGGGTATTTCTCAAAATCATAAATATCGCAGATAAAGCTGACTTTGTCTTTCATAAAATTGAAGTAACGCATTTCCTTTTTGATGAACGCTCTCTGCACCGCCCAATTCATATAGTCAATTACCTGCAAGCACGGCTCTTTGGTCGGCGCTTGGATGATGATTTTGGTGGAAGTTTCTATTTTTCGGCTGGTCTTGTTTTCAAAGTTAAGTATGGCGGATTGGATTGCCCCCTGCATGTGTTCCTGTTTGAGTTTGTTGCCCCTTTTGGAAAAACAAATGATGTTATCTTGCGTGTGTAATTTGTTCTCGAACAAGCGGCTGACAACTTCATTATAAAAAATGTTCTCATTCCGTTTATGGCGTTTAGTGAAAATATCAACCCGCTTGCGGGCAACGATAAATTCTGCCTTAAAAGCCAAAGATTTAAGGGTCGTGAACACCTTTTCCCGCACTTCCGGCACGTCGTCTTTGGCGTGAAAAGTGATTTTGGTTTTGCCTAGGGACGGAATATCTTTTAGGTATTCGTTGGTTTCTATTTCTTTGTGCAGGGCGATAATTGTTTTCCGTATTTTTTGTGGATTGTCCGTGCGAATAAAGCCCAGCATCAGAATTGGCGAGCAACCGTTGCGTCCCAGTAAGCACTCGCCGTACCTGTTGAAAAATGTTGGGTCGCCGGACTCGTCAACGAAATAATATTTTTCCATGACTGCTACGGATTATATCACGGGGGTTGGTTTTGCCGATAATTTCCTCCAGAAGCCGTACCGCTTTGCGCCCACTTTAGAGCATGAGGTTTTTGCCAAGGGCAGGGTGATTTATGGATGAATTGGCGAGCCAAGTAAACATGCCAAGACAATCTTGGCTTTTGTAAAACCGTTAATAAAGAAATAAAAAATTCGCCAGCCACCGCTTGTGGCTTGGCATTATTTTGCGGGCAAGGAATGCCCCGCAAAACATCGATGCATTTGCGGGAGATTTCATGCAAGTCCCCCCCCCCCCATCGATATATAGGCATAAACATGGATTTATCAAATCGGGAGGTGATTAATTATGTCAGGTGCAGACATAGCAAAACTTGGTACAGACTTTGGTATCCACAAGATAGCTCAGGACGCTTATACAGCTATCAAGTCGGTAGCCCAGCAGAGAGAGGACATTATGACCTGCGTTAAGTGTGCAGCTATAGCGAGCGGTGGCTCAAGCTTGGTCTCTATTAGAGGCGGAGTCATAGATGTTTCTACTGGCGCGGGCGCTTTGGTGCTGGACGACGCTCTGCAAGAGCTGTCCACCTTGGAGCAGGCCGCCGCACAGCTTGTGGCAGCCGAGAACAAGGCTCAGAAACAAGTCCACTCGGTAACGGGTCAGGGCTAAGCAATATACATAAAAATATTGTTGCCGCGAAGCCCCTCAGCAATGAGGGGCTTTGCCTTGGGCGGAAAGCCGCCTGGCTGGCGGAGTCTCGGACATGTCGATGCCAGCGACATGTTTATGGAATATGTCGATAAAAATCTATTTTATCGACATGTCATTCCTTGAACAGGTTAAACAGTTTTGTGTTCAGAAACAAGGTTTCTTTCCCTGCTTTCTTGCTCTGCAAAACGCCAATCTTTTCTAACTTATACAGATACTCTGATGCCGCTTGCCGTTTGAAAAGGTATAAAAATAACTAAAGTGGGTATACATGATATCGTATATGTTTTAAGATTTATGCAACAAAATGCCTATTTCTTACGATATATATGTACTTAATATTATTGACATTTTGTTTGATTATTATAGTACACTCTGTTGCGTCTGGAATGAGTCGCCAAGCGTCTCTAAGAAGGGATTAATCCCTATCTCCAGTCGCAAGCAGAGGTTTCCCAAGTGATATTGTGTTACATTGATGAGTCTGGTGTGTCTTCTGTTCCCGGGAACACTTCTCATTTTGTTTTAGCCGGGTTGGGCTGTGATATAATTCAGGTTATGGAAAAAGAGGTTCAAGAACAAATCGAGACGATAAAGAAGATTATTGTCGCGACCGTGCCTGTCGAGAGGATTTATCTTTTTGGCTCTTACGCTTACGGTACGCCGCGCCCGGACTCGGATTTGGATTTTTACGTGATTATGAAAGATGACGCGCCGTACCGCAATATTGAGGCTATGCGCAGGATAGGCAAGGCGCTTTGGGACTATGATTCAAAATCCACAGATATTTTAGTAACCAAAAAATCAAAATTTCAATATAGATTATCCGCGCCCACTTTAGAGCGTGAGGTTTTTGCCAAGGGCAGGGTGATTTATGGATGAGTTGGCGAGTGCGCTGGAATGGCTGTCTTTTGCTGAAAATGATTTTGGCAGTGCGGAGTTTTTATTAAATCGCAGGCCATTGCCGAAGGAGATAATCTGTTTTCTTTGCCAGCAAGCGGCGGAAAAAGCCTTAAAAGGTTTTTTAGTTTTCCAAAAGATTATCCCACCTAAAATACATGATTTGAAGAAATTAAATAAAGAATGTATCTCGTTAAATCAAGAATTTGCGGCGGTAGAAAATGCCTGCGCAGAGTTAAATGATTATGGCGTTCAGCCAAGGTATCCGCATGAGTTGGAAATCGAGCAAGAGGACGTAACTAATGCGTTAAAACATACCCAAATTATCTTGGCTTTTGTTAAACCGTTAATAAAGAAATAAAAAATTCGCCAGCCACCGGTTGCACTCCGCTCGCTGGTTGCTCGCTGGGACTTCCTCGGGCGCAAGGAAATACGCCCTCGGTCGCGCCCTGGCATTATTTTGCGGGCAAGGAATCCCCCGCAAAACATCGATGCATTTGTCAGGAATTTCATGCAAGTCCCCCCCCCCCATCGATATATAGGCATAAACATGGATTTATCAAATCGGGAGGTGATTTAGTATGGTTAATGTCCAAGAAAAAAGGATGGATACTACCGATTTTACAAATAAATTTACAGATAGTTATGTTTCTGGTATAGGTATCCATAAGATTGCCAGGGACGGTTACGTGGCGATTGCCAGTGTGGCAGCGCAAAGAGAGTTGATTATGGAAGGTGTCAAAAGTGTCGCCCAATCGCTTAGCGGGTCTTCCTTGGTCTCTATCAGAAGCGCGACGGTAGATGTCTCCACTGGCGCGGGCGCTTTGGTGCTGGACGACGCTCTGCAAGAGCTGTCCACCTTGGAGCAGGCCGCCGCACAGCTTGTGGCCGCCGAGAACAAGGCTCAGAAACAAGTCCACTCGGTAACGGGTCAGGGCTAGGCAATATACATAAAAATATTGTTGCCACGAAGCCCCTCAGCAATGAGGGGCTTTGCCTTGGGCGGAGTACAGTTATGATTTTGTGAAAGACCCAAATGATTTTCACTTGGGAAACATACAGCGACAGGTTATCTGCTGAACCGAAAAATAATCTTGGTTTGGGTGTATGCTATAATAGATGCGAGGACTTGTCGATGAATATTAGAAAAATAACAACAATATTATGTTACTTGTCAGAGCAGCTTGGCGGGATAACCAAGCTGCAGGCGGCAAAACTTTTGTATTTTATCGATAAGCAGCATCTCATTAAATACGGCAGATTTGTTACGAACGACATATATCTAAAATATCAATACGGCCCGGTGCCAACAAAAGTGTTGGATATAATAAACAGTTATGACGATGTATTGTTTGACGAAGAAAAAAAGTATTTCTTAGACCACCTAGCAATAGATGATGGAAGCAAGCGCGGGATGCGTAACAAAAAATTACCTGACCTAGACGAGTTGTCTATCTCTGAGCAAGAGACCATAGACGAAGTAATTGCCGTTTATGGGAAAATGTCGGTCTCTGCGCTTGTTGATATATCCCACGAGGAGAAGGCTTGGAAAAACGCTGAAGACTACGACATGCTCAATATAGAAGATATTGCTGACGAATTGCCCGCTGACAAGAAAAAAGAATTGCTAAGCCGCTTGCAGCAGGACAAAGAAATAAATCAGTTTTTGCGCCTGCTCTGTGCATAACATAATGATAGATTTTCCGAAAGAAATTACCGACAAAACGTTGCCTAATTTTCTGAGAGCGGGGGCGGTTATAAAAACAGAAGTGGTGTTCCCCGATGGCGGACAGAAGATAAAAAGATTGGTTGTGCTGACAAACAATAATGATGAAATAATTTTGGCGGCTACCGCAACGTCGAATATTCTATCCAGTAGCAGGTATTATGGCTATGATGACATATTTGTGGATATCAATAAAGAGAAAATGTTTGACAAAGATACCTTTATCCAACTTAATCGTGTTATAGAGATACCGCTGGAGAAATTGAAGTGTCAGTATCACCGAAAAGAATTAGAGATATTAGGAAATGTATCAGATGAATTGTTGTTAAAAATGTACGCTAAAATAGATAAATCAAAGATGATAGAAAGAAAGTATATAAATAGAATAATCAACGAGAAATTACCGACTCCTTGAGGCGGCGTAGCAGGGTGTGGCTGTGATATAATTCAGGTTATGGAAAAAGAGGTTCAAGAACAAATCGAGACGATAAAGAAGATTATTGTCGCAACCGTGCCTGTCGAGAGGATTTATCTTTTTGGCTCTTACGCTTACGGCACGCCGCACCCGGACTCAGATCTGGATTTTTACGTGATTATGAAAGATGACGCGCCGTACCGCCCTGTGGAAGCCATGGATAAAATTGGTTTGGCTCTTTGGGGCCGTAAATCAATGCCGACGGATATTCTGGTAATCAAGAAGTCTCGGTTTCAATATCGCCTCTCTGCGCCCACACTTGAACATGAAGTTGCCGAGAAGGGGAGAGTAATATATGGATGAGTTGGAATACGCCTTGGAATGGCTTTCTTTTGCCGAAATGGATTTTAGTAGCGCGGAGTTTTTGTTGAATCATAAGCCCTTGCCTCTGGAAATAATCTGTTATCATTGCCAGCAGTCTGCCGAAAAATGTTTAAAGGGGATGTTGGTATTACAGAAAATTACGCCGCCGAAAATACATAATTTGGACGATTTATATGTTTTGTGTAATCCTTTTGTACCAAATCTTGAAAATATAAAGGCTAGCTGTATTTTTTTGAATAAATATAGTGTTTTGCCAAAATATCCCCGTGAAATGATAATCGCTAAAGAAGATATGCGGGACGCATTAAAGTGTGCCAAGACAATCTTGGCTTTTGTAAAACCGTTAATAAAAAAATAATCCCCCGCAAAACTCGCCAGCCACCGCTTGTGGCTTGGCATTATTTTGCGGGCAAGGAATGCCCCGCAAAACATCGATGCATTTGCGGGAGATTTCATGCAAGTCCCCCCCCCCCCATCGATATATAGGCATAAGCACGGATTTATCAAATCGGGAGGTGATTAATATGGGAGCTGAAGATAGAACTACTGCGGCAAAGATGATTACGAATACAGCGAATGCAGGTATTAATAATATAGCGAAATTAGGGGTCGACGCGATTGCTTGTGTCTCTATTCAGAGAGAAAACATCATGAGCGAAGTCAGGAGTGCCGCTGCGGATTCTAGTAGTGCTAAGACAATTAGTATTGCTGGGGCTTGTGTTGATATCTCTACTGGCGCGGGCGCTTTGGTGCTGGACGATGCTCTGCAAGAGCTGTCCACGTTGGAGCAGGCCGCCGCACAGCTCGTGGCCGCCGAGAACAAGGCTCAGAAACAGGTCCACTCGGTAACGGGTCAGGGCTAGTTTGTCTCAGGCTAACTTGCTTGAAAGACCCTGCTTTTGAAGCAGGGTCTTTTTTATCCAGAAAGCGCGCGATGAAAAAACTGCGAGCGCGGCGCTATATACTCACGATTTTGTACAGAGTATTTTTGGGCAAGGTGGTTACAGCGCCCCCTGCCTTACCCCTTGTGCTACCCAGTCGCTGACCCGGGTTTGCCAGCCCTTGCCCGTGGCGCGGAGATGCCTGACCACGTCCGACTCGAAATAAATATAGACGGACTTTTTGGGATTGAGCTTCGGCGGCCTGCCCAGGCGGACGGCGTTTTTGAGCATCTCCTTGGTGGGAGTTAATAAGTCTGGGTCGCGCATGTCCTCTTGGGTTGGCTCGCGCTCCATTGCCTCTTTGAATTTTCTGATTCGTTCGGCGGTAAGACCAGCTTGTATTTGTTCAATAGTTTTCCTTACTATTTTCATAAATACTCCTTTCTTTTTTGTTCGCTTGGCGCGCCGAGATTATGCGTATCTTACTGCCCCTTATGGTATAGGCGACAAACAAGATACTTTCAAACGCTTTACCAATCGTTTGGTAACGCAGTTCCCCATAATTCTTGCGGTTATCATTGTACCTCAGACGGTCATTGTCTAAAAAAATAAGTGAAGCAAACTCAAAATCCAAACCACGATTAATGATGTTTGCCTCATTCTTTTGCTCATCCCACTCAAAATCTCTGAGGATTAACTCGTCTTCCATCGACTTATTATATATACAAAAAGTCCGTCTGTCAAATCCAACGGATTTTTGCCGGGTCGGTTTTTACCGAATCCGATGCAAGTTTTGGCCGAACTTTGACGATATTTCTAATGGACGGATGGGAGATTGAAAAATGAGTTTCGAAAGTAAAAATATAACGGGTACTGTTTATGAATATGTAAAGGGTTTTCAGCAGGGCGTTAATAATTTTATTGATACTATTGATATTAAAAATGCTGATAAACATGCTGGTAAACCCAACTTTCAAGGACAAGTTAATTTAACTGTTAATGGCCTCCCTGAACCGGATAAGATTCGCTATTTTTAGGAAAAGTCCTGACCAACACAAGCCTCTCTGGCCGTGCGGGAGAGGTTTTTGCCGATGTATAATTTTGCCCTAATCTGGGCATATTTCTCCCCGAGAAATATCGAGAATATTACATGCAAGTTTTAGGCAAGTTGTGTCGATAATTAGAGTAGGATAACAGGAGGCTAGAATGTCAGAAGGAACGGTTTATAGCTTGATTTTGAACGCGCGCGAAAAAATGCCCACCTTGGAAGCCGACCCAAAACGTTTTGCCCACATGGTGCAAAAGGAAATGGAAGATTTGATGGCGTTAATCGCCAGCGAAGACAAGGTAATTACTATCGACGGCACTACTTTTGATAAAACCACTTCACTGGGAGCCTTGGTTATCAACGATAAGCTTTCCGAGATTGAGAATAAAAATACACAAAACTTCAGCCTCATCAGCGAGATTCGCCGGGCAGAGGATAGTTTGCGCCAGATTTTAGGTTAAGGGGGTTATGTTATGGGCATATTAGATCAGCAGTCGATATCGATACCCAAGCCGCGAAAACCGATGCCGGCGGACAGGAAAACGGTCAACTTCACTTACAAAACCTCGGCGGCGGTGGACCGGAACGCCAATTACTTAATGGAAATGTTGAAATTCATGCCCGGCTATGAGCGCAAGGGTTTTACCTCGACGGACACGTCGGAGGACTATGAGCAATACGGCAAGACCGCCGCGGACGGCACGCCGATTTTCGGCAAGGTGGCTGGCTTGGGCAAGGCTTACGGCAATGCTTACGGCATGTCGGGCTTGCAGTTTACCTCGGACAATGCGGCGGATTTTGAGAATCTGGACGGTTCGACCCAAGAACAGCCGCTGAATACTTGGGTGGGCAGTGTCTGGGCGAAAATCCAAGGCAGTCTTAAGAATGAGAATCGTTCTTATTATGAGATTATGATGGATGGCGCGGACAATCTCAGCCCGGAACAGGCTTTCGCCTCGCTGGCCGTCATGCTGGAATCGCGGACGCGGGTCAACAGCGCCATGACGGAAATTTTTGGCAGTCCTGACGAGAATGACGCGGTGCGCCTCGCGACTTTCAATAGGTGGTATGACGAGAGCGGCCTGGCGACCGACCCGGTGAAATCCGGCTTTTTTCAGTTTTTTATGAATGCCAACGAGTCTTTTCTCTCGCATATCCTGCCGATGTATGGGCAGAGCAATGAATTTGTCGAGAGTACGTTGGACAAGACGAGACTGCAAAATTTCTTGACCAGCATGAAGCAAAAAATCGCGCAGTATATCGGCATCAGCGAGGTGCAGCTTGACAATCCCGGTAGTGCCAGCCAGCTTTCCGGCGACCGCCGCGCGGCTTTTGAGATTTGGCGGGCGTGGCTCAATCCAGAAAACTCTATGCCGACTGCCGACCAAAACACCGGGCTCAAGGAGACGGATTGGGGCAAGCAGGTCTACGAAAAATTGCAAGGCGAGATGGACAAGATTATCCACCAAAATATTGCGGGACGCGTCGCCTACCGTCAACGCTATGAGCAGTATAAAAAAGACAAGGAAGAGTATGAGGAGAAAATCGAGGAAGAAGAAAAAATAGAGCTTGAACAGGAAAAGGCCGCGCAGAAAAAAAGAGCCGAAGAGAAGGCCTTGCTGGAAAAAATCGCGGAGCAAAACCGTGCGGCCGCCAAGGCCAATACCGGGCAAACTCAACAGGCCAAGCCAGCCGCCGCTCCTCCGCCTCCGGCTGCCTCCGCTATCCCTGCGCCGCCTCCCAAACAAAAATCTGCTCCCGCTCGTCAAATGCAGGTAAGCAATCAAGGCACGCCCAAGGCTCCAGCCTCGCCGACCGCCAAGGCGGCGACCAAAGTGGCGGCCTCTAAGCCGGTCAAGCTGACCACTGCCGCCGCTCCGAGCCGTAAAATAACTACCGCGTCCGCGCCGGCCAAAGTAGTGGCGAAAAAAGCGGCTGCGACCAAGGCCAGTGTGCCAGCAGCAGTAGCCAGCAAGCCGATATTGCGGGTACGCAAAGGCGCGTCGCCGTCTGTCACATCTAAGAAGGCAGTCTCGCGAACTGCTCCGGCGGCGAATACTCGACCCACTACTTCGGTATCTGTGTCCAAGAAGAGTTCGCTTACCAAAACTTCCGTACGCGCCACGGGTTCCATCAGCCGCCGGATTAAGGTCGGTCGGGCGCGTCGCCGTCGTTCGCGCCGGATGTTTGCCAGCAAGTCGGTCTTCAAGTAGGGGGCGCTTAAATAATGGCTATTGCTACCGTCAATATGCTGAATCGTCCGCTGGAGGAGCAGATTCAAGACCTGCGGCAGACCGACCATTACCGCGAGATTCAAGACAAGCTGCAGGCGGAGCGCGAACAAAAAGGCCTGTGGGTCAAGGGCAAAGACAAGGCCGGCGAGACCGATTATTACATGGATGTTACTAAGCTCTCCGCCAAGTCGTTTTTTACGACGGTGCGTACGCACGAGGGTGTGGTCAGGGTGCCGATGGTCATCAAGATGATTATGGGTCAGAAAATCAACCTGCGCGACCGCATCGAAAATCTGATGGAAATGTATATGAAAGAAGTCATCAAGTCGACCTCGCACAATCTGATGATGTCGCGCATCGCGGGCATGAAGATGGCGGCGGCGGCTTTTATTTTGGCTCAGCTGGGTGTGCCGCCCGAGGAACTGCGCAAGCTGCGCAAGAAAGCGCTGGATGATGCCGTAAGCGAAAATGTCGCGCTCATGGAGGAGAATCTTTACAACAGCGAGTTGCTGGAGATTGTCGGCGGCTCATCGGGGGCGCGTTTGAAGGCCGAGCGCAGTGTGCTGGACGAGATTCAAAAGCAGATTTTGACCCAGGCCAAACGCCTGAACATTGACGATTATTACACCAAAGAAAAAATCTTGGAGATGCGTGTCAACGCGGCCAAGAATATTTATTATAAGTTTGTCGAGGAGGAGCAGACTATCCAGTATGAGTTGGATTATTATTTGAATGAGGCGTGAGCATAAAACGCTGGGAAAAATGAGATAAGAAAATGAGATAATAAGAGAATGAGATAAGCAAATGAGACAAGCAAATGGTTGACGAGCAGATAAAGGACGAGGGCGCGGAAGCGCAGGCGGAGCAGCTTGGTGAGAGGCCGGAAGAAGCCCTGCCGCCGCCCGATGAGCTTGAGGAAGTGGATTTGCATGAGCTGCAAATCAAGCTGGAAAGGGTCCGCTCCTACGTCAAGCGGACGGAGATGCACATCAACGCCAATGAATTGAATCTTCAGCGTTTGCGCGAGAAGCGACAGGCGGTGGAAGATAAGCGTTTGGGCATCTCGCTCGTGCCGAGGAAAAATAAAACGGAGAACAAGGTGTAATTATGGTTGTGGACAATGTACAACAAACTCTAGCCAGACAGGCCGCCCAAGAGGTGCGGGAGAATGTGCGGGCGCGGGATTTGCTCCATTACCAGAAGCAGACGCAGAAGATTGAGGTTACCAAGGAGCAGAATATCACGCAGCTGCTCAATAAAAACACCCAAGACCGCGGCACGCAGATTATTTCTAATATGGTTGCCTCGTTCGCCAAGTCCACGCTGGGCAAAATGTTTGATGACAACAACAAAATCAAAGTAAAAAACAAGGAGCTGAACGCGCAGGATTTCATTCAGGAAAATGACGAGTCCCGGGAGGACAGCGTCTCAATCACGCGCCGCAACGGCGTGAAGCCGATGAATAAAGAAATGGAACTGCGCCGCGGCGACAAGGAACATGCCAATAAAATCCAGCATCAGCTGGATTCCGAGACGCGCCAATTGATGAAACAGTACACTGACCTGTACGGGCAGATTGTTTCTTCGCGCTCCGATGCGGCGGCGCAGGAACTGGACAAGCTGGAGAAAAAACTCAAGACCGATAAAGGTTTTACCAATAGCCAGCTGCTGGAATTGAAGCTGTCCATGAAACAGTCTTTGCGGACGGAGGTTTTGGGGCAGATTAAAGACGCTTTTATGAAAAAAATGGTTTCGATGGAGCAGGTGGTGGAACTGGGTACGGCAGAGCGCGGTCTGGGCGACCTGCTGGGTTTCTTGGAAGGCAATGAGGCTCTGGGCGGCGTGGATTTTGGCGGTTTCAACAATGGCTTGCCAGGCACGGCGGATCGGGCGGCGCAGGAGGTCGCGGGCGAGATACGCTTGGCGCTCAAAGACATGCTCGACCAGAAGATGACTGAGCGGCTGGTCAGCAGCGACGTTGACCCCAAGGTAGCGCGCAAGGACTTGCAGGGTTTGCTGGAACTGGGCAAGAAAGTCGGCTTCAACGCGACGGAGTACATGAAGAGCTGGTACAAGGCCAAAGAAGACAACGGCTTGTTTGTTTTTCAGCGTCCCGATGTGGCGGTTAATGTCCAGACCAATCTCCAGCAGCAGAATCAGCATCAGCAAGACCCGGAAACCGAGCCGGACGAAATAACCGAGGATTATTTAGTCAACCGCCTGCGGGCGCTGTATATCCGCTCCGCCTTGAAGAATGATTGGCGGACTTCCCTGGACACTTCGCTGAAAATCATCAAGACCAAAAATAAGATGATTAAACTCGGTATTTTTTCTAATGACATCAACGACAAGGTGCGTGAGGAGTCGCGCCTGATGGCGGGCATGAAAATCATGGAAATGCTCAAGGAGACTTTTATGGAGCGGGCGACGCTCTATCGTCTCTCCGGTCCGGCCTATCAGCTGGTCGAGGCCAAGCTGCTGGGTCTGATGCGCAACGCGAAAAAACTCGGCATGGAACTGACGGAATATGAGTTTAATCTCCTGCGCGACCGTGCCAACGAGGCGGTCTTCGAGGTTTCCAAGCGCGAGCTGAAGCTGACCAATGTTGCCTTGGCAGTTAAGGACACGCCGCTCCTGCGCGATAAAAAGAAAAAGCTGATTCAGCTCATGGAACGTCTGAAAACTGAGTCCCGGATTCAAGACGACTTCGGTTTGCCGGAGAACGACCTTGCCCAAGACAGGGTACGGGTAGCTGCCGCCTAAAAGATTTAAAAATATTCAGACAATTTATAGAGTTTATTCAGGCTGTCCGTAGCGGTAGATTAAGACTGTTGTCCACTCATCACAAACATTTCCGGCCTTGTCTTTGGCACGCACGGACAAGCGGTATATTCCCTGTCCATGGTCGCAGTACAAGTCTTTATAATTCGTGTCGGTTTGGTATTGGGT
>BGZO01000039.1 GCA_003864475.1 Candidatus Termititenax persephonae | reverse complement strand
GCCTGGCAGAGGATTCGCTATTCCTTGGCGAGCTGGCTGGGCCACGCGAAATGGGGTGATACGTACAGGCTGGCCGAGGCCTTGTTTAGTCGGCATGTGTTTTGTAGGGAATAAGGGAAAGGCCTCTCATCGTGTTTTGCGTCGTTTTGATTATCCATCTTCTCGGTATATCGACTCTCCCGGCGATGATTACAACAACAACAACGACAACAACAACAACTACGGTTTTAGGCTTGCCAGAATTGTTTAGTAATGTTTGGGGTTCCGAAAGCCGGGGGAGTTCAGCAATCCTTGCCACGCCCTGTATTCTCTGTTAAACTACCGCCACTTTCGAAGTAAGGAAAGTAGGGTGTGATTCCCTCGCTGACCCGCAACCGTACAGCCGGAACACTTGCAAGGAAAGAATCCAAGTTGGTCGAGGAGAAGCCGCATGTCCAAAATATTCGTCGTTTAAATTTTCATTCACAGGCCAGCTTAAATTTTAGGAGGAAAGAAATGCAAACTACAATTGTAGGCTATCCGCGCCTTGGCGCACAGAGGGAATTAAAAAAATACACTGAGCAGTATTTCCGCGGGGAAATAACGCAAGCCGAATTGTTGCAGTCCGCGGCCAAGCTGCGGGAGGCGCAGTGGCTACTGCAAAAACAAAAAGGACTGGCAATTTCTCCGGTCAATGATTTCTCCTTTTACGATAATCTGCTGGACATGGCTTTTTTGTTAAAGGTAATACCTGCCCGCTATCAGGAGCTTGGTCTGTCCGCGCTGGACACTTATTTTGCCATGGCGAGGGGGTATCAGGATTCGTCTGGCTCGGCAGGCCAAAACGTGCGGGCTTTGAAAATGCGCAAATGGTTCAATACCAACTATCATTATTTAGTCCCGGAGATTGAGGGCGGCATCGGGTCAGAGATTCAGGCTGATAAATTGTGGCAGGAATGTTCCGCGGCGGAAAAGCTAGGCTTGAATTATCGCCCGGCGCTGATTGGCCCCTATACTTTCTTGCGGCTCAGCCTCAATAAGTCCGCCCAAAGTCTGGACACGCTGGCCGCCGAATTGGCGGCGGCTTACGGCGCGATATTGACTGGCTTGGCCAGATACAGTTGTGAGTATGTTCAGTTGGATGAACCTGCTCTGGTGCTGGATTTGACCGCAGACGACAGCGCTCTTTTTGAGCAGATTTATTTGCCCTTGCTGGCACAAAAACGCGGCCAGAAAATTCTTTTGCAGACTTACTTTGGCGACATCCGGGATATCTATGCCAAAGTCAGCGGCTTGGGTTTTGACGCGCTCGGGCTGGACTTGGTCGAGGGCGGGCGGGGCAATCTGGAATTGCTGGAGAAATATGGTTTTCCCGCCGATAAAAAATTGTATGCCGGACTGGTCAACGGCAAAAATATTTGGCTGAATGATTATCAAAAAAGTTTGGCTGTGCTGGGCAGATTGGACAAACTGCTTCCACGGGAGCGGCTGGTGCTAAGTACTTCCTGTTCCTTACTGCATGTGCCGTACTCCGTGCGCTATGAACGGAAGCTGGCGGAAAAATATAAAAGACGGTTGGCTTTTGCGGAAGAAAAATTGGCAGAATTGTCTGCCTTAAAAATGCTGGCGGAAAATCCCGACCCAGCTATCTTGCAACGCAATCAGGAAATTATTTGGGCTGGGCAGAACGACCCGGATTTTCTGAATAGGCAGGTCAGAGAACAGGCGCGGCAGGCCGCGGCGGCGGAGATTGCCCGTCAGCCGATATTTGCCGCACGTCAGCCGGAACAGCAAAAGCAATTAAATTTGCCTTGGTTGCCCACCACCACGATAGGCTCTTTTCCGCAGACCGCGGAGGTGCGGGCCTGGCGCAAGGCTTACAAGCAGGGACAGCTGACCGCGGCGGAATATCAGGAACGTCTCAAAGGGAAAATAAAAGAAGTCATTGCCCGGCAAGAAGAGCTTGGCTTGGACGTGCTGGTGCACGGCGAATACGAGCGCAATGATATGGTGGAGTATTTTGGCGAGCATTTGCAGGGTTTTGTTTTTACGGAGAACGGCTGGGTGCAGTCCTACGGCACTCGGGGCGTGAAGCCGCCGCTTATTTTCGGCGACGTGGCGCGCCCGGCGGCTTTCACGGTGGAGTGGATAAAATACGCCCAGTCTCTGACCGCCCGCCCGGTCAAAGGTATGCTTACCGGGCCGATTACCATTCTGAACTGGTCTTTTCCCAGAGAGGATATTCCGCTGGCGGAGATTGCCTATCAGATTGCTCTGGCCATACAGGCCGAGGTTTTGGATTTGGAAAAAAACGGGATAAAAATTATCCAGATTGACGAGGCCGCTCTGCGGGAAAAATTGCCGTTGCGGCGGGCGGATTGGCAGCGGGATTATCTGGCTTGGGCGGTCAAGGCCTTCCGTCTGACGCACTATCTGGTCAAACCGGAGACGCAGATTCACACGCACATGTGCTACAGCGAGTTGGCGGACATCAGCGCCACGCTCAAGGCGCTGGATGCCGATGTACTCACGGTCGAAGCGGCGCGTTCCGACTGGACTTTGCTCGCGGCCTTGGCTGATTATGATAAATATATCGGCCCGGGTATTTATGATGTTCATTCGCCGCGGGTGCCTGCTGTGGAGGAGCTGGCCGGGATTTTGGAAAAAATGTGCGCCCAACTGGCTGCCGACCAGCTCTGGGTCAACCCGGATTGCGGCTTGAAAACCAGAGCGGAGGCGGAGACGACAGCCAGTCTGCGTAACTTGGTCGCCGCCGCCGTGCTGGTACGGGAGAAAATCAGTTTGCCATTTTCCCCAAAGCAAGTAAAATAATGCCTGTCGCATTTTTTATAAGGAGCATTTATGACAGTGCGCGTAGTGGTCGGCACCCAATGGGGCGACGAGGGCAAGGGTAAAATTACCGACCTGCTGGCCGCGAATACCGACATCGTGGTGCGCTATCAGGGCGGCAATAATGCCGGGCATACAGTCATTGTCGGGCAGGAAGTTTTCAAACTGCATCTGATTCCGTCAGGGATTTTGTTTCCGAATACGGTGTGCGTGATTGGCAATGGCGTGGTCGTCGACCCAGAAGTCCTGCTTGCCGAGATTGAGATGCTGCGTGGCCGCGGTGTCCAAGTCAGCCCGGACAATCTGAAAATATCCTCGGCGGCGCATTTGATTTTGGCGAAGCACAAAAAGCATGACCAGGAACAGGAAGCGGGGCGCGCGGACGGGCAGAAAATCGGCACGACGGGACGCGGGATTGGCCCGGCTTATGTGGATAAAATCGACAGGTCTGGCGCGCGGCTGGAGATTTTTTTGCGGCAGGACGCGCCGCCGGACGAACAGCTGGCCGGACTGCGAGATAAAATCGCGCCCTATATCATTGACAGCGTGAAATACCTCAATGAAGCCTTGGCCGCGGGCAAAAATATTTTGCTGGAAGGCGCACAGGGGACGATGCTCGATGTCGACCACGGCACGTATCCTTTTGTTACTTCCTCCAATCCCACGGCTGGCGGCGCCTGCACCGGCTCGGGTCTGGGGCCGACCAAGATTGACGAAGTATGGGGCGTGGTCAAGGCCTACTCCACGCGCGTGGGCGCGGGACCTTTCCCGACAGAGTTGTTTGACGCGGACGGAGAATATTTACGCGCGGCAGGGGCGGAATTCGGCACGACGACGGGGCGCGCGCGGCGTTGCGGCTGGTTTGATGCGGTGGTGGTCAAACATGCCGCGCGGGTCAATGGCTTGACTGATTTGGTCATTACCAAGCTGGACGTGCTGGACAAACTGCCCAAGCTAAAAATTTGCACGGCTTATGCCTTAGACGGGCAGGCCGTCGCGGATTTACCGACGGATTTGGTGTTATTCTCCCGCGCCCAGCCGATTTATCTCGAGATGGACGGCTGGCAAAAAGACACGACGCAATGCCGTTCTTTTTCTGAACTGCCGTCAGAGGCCTTGAAATACATCGCCAAATTACAGGAAGTGGTCGGCGTGAAAATCACGCTGGTTTCCACTGGCCCGGACAGGGCGCAGGCGATAAGGCGGGATATTTAAGCCAAATATGCCAAACACTCCTGCACCAGATATTCCGGGGCGGAAGCTCCTGCGGTGATGCCGATAGATTTATATTTTTTAATGTCGGCAGGCAAATCCCGATAACTGTCGGCGAGATAGGCTTTGGCTCCCGCGGCCTCGGCGATTTCTTTGAGGCGGATAGAGTTGGAGCTGTTTTGCGAACCGATGATGAGTACGGCTTCCACCTGCGGCGCGGTTTTCCGCACGGCTTCCTGCCGGGCGGCGGTGGCGTAGCAAATATCTTTCTGCTTCGGCTCGATAATCTGAAAATCTTTTTTCAAGGCGGCGATGATTTTTTGGGTATCCTCTATGTTTAGGGTGGTCTGCGTCAGGACAGCATATTGCCGCCGCCCGCGCGGGATGAGCTGAATGTCGTCTATGCTTTCGATGAGCGTGATATTCTGCGGGGCTTCACCGCATACGCCGCGCACTTCTTCGTGATTTTTATGTCCAAGATAGATGATGGGAATATGGCGGCGCGTAAATTCTATCGCCTCCGCGTGGACTTTCTGCACCAGAGGACAGGTCGCGTCGATTATTTTTAAGCCGCGCTGGATTGCCTCCCGGCGCGTTTCCGGCGGCACGCCATGTGCGCTAAAAACAATTCGGCTGCCGGGCGGTGCGTCCTGAATGTTTTGCACGAAGCAGGCACCTTTTTGCTGATAGGCGGCGATGATGGTTTTATTGTGGACGATTTCGTTCAGCACATAGACGGGATTTTCCTGCAGGGCGCGGTCGAGAAGCTCCAAGGCTTGACGCACCCCGCGGCAAAAGCCACGAGGCTCTATCAAGACGATAGGCATTTAAAACACCCAACTGCTGTAGAGAACATAAAACGAGGACGGGTTTTGCCCGGCTTCCGCGCCCAGTTCTTCGGTATAGTACAGCCCACCCAGACGATACCAGCCGAATAAGTCAGCCGCCAGTCCGATAGTGGGATAGCCTTGATTTAAGCCCAGTTGCAGCCGCAAAAAGTCATTAAGGTACGCTTGTTCCAGACCAAGGTGCAGGCGTTTGAGCCCAGATTTTTCGGGCGAGATGATGTCAAAATCCGCGGCATAAACCGCCCGCGGCAAAACACAGTTTAGAACCAGATAGGTGTATTTAAAGGTCTGCGAGAAAAAGGGCAAATCATCGGCTGTGTCGGGAGCGGGTTGCAGGGGCGGATTGGCAAAGGGCGAGGCTTCGACCGCCAAGCCCAAGGTCGCGGTCAGGGGAATCTTTTGTTTGTAGCGGCTTTCTTCCGTCCACGGCTCGTCTTCGTCGAGTTCGCTGAGGCCTTTAGCCGAAGTGAAGATATTTGGCCCGTACTGTTTGCCTTGGATAACCGTGGCGACATTATTCAGTACCACGGCGATATTGGCGGTTGCGCCAAAGAGATTCAGCCTCGACTGCACGCCGAGGTCAAACCCGAGGCCGCTACCGAACCGGGCATTCAGGCCGGAGTAAGTCGCGTCTTCCCCCAGCAGATTTAAGACTTCCAAGGACAGCACTTCACTGTCCTCATTTGGATTGTAGAGCGAGGTGCGATAAATATTTTTGATTGCCACTCCGGCTTGCAAATCTTTGAAGATAAAATTGTCGGGGTCGGGCAGCCACTCCTCGAGAGGCACGGTACGCGCGTAGGCTAGGGAGACCACGCCGTCGGCGCGGCCCATCAGGTCAAAACGCGGTGAGAGACGATTGAGAATCTCCGCGCTCATCTGGGCGTTGCCGTACCCGCCGACGGCAAAACTGCCGATATTACTGCTGGGGGTAAAATGAGGCGTGAAGACCAGCCCGGTCGAGTAACTGCCGCCCAAGCCCAGTTGCGACGGCACAATCTTGCGGAAAGTTTTGACGGTGTTGTCGTCTCCGTCATTGTGCAATGCTTTGTTAAAAACAATGGAAGCGTTGTCGCTGTAGGCAAAACTGTTGGGGATGAGGAGCAAGGCGGGCAGATGCCAAGACTGCTGTATTTCCGCCGCGTGGGCTGGATTGTAAAAATAAGAATTTTCTTTGTCGACCACTGCCACGCCCGCGCCGCCCATTGCCGTTCGGCGGGGGCTGAAGTAGGAGACGGGTTTGGCCGCGGTCAGACCGAGCGCCGAGATTAGCAGGATAACCAAAAATTTTCTCATTCTTTGTCCTTAATTTATATTCTACAATCCGAACAGAACCTTGACTGTCCGCCAAGGAGCGGCCTGCGCGGGCAAAGCGCTTTTAGAGTCTTTGATTTCGGCGGCCACGGCTGCTTTAGCAACGGAATCATTATTTAGCGCGTCAGTGATGTTGTCTTTTAAGACAGCCAAGGTCAACTTGCCCGTGCCTTCGTAACCAAATTCTTTGAAAATAGTTTCGTCGATATTGTCGAGCAGTTTCTGGGCAATTTCGACATAAATCTCATCGCTGGTCGAGCCATCGGTGTCGTTTACTGCGGCGACAAATTCTATAGAAGCGTCGATGGTTTTTAGGGCGGCGTTGGCGGCGGTTATGGCTTCTTGGACTTTTTCATCGCCGCCGCTTAAAAAATTGACTGCCATAGTGATGTAGGCTAATTTATTTGTCCCCAGGGCGGTATAGAAACTTTGACATTCGTCAGCGTCATCTTTCCCGGTCAGATAGCTTTTAAAATCCCCAGCGGCCTGCCGCAGATTGGCCGTGTGGGCAATCAGCCCGGTCAGTGCGCCGATTACTTTGTCGGAAGTTTTGGGCGGGACGGACGACAGGAAAAGTTCGCCAGCCGCCAGGACATCAGCGCGTACACCGCTGTCCACGACAAGCCTTTCCAGCTTGAGTATCGGGCTGGCGGATTGCTGTCCGCCGCCGAGGTCAAGGTTCCCCTGTTCCAGCGCGTCAATGATGGCCGCCAGGTCGATGCCTGACCTGCCCAGCAAAGCCTCGGCGCGGATGACTTTGCCCTCGTTGCTGTCGTCGTCCTTGACTAGGTTGTAGGCTTTCTGATAATCCGCCTTGGTTTTGGCGGTGTCGATAATGTTCCGTGCTTTTTCCAGTTCATTGGTTTTCTGTGCGGGGGCTGTCCATTGCAGGAGATTGGTCTTGCCACAGCCGCACAAGGCCAAGGCAAGAAGAGTTACCGTCAAGATTTTTCTAGTTTTCCACATACTCAATCCTCCGCCAATAACTTTCCCACATGATACCATAAATTACGCAATAGGCATTATGTTGAGCCGTCAAAATAAATTTAATTGTCCATGGCTTTTTTGCGGGGTCTCCAGCGTGGCGAGGATTTCCGTGGCGCGGTTGGTTATCTCGGCGGGCAGCCCGGCGAGCCGCGCAACGTGTATGCCATAGCTGCCGCCGGCCGTTCCCGGGACGACTTTGTGCAGGAAAACAATGTCCGGCCCGCTCTCCTCGACAGAGACATTAAAATTGCGGATATAAGGATATTTGGCGGCGAGCTGGGCCAGTTCATGATAATGCGTGGCAAAAATCGTCTTGGCTCCGATACGCAGGCAGATGTATTCCGACAAGGCCCAGGCGATAGCCATGCCGTCATAAGTGCTGGTGCCGCGTCCCACCTCGTCGAGGATAATCAGCGAGCGTTTGGTGGCGTTGCGCACGATATTGGCGGTCTCCGCCATCTCCACCATGAAAGTCGACTTGCCCGAAAATAAATCATCCATCGCCCCGACCCGGGTAAAGAGCCTGTCCACCAGCGCAAATTCCATGCTCTCCGCCGGAACAAAACTGCCCGCTTGCGCCAGCAGGACGAGCAGGGCGGCCTGCCGCATATAAGTGGATTTGCCGGACATGTTCGGGCCGAAAAGCAGCAGCAGGCGGTTTTCTTCAGGCGCGAGGTAGAGGTCATTGGGGATAAATGTCTCTGTGCCGAGCGCCTGCTCCACGACCGGGTGGCGGCCGTTTTTGATGTGCAGGCTATTGCGGTCATCGTCCAAAATAGTCGGGCGGACAAAATGTCTCGCCGCGGCGGTTTCAGCGAAGGCGAGCAGCGCGTCGACCACCGCCACTTTCCGCGCGATTTGCTGGATGGGCAGGGTGTGCGCGGCGATATGACGGCGCAACTCTGTGAAAAGATGATGCTCCAGTTTTTGCAGGCGGCTGCTGGCGTTGAGAATAGCCTCCTCTTTTTCTTTCAACTCCGGCGTGATATAACGCTCCGCCCCGGTCAAAGTCTGCTTGCGGATATAATTTTTCGGTGCCAATCCGCGGTTGGCGTGGGATATTTCAATGTAGTAGCCGAAGACCGAGTTGTAGCCGATTTTCAGCGACTTGATGCCCGTGCGTTCCCGTTCTTTGGCTTCCTGCGCGGCAATCCAAGTTTTGCCTGCCTGGCTGATTTGGCGCAGTTCATCCAATTCGGCATGGTAGCCGTCACGGAAAATATGGCCGCCGCTGACCAAGAGCGGCGGGTCGTCGACGATGGCTTGGTCAATCAGCGTGCAGATGTTTTGCAGGGGGCCGCGCAGGGACGGGTCATTCAAGTCCTGCAGCAGCGGCGCGGAAAATTGCTGTAAAATCGGTGCGAGATTATGGATGACGCGCAGGGATTCTTTGAGGTAAACCAAGTCGCGCGCATTGGCATTGCCGTTGGTGATGCGCCCGATGAGCCGCTCGATGTCGTAAATGTCTTTCAGCAATTCCGCCAGTTCGGCGCGTGAAACGAGGTCGCCGAGGAGTTCCCCGACGGCGGCATAACGCGCCTCGATAGCGTCCTTATTCAGCAACGGAGAGCAGAGCCATTCTTTGAGCAGGCGACTGCCCATAGAGGTCTTGGTCTGGTCGAACAGCCCGTACAGCGAGCCGTTCTTGCCGCCGTAGCGGATGGTCTCGGTCAATTCCAGATTTTTACGCGACGCGCTGTCGAGGTGCATGTAGTTTTGCGGCAAATAGGTTTCCAGTCTGGTCAGCTGCTGGAGTTCAGTTTTTTGCGCCGCCTTAAAGTAATTAAATACCGCGGCCGCCGCCTGCAGAGCCAGCGGTTTGTTTTCCAAATCAAAATCACGCGCCGTGTCCTTGGCAAAATGCGCCAAGATTTTCCGGGCGGCGGGCAGGCCGGGAGTCTCGACGCGCGTGGAAGCTATCTCTAGGTCGAGCGGGTTTTGCGCGTCTGTGTAGATTAATTCTCTGGGGTCGATGCGCAGAACTTCCGTGCGGAGATTGTCCAGACAGTACAACTCTGCCGCGCGAAAGACACCCGTGGAGATGTCGGCAAAGGCCAGTCCGTACCGGGCTTCTTGGGTATGGGCTGTAACGATTGCCGCCAGATAATTGGCCGCCTGTCCGGGCAGCAGCTTCTCGTCGATAAGCGTGCCGGGCGTGATGACCTTGATGACCTCGCGCTTGGTCAAGCCCTTGGCGAGCGCGGGGTCTTCTACCTGCTCGCAGATGGCGACTTTGTACCCTTTATTAATCAGCCGGGAGATGTAGCTCTCCGCCGCGTGATACGGCACGCCGCACATCGGCATCTTGTGTTCCTTACTGCCGCGTCCCGTCAGCGTCAGTTCCAGTTCGCGCGCCGCCAGCTCCGCGTCCTCATAAAACATTTCATAAAAATCGCCCAGCCGAAAAAAAACCACCGCATCCTCATGCTGAGCCTTGACATCTAGATACTGGCGCATCATGGGGGTGGTCGTGGAGTCCAGCACGCGCGGCATAATCTAACGTTCTATCGGCCAGTCAGAGCCGACGATGAGAGAAAAACTTAAAGGGGTGTCCTTGTCCTGCGGCTGGCGCGTGATAATGTTGCCGGGGGAGAGGTAAAGTTTGCGCGCCAAAATCAGCGCCTCGTCGGCCAAATCCTGTCCGTGCCAATTGATGAGAATAGTCTCGCTGTAATCACTGCGTCCCGCGTCCTTGGTGTCCCAGACTTGGTAGCGCAGGTGCTTCAGCTTGTCCGCCATATTCTTGCCCAGTCCCGTTATGCCACTGCCGTTCAGGACCTCGACCGCCAATTCCGGCGGCTTGCGGAGCGGCGGCAGGGCGGGCGTATAAAACTCGTAGCCGCGAATCACTTTTTGCACCAGAGCCTGGGTGCGGTTCCAGTCGGGTTGCATATAGGCTACGCCGTCGATAGTAACGGGCGTGCTGGGTATGGTAACAATCTCCAAATGCCCCAGCTGGTAAGCCTCTTTGAGCCGGGCGGCCAAGTCGCCGAGCCGGGCGGCGGGGATATTGGTGCGGACGAACTTGGCCATTTTGAAAATCACAGTCGGCGCTTTGAAAATCACGCTGATATTCAGCAGGCGGTTGGCGAAGGCGCGCATGAATTTGTGCTGGCGTTCGATGCGTCCGAGGTCGACCATCGCGTCATTGCGGAAGCGCACGTACTGCATCGCCTTTTCGCCGTTCAGCACCTGCTGGCCGGGCTGCAGGTCGATGAATAAATCTCCGGCGTAGTCGACATAGTACATTCTTTTTTCGACATTGATTGGCACGCCGCCGATTTGGTCGACCAGCGTAACCAGACCGTTGACATCCATCTCGATATAGTAATGAATCGGCGTTTGCAGGTAATTGGACACCGCCTCGCGCAGCAGTTTCTGTCCGCCATAGGCGTAGGCGTGGTTGATTTTGGTCTGGCCGTGGCCGGGAACGGGGATGCGGCAGTCGCGCGGAATGGACAGCACGCCAATATATTTCGTGAAGGGATTGAGGTTGGCGACCATGATGGTGTCGGCGCGGCGCATCTTGTCCGCGCTGTTGTCAACGCCCATGATGAGGACGGTGGTGTTGTCGGACAGATGCCGTTGCGGCATGGTCATCAGGCAGAGTTTGAGCAGTGTGCCGAAGCTCTGCGCATTGAAGGAAATCAGCAGTCCCGCCAACCCGCCGACAATCGAAACAAACGCGATAATAATCAGGATTTTTTTCTGCTTGCCATTAAACATACTGGGCGTATTCTAGCATAAACCGTCCGCGGCGGCCTGTCGGTTTTGGCAACTATATCTTTATTTAAAGGTTTTTTAAAACGAAAAATCTATTGTATTAAGCCGCATTTTGTAATTCTGGGATAAAGTTAAGTTCATTAGAAAAAAACATTACTTCTGCTCCTTTAGCAATAGGGCCGGCACAATAAGTTAGATTAAATTCCTTTTTTTTAAATCCACTATATAAATTCTGAATTTCTGTTCTGTTATCATAACTAACAACCCATTTGCCATTTAAGTTTCTCATAATATTGGCGATATCTTGGTGGTCTTTATGGGTGTAGAAATTTTTATATAACTGTTTGCCTTTTTTGTAATAAGGCGGGTCTAAATACAAAAGGCAATTTTGCAGAATTTTTTGCATATCCGTTCGGCAAAGAAAATTTTTTGTATCTTCGTGGTATACCTGAATTTTATCTTTGTATTTGGATATTGTTTCAATACGAGAAATTAAATCTTCTTTGTTAAAACGGCAATCTATTTTATACTTTCCAGTCTGCTCAAGTCCTCCAATCACACCTCCTTTCATGATCCCGGAGTGATTGCAACGATTGAGAAAGAAAGTCGCAAAACCTAAGTTGAAACCTTCTTTACTACGGTTATAAATTTTAGATTGCGTGTACCACTCCTTAATAGTGATTTTTGTTTTTCGTATCTTCTCTATGAATTTTTTGTGATTTTTCTTAATACAAAACTTCCAAAAAGAATAGATTGCTGGGTCAAAATCATTTACATAAATTTCGGATACATATCCTTCAATAAGTAGGCCGAGTGCAACCGCGGCTCCACCTGCATACGGTTCAACATACACAGTGTTTTCTGAGAAATGATTGGTTTCAATTAACTCTTTCATAAAATCAAGAATCTTCGCTTTGCCGCCCGGGTACCTTAATGGTGAGTAGAGTTTCCTCATTATAGTATTCTCCTAATCCACACTAATCAAATTTTCATAATTTCGTTAAATCTAAATCACTCTCAAAATCCGCTTTTTCTTTCAGCAACCAATTTATCAATTCTTCAACCCTCAAGGCATACTCGATAGTTTCTTTGTTGGTTGGTGTCCAAGTTCCATGAACAATATTGTTTGCTACTTCTAAATCAAGCTGGTGCATCCTAGTTTTTATGGTTTTATCTTTTATCATGGGTGCAAAGTTGGTTTTTTTAGAAGATAATTTCGCATTGGGAGATAACTCATTCTTTTTTTCTAAAGCAGTGCCGCTATATTTGGTTTCTTTTAAAATTAGATTTAAGGTACTTTCAAACACCATTCGCAATAAGGCCATCGATGCGTTAGGGTAGCCAGCATTGTGGTCAAAACAAATTCGTTGCCCTTCGGACAAAACATTACGTAAACTTACAGGGATTGTTCTCATAATATTTAGGTTTGGGAATAAATTACTAGTTCTGTTTTTGACAGCTGTGGTGTTTGCTTTATATGTTGATATTGGTGAATTTGACTCTTGGGTGGTTGTTGGCTTAGAAGCAGAGGGATTGGTGGTCGTTGGTTGGCTTGATTCTTTGGTGGCAATCCCTAATTTTTCTAAGAAAGTTGTTTGCTGATTTGCTTTGTCTACCGCATGGTGTGTGGTTGAAGAATTATGTTGTAAGTATTTAACTACAGCTTTGATATAATTTTCAAACAGATTCTGGTCTTCTATGATGAGGGCGTAATTTGCCTTTTTGCCACCAAACTTATATCCACATAATTTATTGCTTTGAAATAATCTTTCAAATATAATTAATTTGCCGCCCTTTTTTCCGCTACTTCTTAATAGTTCTTTTAGATTATCCCCACCTATTTTTACGGCCTCATTATAAAAATTTGCTATTCTCAACAACCGCGCAGGGTCAGAATCTATTGATTTTAACTCTGTTTCATCCACATTGTTTTTTGATAATCGGTAAACTTCTAATGCTTTTGCGATAGTACTCCACTCTCTCACTGAAGAGGATGTATGTTCCTCTTTTATTAAATCATCAAGAAACTGTTCGTCTTCGTAAATAATGACTGGCAGTGTTTTGCGGTTTATCGACTGGGATAATGAATATTTTTTTGGTTCTTGAAGGGCTTTGACGGCGGCACACCTCCTATTTCCATCTTTGACAAGATATTTATTACCTTTCTTTAACACCCATAATTTTTTATCTTGGCGAAATCCACGCTTAATAATTCTCTTTGCTAAATCTTTAGCATCCTCCTCTTCTAAAAGATATTGAATAATATTCTCTTGTGAGTTTCCACTATAAAGCTGAGCAAAGCGTGGATTATTGCTGTCCAAAATTAAGTCATTAATATTAACATCCATTTCTTTATATTTAATAGTGTTCACAATATCTCCTATTTGATAGGAATTACAAATCAGTAAGATTGTACTGGAATTTCCAGTCAAAAACAATTATCCCATACAACCGACAATGTAACGTTATCCGCCCTCGGTCGCACTCCACGCGCCAAGACTACCTGCCCGCAATTGGCTGTACCGCGTCAGGGCAGTCGCTCTTGCTACTGTGCGTGGATTTCCTTGTACGCGCAGGCCACAAAAAATGGCGTGCAAGAGGACAAAAATAAAAGAACGGAGAAATTCGATGCAAGTATCCTTGCGTCCCCGCCGATAGTTGAGTCGGACAAGGTATTGACACTCGTGATAAGATAATAAAATATTTTGGACAATCAACCGCGCCGACACGCAGAGCGCGGCATGACAAGGAGACATCTCATGGACAGGGGACAGGCACTCGTACATTCAGATAATCGCGCGGCGGACGCGGGATACTCACGCCGTTCCGGTGATGTGTTAAGTAATACTTAC
>BGZO01000038.1 GCA_003864475.1 Candidatus Termititenax persephonae | reverse complement strand
TGATATTTTGTCCGCCATTTCCGGGTGTGAGCTTAAAGGGAATACGCGCAGGGTGCCATCCATGCGCCTATCCTATAACATTGCCGGATTTTTGTAAAATTCCCGCCAGCCCCCAGCCGCCAAACACCTGAGACCACGGCTGGGGATTTTTGTGTATAGCCCGGTATAGGTATTTATGTTGTTGACGCACCTAGGACAAAACCGCTCAAGATGCTCTTATAACGTATTATATTGATACTACTCGCTGTGCCTGAAAATCTGCAAAAATTATAGATTAGCAAAGGCTAAATTTAGAATGCATAGTTTGTTATTCACTACCCTTAGGCATATTAATCGCGCAACTTTGTGAATATATATCAATAATTCTAATTTTGTAACTTAAAATTTCCCTTTAGATTTCTTAATAAGTCATATGTATTTATATATTGAATATTAAAATCTTTGCAAACATTGGGGATTTTTACACTCTTTTTTATATTTGGCTCTAATACTTCCATTGTAACAATAGTAAAATCATGGGCTAAGGCATAAGCAATTAACCAACTATCTGCATTGTCCGCAAAAATAGCCTTGGCATTAGGATTATAGTGTTGTGCTTCTATCTTCCTTATTATTTGTGAATATTTTTCTGCAACCTTAATATCCTCTGTTGAACAGAAAAAGTCTTTTGGCAGATTGTTTGTAACCCATATATCTAAGTTATCCCCCGTCTTCAATTCGTTGCGTACCTTATCTATACTGCGTATAGTGTTATTTTTATATTGAATAGTTATAAAATCCCAAAAACCAGAACATATATCAAATGCATAGTATCTTCTATGAGCTTCGATAAGAATATTTGTATCAATTAAATATTTAGTTATCACACAGGTATCCCCAAATGGTTACAATACTTGTCAAATGTTTCTCCATATAAGCCAGTCAGATTATAAGCATCTCTATACAACAATCTTCCTTCTTTGGCGGCAATTATAACCATCATGCCAAAATTATCTCCGATACGACCGTGTTGCGTGTGCCAGAAATTACCACCGGTAGATTTTGTTTTTTTAAAAAATTCCTTGCTAGTATAGTCATCATAAAAATCGAAGAACTCTTTCTTGCTTATATAATTTAAATCAAGGTAACGCCTTGCTATAACAATCGGGCTAACCTTGAATCGTCCAGCCATTGTTTCAATATCTATTTTTTTATTGGTTAATTCTTCGCTAGGAACAAGAAATTCTGCCGCTACCTTATTACAAAACACCTCTACTTCTTCTTTAGAAGAAAATGTTTTATATAAATCAAAAAGTCCATCCTGCCCCACCCAGATATGAGCAAGTTCATGCGCTATAGTAAACATTTGTGCCGATAGTGCATCTGCCCCATTGACAAATATAAGTGGAGCATATTCATCACAAAGCACAAATCCCCTAAATTCCTGCACGTCTAGAGTTCTATGATTATTATTTTCAACAACGCCATTTGTAAATATAAAAATCCCTGCACCATCTATCTTTTCTTTCAATGTTCTTAATGCACCTGCCCATGCGTAATGTTCTTTTGCCCAATTAGAGGAAATTCCCAGTGTTTTTCTAATATTATTCGCTACCTCAATATGGTTATCTTTAATAGAGACACTTTTGACAAATTTTAATGTATCTACTCCATTTTCAATCAACAAATCCCTAATCCATTCTTGTCTGTACTGCATCAATCTGATTGTTTCTAATAATTCTGGACTGGGTTGTACTGGAGTTTCTTCGGCAATAGTACGGAAATCATAAATCGGTAATGTTTCACTTATTGGTGCTTCTAAAAACAAATAACCTAGTGGTATTCTTGCTTTTTCTGCTATCTTTCTTATTTTTGGAAAACTTAATTTTCCGTCTGTTTCCCATTGTAAAACAATATCATTGGACACTTTCATTTTCTTAGCAAAATCATCAATCGAAAACTTCGCTCGCTCTCTTGCCCATTTAATAACTCTTGGATTTAAATTAATTGTTGTTCTCATTACCTCTACCCTGTTACAATTTTAACATATGCTCTGCTCTTATATAATATCCCGCCAGCCCCCAGCCGCCAAACACCTGAGACCACGGCTGGGGATTTTTGTGTATAGCCCGTATAAATTGACATTTGCCCGCAAAAGTATGCCGTTCCCGCCATTTCTGCCAGACGCGGATTAGATTGCCCAATTAGATTGCTCAATGAACTTAACGCCGTGCGCATTGACTATTTAAAAAAAAATTAGTAACCTCTTTTCTCAACTTTAATAAGTTTGGCAAATGTTTTGGCAAAGCGCGGCGGGATTCAGCGAAAATTCCAAAGCAGGCTGACTATTAATGAAGACCTAAGGAGGCAAGTAATGAAATTATTGGAAGGCAAGACGGCTCTGATAACTGGGGTGGCCAATGACTACAGTATCGCCTGGGGCATTGCCAAGGCTTTGTACGCGCACGGGGCGGAACTGGCGTTCACTTATCAGAACGAGCGTCTTAAAGAAAAAATGCACGGTCTCGTCAAGCAATTTAATCCCCGGCTGGTTACCGAACTGGATGTTACCAAGGATGAGGATGTGGCTAGGGTGGGGCAGGAAGTACTCCAAACTTACGGTCAGGTTGATATTTTCCTGCACTCCATGGCTTTTGTGCCTAAAGAAGATTTACACGGCGAGTTTGCCAAAATCAGCCGCAGTGGTTTTGCCTTGGCCAATGACATCAGCGCCTACAGCCTGATTAACCTGACCAACGCCCTGCTCCCGGCGTTTGAGGCGGCGGGCGGCGGCAGTATTATTTACCTGACCTATATCGGCGGCGAATATGCCATTTCCACTTATGGCATGGCCGGGGTTACCAAGGCCGCGCTGGAAATTTCGGGCAAATACTTGGCACAGTCGCTCGGTGAACGGAAAATCCGGGTCAATGGCATTTCCGCAGGACCCATCAAGACTTTGGCCGCCCGCGGCATAAAAAACTTCAGCGGCTTACAGCAAAAAGCTCAGGACTTCATGCCGTTAAAGGGCGAGATGACACCGGATGATGTGGCGGGAACGGCTGTTTTCTTGGGGTCTGATTTGTCCAAGTCAATTACCGGAGAGATTATCCACGTCGACAACGGTTTTCATTGTGTGCGCGGCTGATTTAAATATTAAAAAAATACTTTCACTTCACGAAAAAAATGATAGGGAAGAGGCTGGTCTTTTTTTAATTGAAGGCCGCCGGGAAATAGACTTGGCTGTCAAAAATGGTGTGAATATTGTTCAGATTTTAGACAGCTCCAACACATCAGCCAAAAACTTGGCGCGCATCTCCTATCGTGGCGAGATTGTCGCCGTGGCGGAAATACCGCGCCGGGACAGCAAAAACCTTGTTCTGCCGCCTGACCCACTGGTTGTTGTCCTCGATAGGCTGGAAAAACCGGGTAATATCGGCGCGATTTTGCGTACCGCCGAGGCGGCTGGCGTGAACGCCGTGCTGGTCTGCGGCGGCGGCGGCGACCTGTGCAATCCCAATCTTATCCGTGCCAGCTTGGGAGCCGTGTTCAGCATCCCAGTTTTTTGTCTGACTGATGTAGAGGCAATAAATTGGCTGGATTCACGAAAAATACCGATAATAGTCGCCTCGCCTTATGCCCAGAAAACCTATTTTACCCATGACTTCAAGCGCTCATCCGCCGTGATTATTGGCAGTGAGGCGGACGGTGTTTCCGAGATTTGGTCGAAAAAAGCCGCCGCCAGCGTCGCCATTCCCATGCGCGGGGCGGTCGATTCACTGAACGCCTCGGTTTCCGCCGCGACCCTGATTTACGAAGCCTTGAGGCAGAGACATGAAAACCCCTAAGCAAGCCTTGCAAGAATTGACCTGGCTCGAACAGGAATATCCCAACTGGCGCGCCGCCGTGCTGGATTTATTGGCGGTAGAGACTGGCGACCCTTTTAAAATCCTGGTCAGCACTATTTTATCCTTGCGTACCCTCGACCAGACCACGGCACAGGCCAGCCAGCGCCTCTATGCTGTCGCCGACACGCCGCGAAAAGTCGCCGAACTGTCGGAAAAACAATTGGCAAAACTCATTTATCCAGTCGGTTTCTACCGCACCAAGTCCAAACAAATATTGGCAATCTGCCGCGCATTATTGACCGAGTATCATGGTCAAGTCCCGGCGGATTTTGCGACGTTGCTGTCTTTTCCGGGAGTGGGGCGCAAGACCGCCAATCTGGTCATGGCTTTGGCTTTTGGCCAGCCAGCGATTTGCGTCGACACGCATGTACAGCGCATCAGCAACCGCCTGCAATGGGTCAAGACCAGCACACCGGAAGAAACGGAGTTTGCCTTGCAAAAAGTTTTCCCCACGGACAAGTGGTCAGCTCTCAATAAAATTATCGTGGCTTTCGGCCAGACGATTTGTCGGCCTGTTTCCCCCAAATGCGCGATTTGCGTGCTACGTCAAAATTGTGTACAATAAATATAGTTGTGTGCAAAAAAAAAGTATTTCCGCACCGCTCGTGATGAAACAAGAGGACGGATAAAAATATGAGCGCCAAGCGAGACGTAAAGAGAAAGGAAGTGAGCATGATGAAAAAACTAATAATACTGGGGCTTGTGATTTTAGCTTTAGCGATGCTGGCTGGCTGCGGAGAAACCGCCGCGCAGACGGCACCCAGCTCCGCCAATTCTTCCGATTATAGCGGCAATTATTACACCAACCCGACGGACCCGAAGTTTAAATAATATTTTTGTTTAAAAGCCGCGTCAATCCTTTGGTCTTTAATGAGGCGAGGGGAGTGGCGCGGTTTTTCGCTGTCTGACATAGTTAGAACTTTTCTTTTTTGTTACAATGCGGACGATGCTTGCTCTCGACACGGACATTCAATATTTAAAAGGCGTGGGGCCTCTGCTGGCCAAAAAATTCCAGAAAATCGGTGCGCGGCAAGTCCGGGACTTGCTTTATTATTTCCCGCGGCGTTACGTTGACCGCACCAAAATTGGACGTTCGACAGATATGGCGCAGTCTGCTGGCCAGCGGATTCTCCTGCGCGGCTGGATTTTGGCTGTGAAAGTTTCACAGCCCCGCCCGCATTTTTCTGTTTTGCAGGCGGATATTCGCGATGCCTACGGCACGTTCCGCGCGGTCTGGTTCAATCAAAAATTTCTGGCAAAAATCCTGCGTCCCGAGGCGGAAATCCTGGTGGCGGGCAAAGTGGTTTACAATACTTACGCGCATCTTTATCAGCTGGACGTGGACGATTATGAATTGCTGACCGCGGCTTACCGTCCCGCCATCGTGCCTCTTTATGATTTGACCGAGGGTCTGACCCAGAAGAAACTCCGCCAGACGATGCGGCAGGTCTTGACGGTTCTGCCGGAATTGTCCGACCCTCTGCCGCCGGAGTTGAGGCAAAAATATGGCTTAGCGGACTTGGCCTTGTCCGTCCGTGAACTGCATTTTCCTACCGCGCGGGAGGCTTGGCGGCGGGCGCGTCAACGCTTGGTTTTTGATGATTTCTTTTATGTGGAGCTGGGCGCGGCCCTGCGCTATCAGCGCGGACGGACGGGCTTGACGGGTATTAGTTTTCAGCCAGCGGGAAAATTACTGGACGCTTATTATGCGACCTTGCCCTATCCGCTGACCGGAGCGCAACAGAGAGTGATTGCGGAAGTTTTACAGGACATGGCGGCTACCCGGCCAATGAATAGACTGGTGCAGGGTGATGTTGGTTCGGGCAAGACTGATGTGGCAGTCGCCGCCTTGCTCTGTGCCGTGCAGTCTGGTTATCAAGCGGCCTTAATGGCCCCGACGGAAGTTTTGGCGGCACAGCATTTTGCCAAAATCGCCGCGCGTCTGGAAAAACTCGGCGTGCGCGTAACGGCTCTCTGGGGGCGGCACACGCCGTCCGAGAAAAAAGAAATCTACCGTCAACTGGCGGCAGGAGAGTGCGCTATCGTCATCGGCACTCAGGCCGTCATTCAGGAAAAAGTGGTTTTTCTGAGGCTGGGCTTGGTCATCATCGATGAACAACATCGCTTTGGCGTGATTCAACGGCAGCTCTTGCAGGCCAAGAGCGCGGCAAATGTCGACCTGCTCGTGCTGACTGCCACACCGATACCGCGTACTCTGGCCCTGACAGTGTACGGCGACTTGGACAAATCCATCATTGACGAGCTGCCGCCGGGACGCGCACCGATTAAAACTTCCCATGTCTTGCCGCGCGACCGTGCTCAGGCTCATGAATTTTTGCGCCGGCATCTGCGGCAGGGCGAGCAGGCGTATATTGTTTATCCGCTGGTTGAGGAGTCGGAGAAAATCGACCTCAAGGCCGCCACGGAATCTTATGCGCAATTGCTAAAAATCTTCCCGGAGTACCAACTGGGACTTCTGCATGGGCGTTTGAAAAACAGTGAAAAAGAGGCAATCATGCGCCGTTTTCGTAGCGGTGAGATTAATATCTTGGTTTCGACCACGGTTATCGAGGTCGGCGTGGATGTGCCGAACGCGACGGTCATGCTTATTGAAAATGCCGGGCGTTTTGGACTGGCACAGCTGCATCAGCTCCGTGGCAGGGTGGGGCGCGGGCAAAAAGAGTCTTTTTGTTTTTTAATCACCGAGGCCAAGTCTGAGGACAGCCAGAAACGGATTAAGGCGCTAGTCAGCAGTACGGACGGTTTTAAGCTGGCGGAGATAGATTTAGCCATCCGTGGTCCCGGCGATTTTACGGGGGTGGCGCAGTCTGGTTTTCCCGACTTCAGCCTGGCGGATTTGGTCAAGGACGAGCCACTGTTGCAGACGGCGCGGACGGCGGCTTTTGCCTTGGTGGAGCGCGACTTGCGCCTGACCCGCCCGGAGCATCAAGCCCTCCGTGCCGAACTGCGCCGCCGAAGCAGGGGACTGGTCGATTATATTTTGTTGAATTGAAGTATAATCGTCCCATGCGCATCATCGCCGGACAATACCGCCATCGCCTGCTGGATTTTCCGCGCCATAATTCCGCCTTGCGCCCGACCAAAGATATGGTCAGGGAGGCCTTATTTTCTATAATTGGGGCGCGGATAGTCGGCGCGCGATTTCTGGATTTGTATGCCGGGACGGGGGCGCTGGGTTTGGAAGCCATCAGCCGCGGCGCGCGCGAGGCGGTCTTCATCGACCAAGACCTGCAGTATGCCCGTGCCAATGTGCAGAAAATCGGCTGCCGGAACGCGCGCCTTTACCGCAATGACGCGCGGCGCGCCTTGCGTATTCTCCAGACCAAGCAAGAAGCTTTTGACATAATTTTCCTTGACCCGCCGTATCAGGACGGGCTGCTTGCGGTTTCGGCCTGCTTTGCTATACTGCGGCCGGCTGGTCTGTTGATAGCCGAGACGGCGGACGAAGCGGCGCGGCTGCCGCCGGACGCACGGATTGCTGATGAGCGGCGTTACGGCTCGACCAAAATTTTATTCTTGGAGCGTCAAACTTGAGAAAAGCAATTTACCCGGGGTCATTTGACCCGATTACCAATGGGCATCTCGATATCATCGGACGCGCCGCCGGGATTTTTGACGAGATTATTGTCGCTGTCCTGCACAACGATGATAAACAGCACTTGTTTCCGATAGGGGAACGTTTGCAAATTTTACGGGACTCGTTGGCGCATCTCCCCAATGTTACACTGCAGACTTTCAACGGCCTGCTCGTTGACTTTGCCGTGCAGTGCGGCACCAATCTGGTTATTCGCGGCCTGCGCATGGTTTCCGATTTTGATTATGAATTTCAGATGACCCTGACCAACCGCCAGTTGAAAAGCGATTTGGAAACGGTTTTTTTGATGACCGACGCGGCCTATTCTTTTTTGTCGTCAAGCGTGGTGCGGCAAGTCGCCGCCTATCACGGTAAAATCGACCACCTAGTGCCGCCTGCCTCTGCCCAGGCTTTGCGCCAAAGATTCGCAGATGCTTCTTAAAAGATTCTCGGCGCAGCGTTTCTCCACAAAGCCCAAAACAACCGCCCATTCTTGCTGAAGTGCGTAGATTGCGCGGGATATTAAAAGGCGCAAATATACCTGACAATAAAAAAGAGCGCCGAAAGATGTATCATGAAAATTGCAGTTGAATTAACAAATAGATTAATGGTAATATTGTTAAGTCTGTGGGGGGATTTTCGTGGAAACTATGGCTTTGCTGGAAGTCATCAAAGATTATTTGGCGGACTGCCCGCGCTCCGGTTGGTCAAAAACTAAAATTATTGTCGAGGCTCCGCGCCTGACAGAGTTGCTTGAAAAATTGCGTCTGGCCATCCAGACCGACAGCGCCGCGGTCAAGAAAGTGATTGTCGCTCCGCCCCTGCATCCCGCCCCAAAAAATAATGTTGACCCGCAAAGCTTTGGCGCGGAGGGCGAGCCGCTGGTCAGGCAGGCACGGGACGCCGCCAAACTCCTGCGGCGAGATTCTGAGGAATATGCGGACAATGTGCTGAACAATTTGCAGATTGTCATCAACAAAATGGCGCGCACCCTGCAGAATGGCCGGGAGCGTCTGCAAAAATACCGGGAGGATGAGGTCAATGCGTCCTGATAAACGTAAAAACGAGGAAGTTCGCGAGGTGGAAATAACGCCTAACTTCACGAAAAACGCTAGTGGGTCGGTTTTGATTACTATGGGCGAGACCAAGGTGATTTGCACGGCCTCTGTTGAGGAAAAGGTGCCGCCTTTCCTGCGCGGACAGGGGCAGGGCTGGTTGACCGCCGAGTATGGCATGTTGCCGGGCGCGACCAATGAGCGTGTCTCCCGCGACCGCTACAAAGTCGGCGGACGGACCATGGAAATACAGAGACTGATTGGCCGCGCCTTACGCGCCGCCATAGACCTCCAAAAACTAGGCGAACGAACCATCACTTTGGACTGCGACGTGATTCAGGCAGACGGCGGCACGCGCACGGCTTCCATTACCGGAGCATTTGTCGCGCTGCGCTTGGCGGTCAATAAATTGCTGGCGGAAGGCAAAGTGTCGGTCGACCCGATTATAGATTCCGTGGCGGCCGTCTCGGTCGGCATCGTCGAGGGCGAACTGCGCCTCGACCTGATGTACCTGGAGGACAGCGCGGCGGAAGTCGATATGAATGTCATCATGACCGGCTCCGGCCAGCTCGTCGAGGTGCAGGGGACAGGCGAGCATGGTACTTTTACGCGCGCGCAGCTCAATCAACTCCTCGACCTCGCCGCCCAAGGCGCGGCGGATTTAGTAAAAGTCCAAAAGCGAGTTTTGGCGTAGGGTCGCATTGGCGGTGGGTAAACAATACGATTATTTGGTGGTCGGGGCGGGACTTTTCGGTGCGGTCTGCGCTTATCGAGCCAAACAATCCGGTCGTAAAGTTTTAGTCATAGATAAACGTCCCCAGCTCGGCGGAAATATTTATTGTGAAAATATTGCGGGCATCAATGTCCAACAATACGGAGCGCATATTTTCCATACCAACAATAGACAGGTCTGGGATTTTGTTAATTCTTTCGTGGAGTTCAATAATTATCGACATTCTGTTTTAGCCAAGGCCGACGGTAAAATATTTAACCTGCCTTTCAACCTGAACACTTTTTATGCTCTGTGGGGCGTAACCACGCCGCGGGAAGCCGCCCAAAAGATTGCGGAACAAAAAACACCACTGGCCACAGAGCCGCAGAATCTCGAGGAACAGGCGCTGGCCTTGGTCGGACGAGACATTTACGAGATTTTGATTAAAGGTTACACCGAGAAGCAATGGGGACGCAGATGCCCAGACTTGCCAGCTTTTATTATCAAGCGTCTGCCAGTGCGTTTTACTTTTGACAACAGTTATTTTGACGACCGTTATCAGGGCATCCCGCTGGGCGGTTATAACAAGCTGATTGAAAAATTATTGTCCGGGGTGGAGACCAGAACAAGCTGCGACTTTTTTGCTGAACGTCGGCAGTGGGAAGCTTGGGCGGAAAAAATTGTGTACACGGGCGAGATAGACCGTTATTTCAATTATGAATTTGGTAAACTGGAGTACCGTTCGATTCGTTGGGAGACCGAGGTTTTGGCCTGTCCAAATTATCAGGGCGCGGCGGTGGTTAATTATGTGGACGGACAGATTCCCTACACGCGGATTATTGAGCATAAACATTTTGAATTTGGCGCGCAGGCGCAGACCGTCATCAGCCGCGAGTATCCGGCGGAATGGCAGGAAGGGGCAGAGCCTTTTTATCCCATCAACGACGCTAAAAACACCGCGCTTTACGGCAAATATGCGGAGTTGGCGCAAAAAGAGGAGAACGTGATTTTCGGCGGTCGCTTGGCGGAATATAAGTATTATGATATGGATGAAGTGATTGAGAAAGCGCTGAAAAGTTTTGAGGCGGAAAATATACCTTAAGTTCCCCGAAATACTAGTATTTTGGGGAAGATGGTTTTATAGTAAAAATTGGAATACAATTCCAAATTTTACATGAAATATTGACTTCATTGTCCAAATATGCTATATTTTGACCATGAAAGCCCGAAAAATAACTCAATATATCAATACATTGATAAAAAGACCGACGGGACGTATTTTGGTCTTCACCGGAGCCAGACAGACTGGCAAAACAACCTTAACCAAAAGAGTTTTTCCAGATTACGAATATCTGTCTATCGAAGATCCTATAAATCGTATTCAGTACGCTAAACTAACAGCCGCTCAGTGGCAAGAATTATATCCGCGAGCGATTTTGGATGAGGTGCAAAAAGAGCCGCAATTAGTGGAAAGCATAAAATCGGTATATGACCAGTGGCCACAGCCTAGATATATATTGCTCGGGTCCAGTCAATTATTGTTACTGGAAAAAATTAAAGAAAGTTTGGCCGGACGTTGCTCTATAATTGAACTTTTTCCTTTGACCATTCCAGAATTGGCCACGGCAAGCTGGACGGACGAGATGCCAGATTCTTTATTTCAGCGTTATGCTAAAAACCCGGATAAACCGCTGGCCTTACTGCCGTCATTTTTGCTGGACAAAAATTTGGCGGTTAAGAAAAAAGCTTGGGCGCATTATGTGCGTTTTGGCGCTTATCCTGCGCTGACCAACCCTGATTTAAGCGACGAAGAGCGTTACAACTGGTTGCGGGATTATGTACGTACGTATCTGGAGCGAGATGTGCGTGATCTTGCGTCTTTCCGCGACCTTGAACCGTTCGTGAAATTACAGCACGCTCTGGTTTTGCGTACAGCCCAAACCCTGAATGCCTCTAGTCTGGCTACGGAAATTGGCTTATCGGTCAAAACTGTACAGCGTTATATTCATTACCTTGATTTGAGTTATCAAACTCTGCTCCTGCCGGCTTGGTCGCGCAATGCCGGAAAACGTTTGGTCAAAATGCCCAAAGTTCATTGTCTAGACAACGGTGTGTTGCAGGCTGTGTTGCAAAAACGAGGCGGCTTGACTGGCGCAGAGTTTGAAAGTTTGGTGGTGGCGGAATTATATAAACAACTGCGCTCGGTGCAAATTTACGCGCGGTTGTATCATTTGCGCACTCAGACTGGTTATGAGGTGGACTTGCTGTTGGAGCTTCCCCAAGGCTATATCGCGTTTGAAATAAAGATGGCAGAAAAAGTCAATCTGGCCGATTTGAAACGCCTGCAAAAATTAAACAATCTACTGGACAAACCGCTTTTGCAGGCTTTTGTTTTGTCCAACGATGAGCAGACTTACCAAATTGCGCCTAACCTTACCGCCGTCTCCGCCGCGTATTTTTTGGGTTAAAGTTAAATATGTTATAATATTCCGAAGAGGTGTCTTATGTACGCGGTGAAAGCTGTTTATGACGGCACTAATTTTAAATTGAGCAAGCCGGCTCCTGTGCAAGGAGAATAATGAGGTGGTTATCACGTTTACCAACCCGCTGAAAAAAACTGCCTTAAAGAAGCGGCCTAAGCCTAAAGACCAGCGCGGGCTTTTAAAATATTTCGGCACTTGGGATAAAGAAACCACACAGTGTGTATTAGATATAATGAAAGAAAGAACCAATTTTTCGCTGAATAGACCAGAAGTATGATAATGCTGTTTCAATTGCCGCCGACATTTACGCGGATTTACGCCAGCGCGGCATTACTATTGGCGATGCGGATATCCTGATTGCGGCCATCGTGATTGCTAACGCTGGCGTTTTAGTTTCGCGGAATCTGCGACATTATCAGCCAATAAAAAATTTGGAATTATTGGCCTGGTAGGGGAGGGTAAGGTGGGCTTAAAAAATAAAATTAAATATGCTTGCGGTAATTTATTGACTTACAAAACCTTGTTTTTCTCATACGCTTTACCCCCCCCCCCCCCCCCCCCGATTAGGAAGAAGTAGCCATGTTCTTCCCGCACCAAAAACGCGCGGTTGTCTATATCGAGGCCGGTTTGGGCAATCAAATGTTTCAATATGCGTACTATAAATGGCTACGCGGCCAAGGTCTTAACGCCTGGCTGGATACAGATTATTTTGTGCCTTTCCCCTGGCAAAAAAAGATACATGAACGGTACAAATTAGCTTATTTTCCGCTGGACGACTTGCGTTTTGTGAATCTTACGGCGGACGAATACCGACAAATGCTCGCCGTTTATGAAAAATTTTCGGAGAATTGGCTGGCTTTATGGCGGCGGACAAAGAAGACTTATCTAGGCAAAATCTTGGCACGCAGGTTTTTACGCAAATTATTTAATCGGCGATTGGTGCCGGGGGCAAGGTATTACCGGGAGACCAAAAATAATCGGGAATTTTTCTTCACAGGAGTTTCGCCAAAACAAAACGTGGTTTTGGAAGGTTTTTTTCAGTCGTATAAACACTTGAACGAGATTCGACCAGGCCTATTAAAGGCCTTTAGTTTTAACGTCAGTCGGTTGCCCAAACTCGTGCAGGCAATCGGGCAGGACTTGCGGCGCGGCAATTCGGTGGTCGTGCATGTGCGGAGAAATACGTATGTGGCGCTTGGCCTAGCCCTGCCTTTGCAATACTATGTCAGGGCCGTCGCTTATTTGCGGGAGCGCCTGCCCGATTTGCGGTTTTTTGTTTTCAGCGACGACTTGGATTATGTCAAGACAAATTTTGCTTTTCTCGGCAATTACTATGCGGTGGATACTGCCCAAATAAAAAGGTCTGATTATTATGATTTATTCTTGCTGAGCAAGGCGAAGCATAGTATCATTGCTAACAGTACTTTTAGCTGGTGGGGCGCGTGGCTCAATCAAAATCCGCAAAAACTGGTGCTGGTCCCGGACAACTGGGGATTTGACATCGACATTGACACAATTTGTCCGCCGGAATGGATTAGAATTTCGGCAAAGTAAAATTAGTAACGACTATTTCGGAGGTCAAGGATGCTTTCTCTAGCAAAACTGTTTAGGTATCTTTACCGGAACTTTCTTCCCGTCTGGCTGGGTCTGTGGGTATATTACCTGACGCATCCCCGGAACAGAATATTTCTTGCCGAGCGTCGGCAGGTCATCAGGCTCTTGCAGGAAAAAGCCGCCGCCGACCCGGAAATACATGAGATTCTGCGCTTCGTGCGGCGGAATAAAACACTCATATTTCCCTACGCTTTTGTTAAAAATTATTACCCAGAAGATATACCTGTTTACGTTGACGGCGATTTATTTTACACGATGTATGACGGTAAGCGTTTATATTTTCCGCGTGGACTCAAGAAAAAAACAATCCGAGAGTGTTGTAGCGGTCTTTTGCTGGAACAAGACAAGGCCTCCCCGCACCGTTACGAAACGGATACTTTTGGCGTGCAAGCGGGCGATATCGTGGCCGAGGTCGGCGCGGCGGAGGGGAATTTCGGGCTGTCCGTGGTGGAAAGAGCCAAGAAATTGTATCTATTCGAGTGTGAGG
>BGZO01000037.1 GCA_003864475.1 Candidatus Termititenax persephonae | reverse complement strand
CCAAAATATTCGCTACGCTCATGCTCCGCTTACGCGGAGCGGAGAGGGAGGGATTTGAACCCTCGAAGGGGTTTCCCCCTTACCGGTTTAGCAAACCAGCGCACTCGGCCACTATGCGACCTCTCCATTTGCCAAAAAAATTATAACAAATTCACTTTAATCCCGCCACAAAATTGCCGCCAGCTGTTTACAATTTTCGCAGATTGGGCGCTTGCCGGCCACGTGCGCCGTTGACCAAATCAAAAACCAGCTTGGCGTGCCGGAGAATAAAATCAAAATCATAAGCACTGTGCGCCACCGCCACCAGCACACAGTCCATACCGGACAATAACTCTGCCGTCAATTCCTGCGACACATACTCGCGCGGATTTTTGTCCGTTGCGTATAGTTCGTGGTCAAACTTAAATCTCGGCACAAAGGGATCGTTGTAGACGACCTCCGCTCCCGCATCCTCCAGCAGTTTGATGAGGTAGAGGGCTACTGAATTGCGGCAGTCGTCGATGTCTTTTTTGAACGCCGCGCCCAGGACTAAAATCCGCGCCCCTTTAAGGTTTTGCACCAGCCTGCGCAGACGGTCAATCACGTAGTACGGCATATTCATATTGGTGTCCGCCGCCAGCTCGATAAAGCGCGTAAAAAAATCATACTCGCGGGCTTTCCAAGAAAGGTAAAAAGGGTCGACGGCAATGCAATGCCCGCCCACGCCAGGACCCGGATAGAACGGCATAAAACCGAACGGCTTGGTGCTGGCGGCCTCAACCACTTCCCAGATATCGATGCCCATGCGTTCAGAGAGCATCAGCATCTCATTGACCAGCGCGATATTGACCGCGCGGAAAGTATTTTCCAGAATCTTGCACATCTCGGCGGTCTTCGGGCAGGAAACTTCCTGCACCTTATCCGCGTCGATAAAAGTGCGGAAGAGATTGGCCGTCAGCCTGGTCGACTCCTTATCGATGCCGCCCACAACTTTTGGCGTATTCTGCGCGTTAAATTTTTTATTGCCCGGGTCGATGCGTTCCGGCGAAAACGCCAGATAAAAATCTCGCCCGGCCTGCCGACCTGTTTTTTCCAAAATCGGCTGGACGACCTCTTCGGTAGTGCCGGGATAGGTCGTGGACTGCAGGACGATTAATTGCCCTGACCGCAAAGTTTTGGCAACTGACTCCGCGGCGCTGCGCACGCACGTCAAGTCCGGGGCTTTGTGCTTGTCAAAAGGAGTCGGCACGCAGATAAAAATCACGTCCATCTCGCTCAAGCCGTCAAAGTCTGTCGAGGCGCGCAAGGTTTTTTTTTGCCAAACCAAGTCCTGGACGGCGGCGGACGGAACATCGGGGATATAACTCACACCCTTATTGAGGGCATCCACCTTGGCCTGGCTCAAATCAAAACCGACTGTCCGCACCCCGGCTTCCGCAAACGACCGTGCCAACGGCAACCCCACGTAACCGATACCGATGATACCGACTTGCACACTCTTGTCCTTTATTTTATCCGCTAACATTTTGCGCTCCTTTGCCATATTCCGGCCCGGCAAATGCTTTGTCTGGGCGCGGGTATTTTTTAATTTCACTCCCCTTTTTTCAGGGAAGCTGTTTAAAATTTGCCTTGCAAATTTTAGACTGAGAGGTTAGTACTTATACAAATCGCCCAATTTCGTTTTTTTATGTTCGATAACCATTTGCAAAATTTCCGTCAACTGCACCTTGGGCTGAAAATTTATCAAGGCCTTAATCTTAAAGAGGTCAGGAATCCGCCGCTCCATATCTTCAAAACCAAGCGGATAGGCCTGGGCGTAAGGGATATAAGTCAGCTGTGAACGACTGCCCGTCAATTTAAGAATTTGCCGCGCCAAGTCCTCGATAGAAATCTCTAGGCTGTTATTGCCCACATTGATGACCTGTCCGACCGCTGCGGGCGTGTCCATCAGCCGCATGACCGCCTCGACCACATCGCCGACATAGATAAAACAACGCGACTGATGTCCGTCGCCGAAAATCGTAATGTCCTCGTTGAGCAGAGCCTGCCGCACAAAATTGGGGATGACCATGCCGTAACGCCCGGTCTGCCGCGGACCAACCGTATTAAAAAACCTGACCACAATGACGGGCAGTTTTTTCTCCTGATAATAGGCCAGCGCCATGAACTCGTCGACGGCTTTGGCATAAGCATAAGACCAGCGTGATTTGTCCGTCGCACCCATGACCGCATCGTCCGTCTCGCTAAAAGGAAACTTATTGCTCTTGCCGTACACTTCTGAGGTCGAAGCGATGAGGATTTTTTTCCCATACCGCGCGGCGGCCTCCAGCACAACCTCGGTGCCTTTGAGATTGGTCAAGAGAGAATTGAGCGGCTTCTCCACAATCGTATAAACTCCGACCGCCGCCGCCAAGTGATAGCAAATATCACAAGCGCGCATCAATTCGTCAACTTTTTGCGGGTCGAGAACCGAACCCTTGACCAAACGAAATTTACCCGTGGCGCTAAGCTGTGCGACATTTTCCTCTCTGCCCGTGGACAAATCGTCGAGGGCAACGACTTCCTGTCCCTGCTTGACGTACGCATCGGCAAGATGTGAGCCGATAAAACCAGCCCCGCCCGTGATAAAAACCTTGGTCATCGCGCCGAGTATAACCTATTTCCCTATTTTTTTCAGGTAGTCCTGCGCGGATTCCGCCAAGAACATCAGCGCCGGATTTTGTTGCGCAGAAACTTCCTGAAAAAGCGGGGCGGCCGCCTGTGCATTGCCCGCCTCGTACTCCATGAGCGCCAGCCGATAAGCATAAACATAATAGTCAAGGCTGTTGGACAGATAGTCTTTATTATTATCACGGTGGAAAAATTGATACACGGCTTTTTGTCCGTCCGTATCCCCGGCGGCTTCCAAGGCGGGCAGCATACTCCGATGCACCCGCGCCAAGACGGCATTGCTGGTGGCATAACGCTCCTGCAAATCCGAGTACAATTGTCTGGCCTGCGGGATTTCCTGCGCCCAGACCAAGGCGCTCAGCCTCTCTAACTCCATGCTCTCTGTAAAGAAATTGGCGCTCGGCGGGTCGTCCGCAAAGTAAGCGTTTACCAGACGCTGATGCTCCTGCGGCCGGGCCAGCTTGCTGTAGGTAATAGCCAAATAATACATCAACTCAAAACGCCGCGGCTCTTCTGGATATTTGTTCAAGAAAAGCTCCAGAGCTTCGACTGCCCGACCGTCCTGCTCTGGATAATTCATAGACTGCGAGTCCCGATACTCGGTAACACAGCGGATATACAGCTGGTCGACACTCAAATTCGCCAAAGGCTGATGCCTGAGCGGTTTCGGCGGCTCCGGCGGCTCGCTGGAAACGCTCGGCTTGTCGCCCATCGCCAAAACCAACCCAATCACGCAGAAGACAACTATCAGAATCTTTTTGTGCATACAAAAACTCCCCCTTTATAAAAATCTGTTTTTTATATATCGATTATTTTACCGTAAAAACGCCACGAATTTCTTTCCATTGATTGTTTTTAGTATTTTTGACAAAAGCCTTGTACCGATAACTGCCCGGCCGCAACCTGCTGACCATAAATTCCCACGTCAGGCTTTTCTCGTCATCAGCGACAATTTTGCCCGCAATGCTCTCCGTCCGTTTTTCACTGGAAATAATCAGCGTCGTCTTGTCCGCCCGCGGTGCGGTCTTGAGTTTCAAGCGGAAAGTGTCGGCAAAAACCAATTCGCGCACGTCCCATATTTCAAACCGCCTGACCGCCTGCGTCTGCCGCCAAGCGGTGAACCACTCGCCTATCTTCGGAATACTAACGTAACCCCCATAGCCAAGCGCGGCAACGGCTAAAATTAGCAAAGGCAGAAATATTTTTTCTGGCTTGAATGGCTGGCTCATGTTCTTGCGCCGCTCTTGTTTTTCTAATTTTTCTTGACGTTTTTTGTATTCGCGCTCGATTTTTTCCCGCTCTTTGTCGTCCTGCGGCTTCAGCACAGAAGAGACCATGCCCGAGAGGGAAACAGCATCCTCCGCAAAGGGCGGCTTGTGAATACGCTCAACGCTTTGCCCAATCTCTACAAACTCGTCCGCGCCAGAACCGCCAGAGTTTTCCGAATTATAGACTTGTTCTTCAGCCATAAATATCCCTTATTATTATAGCTTAAAACTCAAATCCGCGTAACCCTGATTGAGCGCGACCGAAATCGGCAATTGCCGCGCCGCCGGACCCCAAAGCTGTCGCGGGCCTGGTGAAGTGAACAAATCGCTCCCGCTCCACGCCTTGCGCCGCGCCGCTAAAAATTTGAACGCCGGGGAGCTGGTTCGCACGAGAGCCTTGGCGATGACCATCTCATCCTTGCCGTGCCGCCGTTCGATATTGATAAGCCCCGTCAAGGGCAGAGCCAGAATCTTGCCGCCTCTCGACAATTCACTCAACGCCGCCATATAGCCGGTACGGTTGTCCAAAATCAACGAACCGGCAATCAAACCGAGATTGAAAGTATAGGCCGCGTCAAAGAGCGAGGGAGCCCCGCAACGTCCTTCGTAGCCGAAAAAGTGATTGTTGGCGGCAAAAGGCGTGCCTGGGGAAATCTCCTTAATCCGCGCGGCGGTCATGTCAATCAACAGACGCTCTGTCGGAATCTGTGAAACCTGCAGATTGCCGTGCGCGTCGCGGTCAAGCAGGAGCATCTCTTGCAGATACCCCGGCAGGGACTTAAACAACGCCGCCTGTTCTGCCGCCAGTTCGGCGGCCACTAGAGCGCGGCGTTCGGCGAGGGACAGATTTTTAAAACTTGCGGCGCGTTGTGCCAGCATTTCATTCAAGGCCTTCAGCAGACCAACCATGTCGGGAATAAACTCAATCAAGCCCTCCGGGATGATTACTACACCGTGCCGGATGCCCTTGCGGCAACGCCTAATAACCGTCTTGGCCAGCGAGTCGATAATTTGACGCAACGGAATCTTCCGCGCGGCAATCTCCTCGGAAATCAAGGCAATGGCTGGCCTAGTCTGCAAGGCCACTTCCAGAGCCACATGCGAGGCGGCGCGTCCCATCAGCTTGATAAAATGCCAGTACTTGCGCGAGGATGGCGTGTCCTGCAGAATATTGCCGACCAGCTCCGCATAAATCTTCGTCGCCGTGTCAAAACCAAAAGAAATCGGCAAATATTGTCCGACCTGTAAGTCGCCGTCGATGGTCTTCGGCACGCCAATCACTTGAACGTCAGGGTACAGATACTCAGCCAGCAGAGCGGCATTGGTATTGGAATCATCGCCGCCGATGATGACCAGCGCGTTAAGCTTGTTTTTGGCACAAACTTTCCGCACCTGCGCAAATTGTTCGGGACTTTTAATCTTCGTCCGGTCCGAGCCGAGAAAATCAAAACCGCCCGTGTTGAGCAGACGCTTGATGTCCTTGCCGCTAATCGCGAAAAGCTGTCCGTCCAGCAGGCCCTGGGGACCGCCCCGCACGCCCAACAAAGTGTTTTGTTTGCCCAGGCTGGCCTGCAGACCAGCGACCACATTATGCCCGCCCGCCGCCGGGCCGCCCGAAAAAAGCACCGCCACGCGTTTGCCCACGGCAGGGTTGAGATTTTGCCGCCTAGCTCTCAGCAGTTTATTGCCGTTGGCGGTAACAAGCTGATTAAATTCCAAGGCCACTTGCTTGGCATCTTTTGTCCCCAGCGGCTTGCCCTCTGGATTGAAAGCAACTGGCGCAATCCTGCCCTGCTTGTCCCGGAAAAGCTGGCAAATCGGAACGTCGAGTTTCCTGACCTCCCTCTCGAAAATCGAATTGCCCTGCTCCATTTTTTTTAATTCAGAGGTCAACATCGCGGCGTAAACTCCTTTTTTTGCTTATGGCTATCTTTAGCTTGACCTTGCCTCGACAATGCCAATATATTGTCTATATCGCCTAGGCCTTGCCAGCTGAACCTAAAACCTCGCTATTCTTACGCTTGTACAGTTCTTTCAATAAATCTCTGGCCGGGCCGAGATACTTGCGCGGGTCAAACTCGCCCGGCTGTTCGGCAAACACCTTGCGCACCGCGGCGGTCATCGCCAGTCGCCCGTCGGAATCGATGTTGATTTTGCAGACCGCAGACTTGGCGGCGGCACGCAACTGCTCCTCAGGAATACCAATCGCCGCCTCCATCTTGCCGCCGTACTTATTAATCAGGTCGACGTATTCCTGCGGCACGGACGATGAACCGTGCAGGACTATGGGAAAACCGGGAATGCGCTGCTCAATCTCCGCCAAAATATCGAGGCGGATTTGCGGCTTCTGCCCCGGCTTAAACTTGAAAGCGCCGTGCGAAGTGCCGATGGAAATCGCCAAGCTGTCCACACCCGTCTTTTTGACAAAATCCTCGACTTCCTCGGGACGGGTATACGTATGCGTCTCGGCGGAAACCTCGTCCTCCACGCCAGCCAGCACGCCCAATTCGCCCTCGACCGTAACGTCGTGCCGATGCGCGTACTCCACGACCTGCTTGGTCAAGGCGACATTTTCAGCATAGGCATGGTGCGAACCGTCAATCATCACGGACGAAAAACCGTAGTCCACACAGCTCTGACACAGCTCAAGGGTATCGCCGTGGTCAAGGTGCAGGACAATCGGAATCACACAGCCCAGTTCCTTGGCATACTGCACCGCACCCTGCGCCAAGTAGCGCAACAAAGTTTGGTTGGCGTATTTGCGCGCGCCGCTGGACACCTGCAAAATGACCGGAGATTTGGTCTCCACACAGGCTTGAATAATCGCCTGCATCTGCTCCAAATTATTGAAATTGTAGGCCGGAATGGCGTAACCACCCGTAATCGCCTTGGCAAATAACTCCCGCGTATTGACCAAGCCTAATTCCTTGTAACTAACCATGATTGCTCCTTTCGTCTCCCAAATTGGAGCCTATTTTTTACCATTTTTGGCAGGAAAAGACAAACGTGAAATACTTTAGGAGAAGTCTTTGGCTCCGTCGGTTTATCCCTTGAATTTTACCAATTTCTCGAACGAAGCGGCCTTGAGCGCCGCGCCGCCAATTAACGCGCCGTCGATGTCCGATTGCGCCATCAGTTCCCGGACATTTTCCGGCTTGACCGAGCCGCCGTATTGGATGCGAATATCCTGCGCGGTCTCAGCGAAAATCTCGCCCAGCAATTTACGAAGCAAAACGTGCGCCTCATTGGCCTGGGCGGGCGTGGCGGTCTGCCCCGTGCCGATGGCCCAGACTGGCTCATAGGCAATGACAATCTTGCCGTGATACTCGGCGTTCAAACCCTGCAGTCCCTCGCGAATCTGCGCGGACAGCACCTGCTCCACCTGACCAGCGCTGCGCTCCTGCCAAGTCTCGCCCACGCAGACTATGGGGATAAGCCCAGACGCAAAGGCCGCAAAAATCTTTTTATTGATGGTCTGATTGGTCTCGCCAAAATACTGCCGCCGCTCGGAATGACCGATGATGACATAATCACAACCCAGCACTTTGAGCATCTCGCCCGAAATTTCGCCGGTATACGCGCCTGATTTTTCCCAAAACAAATCCTGCGCGCCAATCTTGATATTTGTGCCTTTGGTACGCGCCGTCGCGACATTGAGGGACGTGAACGGCGGACAAATCACGATATCCACATCGCCGACACCGCTTAAAACAGGCGTGATTTCGTCAATAAAAGCCAAGGTTTCCAAGTGGTTTTTGTTGAGTTTCCAATTGCCTGCCATGATTGGTTTACGCATAATATCTCCTCGCTTCGACCTAATAACCGTCTCATTTTTTAACATTTTTCCCGGAAAAAGGCAATGAAAAAACAAGCCAGAGGGGACAGAAATAATAGAACGGAAACATTCACCAGCCACCGATTGCGCTCCGTGCGCTGGTCGCGCACTGGGATTTCCGCGCCGGATAGGTAATTCCGGCGCAGTCGTGGCCTTGGCATTATTTTTTGGGTAAAGAATACCCCAAAAAATTCGCCAGCCACCGATTGTGGCTTGGCATTATTTTTTGGGTAAAGAATACCCCAAAAAATATAGATACATTTTCTCCCTGAGCCGTTCCGATATTCCCATGTATAGGTTTAGCTAAAACGGGGCATATTCTAAATGTTCGATTTTTAGGCATTGGGGGGAATAAGTTTGAACGTAGGCGCTGTAGATGAAAGGCTGGCTGCCGCTGGCATCAATAATACACGTATCGAGCAGAGCTATCTGGCTTTGGCCGAGACCATGGGCCTTTATGCCGTCAATGGCGATAACGCCTCTCTGTCCAAAAAATTGTCCAATCACGGCGCGGTAATGATTGAGGACGATGCCAGTTACATTTACAATCTCAAGGAATACGATGTAAGCGCCGCCGCCCAGAATGACCGCGACTCTTATTATCTGGTTTCGTACAACTCCGAGGGGGCTTTTGTCGACGCGGCTTTTGGCTACAGCGACCTCTCCGGCGGCTACAACAGTGTGGACAGTTACATCGACCCTTTTGACCCGGAAATCACCAAGCTACTGCGTCAAATCCCCGGCCTCGACGACCCGCGCCTCTCTGCCGAGGACAGGCTGGTCAAGATTTACAATTACATCATCAATAATTTTAGCTATGTGCCGGACGAGAAAGATGACTGGAATTTCGTCAGTGAGACGATTTATCGGCGCGGCGGCGATTGCGAGGACTTGTCTATCCTGCTCAGCTCGGCCATGATTGCTTCTCTCCTGCAAGACGGCCTAGATTATGAAAGCGCCAACAAGCGTGTCGCGGCAGTGGCGGGCCGACATGCCGTCTACGGCGACCATGTTTATGTCGAGTACCAAGCGGATGACGGACAGACTTATGTGCTGGACGCGGCGTTCGCGGAACAGGGACAGATAAGCCAGCTTGCCGACCTGCAGCAGTCCAGCGATTTGCAATTCACGGTATACTTCCGTTTCAACGACAACAAAGTCTTCGGAGACGCGACAACCCTCGGCGCCGCTCGTTCCTGCATCGACCCGGAACAGGAGTGCCTGCAACCGCTGTTGGAACAGTTCGAGCGGGAGACGGATTTGCAGGACGCGACGCGTGACGAACTAATCCTGAAGCTTTTTAACTTTCTCAAGACAGGATTCAGCGTGGTCGATGTGCAGGATTATTTCCCGAGCTTGGAACTGCTGACCCAGACCAAGGTCGGCAACTCGCAGGGGCTGAGCCTACTGCTGGTCAACACCGCGCTGGCCATGGCGCACAAGCTGGGGCTGGAGCTGCCCAATATCCGTCTCTGCGAGGCGGAGCGGGACGGTGAAAAACAGTACGTTGTTATTTACGAGGACGAGTCGGGCATCGACCGCGTGCTGGACTTCACGGACAAGATTGTTGACCCGCAGATGCAACTGGATTTGGTCAACACGCTCAAGGATTTGTTCTCCATCAACGCCTATATGCCCGCCAAGGAACTGGCGGAACTGGTCAAGTACGGACGGGAGTATGGTCTGGGCGACGATCTCTATGGCCGCCGGGTCGCGCGCTTCAATCCGGCAGCCGGCTACGTCGCCGACAATACGGTGTCTACTTATAAACCGTTGGACAAAGCCGGGCAGGAAAAAATTACCGAATTTTATAAATCCAAATATATCGGCGGCTTTTGGACGGCGGGCAGTTACGATGCGGCTTACTCAGCCGTAAATAGCATGCGTCCAAGTGTCAGTAACACCAACAGCAGCGGAACCAGCGGTTTTAGCGACGCTTTCTATAACAACAATCAATTCATCACCCAGCAGGCCGTGGCCGAGATGGCCAATATCGGCACCTATATTACGGGCGGCGACTTCTGGTCTTTTGATGATATCGCTTTTGAAAAAGCCCGCGCCAAACTGCTCTTCCGGCGCAATCTCCTGTCGGTCATGGCGATGCTGGTGGAAGCGGAGATGGAGAGCCATAACATCGTGGCTTCCGAACTGGAAATGGCAGGGTCGGAAGAGGGTTATAAGTCCATGAAAGCCTCGCAAATCATTCAGGCGGAGACAGATTTCTTAATCAAGGGCGTGAATGAATTGAAAAAAGAAGCGACCGGCATAGTTAGCCAACACAATGAATTGATGGACGCTATTCAAAATAAAAAACAGGATGAAATCCAGAAATATACGGACGATAGTTTTTTGATAGCGTCTACTATCAGCACCGCCGCCAGTATGGTTGCCAATCTGGCAATTAACGCTGGTTTCTCCGCCTTAGAAATAGCAGGGGTCGCCGCTTGCGCCATTCCTTTTGTCGGCTGGGTTATCGGCCCGGCGATGATTTTGGCTGGTGTGCTTGGTTCGGGCGCGGCCAAAGGCATACTCGAAGGCATGAGCAGCGTTTGGACACTAACGCAAGACATCAGCAAGTATGCTTTTGCGGAGTGGAAAGCCAGCTTGGCTAGCGACAAGGCTTACGCAGTTCAAACTACTCTCAAAAATTCTATCAATTCAACCAACAAAGAAATAGCTACTAAAGGGCAGGAAACTACTTTGCCAATGGTAAAGAGCAAAAATATAGAGGCCTCCGCCGTCTCCACTAATCTCTTCCGGCAATACGGTCTGCTGGGCGAAGCCACCAAAATAAAGTTTCTCAAAGGCGAGGACGGCCTATACTACGATGACGATGAACGCCTGCTCCTCTTCGAACATGAAATCAATAAGGCGCAGGTGGTCAACAGAATGTTGGTCAGCCTGCACGGAGCCAAGGCTCAGTCCCGTTCCGCGGTCCACCAAGAAATGACTGGCAAGTCCTCCTACAGCAGCACCAATGTGGCGCAGACCATGATTGAGCAAGAGCAGTCTATCATCATAGAAAAATTCAACGAATTAAAACAACTGCGCCAAGAATACACTGCGGCCATGAATCAAAAAATTCAGGCAAAATTTAATGCTATAAAAATGGGTGTCAAAATGGCGATTAATATCGCCGCTTATGCCCTAGGTATGATAACTGTTGGAATCCCGGTAGTCGGTGTCGGTCCATCGGTCTGGCTGGGCATAGCCAATACTTTATTTTTGTTTACGGAAAGCGTAGGGCTTTGGGACAAAGACGATTGGCGGCCAATGCTACAAACCAACAGCCTGCTCAGCGGCAGTCCAGTTAGCAATATGGAACTGTCTGGATATACCACCGATGGAACAGCTGGTTATAACATGATCAGCGCTATCCTCGGCGATATGGGTAGGGGCAGCGCGATTAACATGCTCAACGGCAATGTCGGCCAGAGCGGTAAACCGCACGCAGGCTTTACGCGCAAGGTCGGAGCAGTGGCTATCGAAATTCCTGAAACAGAGGTGCCCGATGCGGGCAGCGGCTCGGAGTCCAGCGGCCGCGACGGCAATCCGTCAATGACTTACGGCGCAAATGTCTCCGCCATAAGCAGTGCGGGGCTGGCCACATTTTGGCGTAAATATTCATGGTACAGTTCGGGTGCAGAATTAACTTTGACCGACTATGCCATGGGCGACACTGAATATGCGGATTTAAGAGATATTGTCCAAAACCAGTACAATAAAAATATCGCGGCCGTGAACGGCATTTCCGACAGAAATGGCCAAACTGTCGCTTCTAATGTCCCGGGAGCCACAGATAAAATACTCCTAGATATGGACATCAGCCCGGATTTGGAAAGATATCTTGCCGGCAATTCTAATTATCAAAAAATCGACGGCAAATGGTATATAGTAATTAACTACCTGACCGTCTATGAACAGAAAATCTCCGGCTACACCAGCGAAGGCACCCCTAATTACTACAATCATTATTCCTTAAAAATGACTACCGCCCTAGACAGCTTAAAAGCAGAGTTGCAGGCCGAGATAGAAGCGGAACGGCTGGCCGGATACGCCAGCATCGGCAATCTCTATCACAACTCCAATTTCCGCTTCCGGGTAGAGATTTCCGGTCCGGAAGCCTTATCGTCAACATTCAAAAATGAGCTGACCGACAACAATAAAGGCTCTTTCCACTATGAGCAGGATGCCGCGACTGGAATCTGGTATTTATATATGAAAGGCCCCCTGTCCGAGGATCAGATCAAGATGTACATCAAAAACGAAAAAATAGAACTGCCTGAAGGAGCCGACGTAGAGATTAACAATCCCCAGTTGTCCGACAAAGACCGGGAATTATTAAGCAATCTCCAGAGCCAAGCGGAAAAATATCTGACCAGCGACGAAGACGATATGAGCAAATATTATTTTGCCACTAAATTTACTGTGGCCAATGATTCTGGCGGCCTGAGCGCCGCGCAATTAGCAGAGGCCGGCTTGGCTTACGACTCGATTCACAAAATATTAATCTGTCTGGACGAAGAAAAATTTAAAGCCAAATATTCCGGGCAAAAACTCAGCGGCACCCTAAAAGAATTGATGAAAATCGTCGACCCGGGAGCCGAGCAGACGGAAGGCCAAGGCAAAATGGCCAGCAGTGGAAATATGGCAAGCGAACTCAATGGCTCGGGTGAACTGGGCGCTCCCGAGGCGACGACAGAAGATGATGTGCCGGAGGCGGTCAGCGACGGATATTCCAATGAGAAACCAGAAACTTATCAAATGATGTACCGCGCCCGCATCGCCAAAATGCGTTATGACCTGACGCGGCTGACCAATATCAAACGCTGTATATACATGCTGGCACGTTATGATTTGGAGTCGCGCAATATCGTCCACCAAGAAATGACCAATACGACCACCTACCAAGTCTCCGCCAACACCGAGCAGGCTTTGACGGCAGAATACAATTATGTCAATTCCGTAATCGCCGCCTATTCCAGCCGCGAGGAGCAGCGCATCCAGACCAATAACAGCATTTTTGAACGCGACGAGGCACGGGCGAAAAGTCTAGCCACCGGCATCGCGGGCCCCTTTGGTTTTCTCGTCGCGCTGCTTTGGAAAAACAAAGCTATGGATATGAAAATCAGCAATTCTGGTGTAAGTGGAGTCAGCGGGGGTCTTACTTCCACTGAAGAGACTGACTTGGGCAAGTACCGCCAAGCGGACGGCAGTTCTACAACTATTAAGGTGGGTAATACGGAACTCAATGTTTATAATTTAGCGGACTATAGTGAATTTATTGTGGATAATAAAGCCGAGGTAAACCTTGGACTTTTCTCAATCTACGCTTTCCAGTATGTTCCTAATGTCGAAAAACTACAAAAAGCCACGGCGGCGATTTATTCCAGTATTTATAGTATCGCCTGCCTGCAGTCTCTCTATAGCGCCAAGTCCGCCTCGCGCTCCATGGTTCATTCCATCCTGACCAATGTCAGCAATCTGACCTTGAGCAGTTATTCCGGCGCGGCCATCCAGGCGGATAATGCCCTGGTTACCGCCAAAGCCCAAGACCTGAGCAAGAATGCCAGCGACATGGCTGGCCTGATGCAGAAAAAAGCCGAAGCCGAGCAGGAATACGGCGCTGCCGCCGCCAAAGCGGCAATTAGCGGGGCCGGCATGATTGTTACTGCTCTGGCCGCCATCCCGATGCTGACACGTACTGTGCCGGAAGTCGGAGGTTGGATCACGATGATTAATACAGTCGGCAATCTTCTGAACTGCATCTTTGATGTTTTTTATAGTATCTTCAAGGCCATAGCTTTGCACAAACTAGCTGACGCTAACGAAGAGAAGACTAAAGAATTAGTTGAGGCCGCCAAAGAAAATGAGAAAAAAGCGCGGGAGAACTCTATCGGTAGCGAAGAAGGCAAAGCAGAAGCCAAGGTGGAGGAACTGGGGGAAAATATGACCGGAGCGGCCAGCGGCAACGCCACGGCGGCCAAATTCCAAATCAGTATGATGCAGGCGCAAATGAAAAAAGTGGAGCGCATCAAGGCGCTCATCCGCAAGATGCAAAAAGCCAAGAACGACTCGCGCGGCAAGATTACCGCCAAAATGAGCGGCACGCCGGGCGC
>BGZO01000036.1 GCA_003864475.1 Candidatus Termititenax persephonae | reverse complement strand
ACGGATATCATCGTCGGCTTTCCCGGCGAGACCCGAGAAACTTTTCAAGAAACCTGTGATTTTATTCAAGAGACTGGTTTTCACGATTTGCATATTTTCCCCTACTCGCCGCGGCCGCAGACCGCCGCCGCCCAAATGCCGAATATTTGTCCGGACAAGCTCGTGAAACAATTTACTGCACGGCTGGCAACCCTGCGGCAGAAGATGAAAAATCATTTTTTGCAAAAATATTTAACCCTGCCTTTGGCAGTGCTGGTCGAGAACAATAAAGGCACAGGGTTTAGTTCGGAATATATTGCGGTAAAACTATCGGGCAATATAGAGAGCGGAAAATTCTACACTGCCGTGCCGCTGGGAATAAAAGACGGGGTTATTCTAGCCAATCCGGCGCACGGAATCACCGATGCGAATCTGCATCGGCAAATAATTTAATAAATCTACTTTTTCTCCTCTTAATAACCGCAGTAGCAAATCCACCGTCTGCGCGCCGACCGCCGCACGGTCAGCCCCAACCGTGGTTAATTGCGGCTGCGGCTCGTCAATAAAACGCGGAAAAGAAATGCCGTCAAAACCGGTAACCGACACATCCTTGGGAATACGCACGGCATACTTACGCGCCGCACGGTAAACATAATAGGCCAGCAAATCGCTGGAACAAAGAATCAAAGTCTTTTTCTTGTCCCGCAGAAATTTGGCAAAAGCGATCTCCACGCTCTGAATCATACTGTAATCCGCCTGATACAGCGTGATATTTTTAGGCGCAAACGCCGCAGAAACAACCTTATAAAACTCATTCCAAACCACGTCTTTCTTGTCCGTCTCGCCGGTAAACAGCGCGACATTTTCGTGTCCAGAATTCTTAACATATTCAATCAACTGGGTCAGCCCATTGGCGGAATCTTGATAAACAGCCGGCGTGGGATAATTGGCGTTTGGGTTGACCGCCAGCACATGGGGCATCTTGTACTTCACGGCACGCTCTAGGAAAGCGTCCGGCGTTCGTCCGACAAAAATAATCCCACTGTAATCATAAATCTCCGCATAGTCTATGCCGAAATCCGGCAAAATCAGAGAATCCACCTTCAGCTCGGACAGCCGTTGGGTAATGCCGAAAATCACATCCGTATAATATTCATTGTAATAGTGATTTTTATAATTGTTAAAGACCAGCAGAACTTTTTGCACTTTTAAGGCGCGGTCGACAAAATAATTAAACTCCCGCGCTTTATTCAGAATCTTCTCCCGCACTTTGCGGGAGATTTTCTGCGGATGGTTGATGGCGGTGCAAACCGCCGAAACGGAAACATGGCAGGCCGCCGCTATATCTTTTAAAGTCGCCATTTGTTTTATTTTACAATTTTTTTACTAAAAATACAAATAAAATACAATAAAATTTACAATAAAATTCAGTTAGAATGTTTGGCAAGAAAAGTGAAAGGCGGAATCCATGATAAAAGAAACTAAAAAACTCCGAAAACTATGGCTCTTTATTATAAAACAAGCCAAAGCATTTCAAGTGGAACAAGCGCGTTAATGCCGTCCCTCAAGACAACAACTCAAGCGCGGCGCTTGATTGTAGATTCAATCAACAAGGCTTTGCGCGGCGTTCCTGTGGATAGCCTGCCGGGCAACGCCAAACATATTGATTATGAAATCAGTGCGCTTCTGCCCGCCATAGACAATAAAATCGAGTTCTGCCAGCAAATTCTAACTAAACTGCACATTTACACCAGTCGCAATTCAAACGAATCGGTTAAAAATTTTCTGAGTAAGTTGAAAATATATTTGCTCGGTAAATTATTCTACCTGACCCTGCAAAACAAACATTATCTTTTGATTCAAGATTTTAGCAGCCGCAACAATCATAAATTCGTGCTGGCGGCTATATCACAAATCGAAACTTCGGTGGAAAATGCGGCGTTCTTTTTGGATTCCCTGACCGACCAGAAGCAAAAGGACTTTTTCGTCGGCATCTGCAGTTGTATCTACAATTAAACAAGTAGGCTAAAGAAATTTGCAATGTTTCTCAAGAACTTACGATAACTTGATTGAAACTTAATTGAAATTTAAATATTAGGGAGTTTTAGACTTATGCAAGTAAAAACAGTGGCTATGCCAGAAAAAACCAAGGTCATGCTGGTTACCGGCGGCGCGGGGTTTATTGGCTCGGAGTTTATCCGTTATATTTTCCAAAAACATCCTGATTATCAGATTATCAATCTAGATAAGCTAACCTACGCTGGCGATTTATACCGTCTGATAAAAATAGCTGATTTACCAAATTACACGTTTGTTGATGGCGATATAACCGATGCCGGTTTTGTTACCCGACTTTTTAATCAATATGATTTTGATTACGTAGTCAATTTTGCCGCCGAAACACATGTTACTAGGTCCATTTTTAATCCAGCGCCTTTTATGCACACCAATGTCGAGGGCGTGCGGACTTTGCTCAACGCCGCGCTGCTCACCTGGGATAACCTTGCCGAGAAAAAATTCTTGCATATTTCCACTGATGAAGTTTATGGTTCTTTAGAAAAAGATGCCGACCATTTCTTTACCGAAGAGATGCTACCCTGTCCCCGCTCACCTTACAGTTCCAGCAAAGCCGAGGCGGATTTGGTAGCCCAGTCTTATTTTAGCACTCATAACCTCCCTGTTTTAATCACGCGTAGCACCAATAATTATGGTCCCTGGCAGCATCCAGAAAAACTGGTGCCTCTGGTGGTGAGCAACGCGCTGGAAAACAAACCTATACCAATCCACGGAGATGGTAGCGATATCCGGGATTGGCTGTATGTGGGCGATCATTGCGTGGCCATCGACACCGTCTTGCACTATGGCAGTCTAGGGGAGATTTACAATATCGGCAGTAATAACGAAGTAGAAACCATCCACGTCGTTAAAACAATCTTGGACCGCCTGAGTAAACCTTACTCGTTAATCAGGCATATCCCTTTCCGTGAAAATCATGATATGCGTTATGCCATAGATGCTTCGAAAATAAAAGGGCTAAAATATCCAAATGGTTCGCATTGGGAACCAACCGTTGCTTTTAACGACGGTATGCGGTTCACAATCGAATGGTATCGCGACAGCTTGGGCTGGCTACGGAAACTAAGAAGCACGTCAGATTTTCGAAACTATTATCAGAAACTTGTGGCCGGGACAGAGGCCGAAGAAATTGAAGAAATCATTGTGAGCCAAGATGAGTATGATTATGCATTCGAAAGTCCTAGCCCATAGCAGTATGGGAACGGCATTGGTCGGCTACACCGGTTGTGTCGGTTCTAATCTGGCTCTGGCGCATAACTTCTCCGCGCTTTATAATTCCAAAAATATCGAACAGGCTTTCGGCACTGCGCCGGACTTACTGGTTTTCGCCGGTCTAAGCGGCGACAAAAGTGTGGCCAACAAAAACCCCGGGCAGGACTTCAATGCTATCGAGAACGCTTTTGCCAACATACAACGCATTGCCCCTAAAAAACTGGTGCTGATTTCCAGCAATGAAGTTTATCTGAATAATAACGGCGTGGACGAGGATAGTTTCATGGAAACCAACGGCCTGACCGCTTATGGCCTGAACCGTTATCATCTGGAACAATGGGTCGCCCATAGCGGCCTAGACTACACAATCATCCGTTTGCCGATAGCTTATGGCAAAAATCTGCGGCGGAATTTTATTTATGACCTTATCAATATTGTGCCGCCGAAACTTCCGGCCGAGTTGTTCCGCAAATTTACGGGTCAGGTCCCGCGGCTGGCTGATTATTATACGGATTTGCATAATGGTTTTTATGGCCTGCAAAATACTGCGCCGGAGCTGCGCGGTATCTTTGTTGAGCTTAGCTTTAGCGCAGTGAATTTTATGGACAGCCGGGCAATACTACAATTTTATGATTTGACCAATTTGTGGCGCGATATTGAGCGGGTGCTGGGCGCTGGTTATCCGCTGGTCAACTTGGCGACCGAACCGATATCTGTAGCGGATATATACTTCCGTGCGCGGGGCGTGCCGTTCCAAAATGAGCTGCTGGCGCGACCGCCACAGACCGACATTCGCAGCAAATACGCGCCGGGCGGGTATTGGTATGACCAAGGCACCTTGCTAAGCAGTATCGTGGACTTCATTCGGGAAAAATCCTAAAACAATATCCGCGCCGCCAGAGCCACCGCCGCAGTTTCGGCGCGCAGAATACGCCCGCCCAGCGCAAAAGCCTGGGCATTGACCGCCAGATAATTTAATTCCGTCGGCGCAAAACCGGACTCCGGCCCGATGACCAGCGCGGAATTGTCCGCCCAGTCCGGCCATTTTTTCTCCGCGGCGGGGTGGGCATAATAAATATGCTGGAATTTGCCGGACAACTCCGCCAAGTCAATTCTTTCTATTGCGGGCAGGTGATTGCGCCGCGACTGGCAGACCGCCGTGACGATAATCTTGCGCCAGCGTTCCAGTTTGTTGTCCGCCCAACGCACGGGCGAGCGCTCGGACTCGTACAGCCAAAACTTATGCACGCCGACTTCCGTGCATTTTTGCAAAACATAGTCCAGCTTGTCGCTTTTGAGCAAGGGCAAGACTAGATGCAGTTTTTGGGCGGGTTCGTTATCTTCCGCATATTCTTTTTGCCGCACGGCGGTTAAAGTTTTTTTCGCAACATTCTCGATTTTATAAACGCCGACGCGCTTTTCCTGCACGGACTCGAAAAAATCCCCAGCCCGTAGACGCAAAACTTTAGTTAAATAAACAAAATCCTCGCCGCCAATCGGCAAAAGCGGCTGAAGCGGCTGACAAATACGGAATAACACCCCCATATTATACAACTCTTTGGCCCAAAAAATGTTTCGGGACTACCCCTCTACGGCAACGGCTGAAGAAATACCCGCTTGGTATAAAAGGTGATTTTCTGGGCATATATCCCAGCATGGACAAAAGTTACCTCATCGAGACAACGAACGCCAATCAACTGTACCAAAAATATCTGCAGGATTTTGGGCTGATTCTCCGCGAGTCTTTTAACGCCAACAAGGACATCACGTCCTACATCCTGCGCTCCTTGCAGAGCGACCAGAATCCAGAAATCGCTCGCGCCCTGCTCGAAGCGGCTTTTGCCCATAACCTAACCACCCTAGGGCTGATTCGGATTATCGTGAAAGTCCTTTACGTAACCGGGCATATCCGCGACTACCGCCACAATACATACCATGCGCTCAAAAAACAAATCGACGACACGCTTAAAAATTTTGCGGGCAATAAATCCGAACTGGTACAGCAGAAATATCCGCTGGTACTGGAACGCCTGAACAAAGAAAATATCCAGCCGCGCGCCAAGCAGAAAAAGAAAATTGAGGACAAGGCCGCCGCCGTCAATAATCTGGTGGACAATATCAACCGTCAGTATATAAATTTCGTCAAAAAATAATTAAAATATTCCCATGTCCAATATCGACCAATTATTGGCACTGGCGGAACCTTGCCAGCTCTGTCCGCGCCAATGCGGAACCCGCCGTCTGTCCGGGGAACAAGGCTTTTGTCAGGCTGGCAGTGAGATACAAATCTCTTACCTTGGGCTGCATCACGGCGAGGAGCCGCCCATCTCCGGCACCCGCGGCTCCGGCACGGTTTTTTTCGGGCATTGCACTATGGCGTGCGTATTCTGCCAAAATTGGCAAATATCCCAGCCGCCGCGCGGCGGTGTAAAATCTGGCGCGGTCAGCCTAAGCACAATAAGTCCGCCCGCTTTGGCGCAGAAATTTCTCGACTTACAGGCCGCCGGGGCGCACAATATCAATCTCGTCTCGCCCACACAGTATGCGCCGTGGCTGGCTCAGGCCGTGAGCCTCGCCAGAGAGAAAGGCTTGATTGTCCCCATCGTCTACAACACCAACGGCTATGAGCGAACGGAGGTCTTGGGATTACTGGCCGACACGATTGACATTTATCTGCCGGACATGAAATATGCTGACAATGTTTCCGCGGCTCGCTACTCACAGGCTACAAATTATACCGAACATAATTTAGTAGCCGTAAAATTCATGCTGAAACAAAAAGGTCTTTTGCAGATTAAAAATGACCTCGCCGTGCAGGGCGTTATAGTCCGGCACCTCGTCCTGCCCGGGCTTAGCAAAGAAAGCCAAGAAATACTTGCCGCGCTCTATTCTTTAAATCCAGAACTGCCAGTCAGCCTGATGTCCCAATACGCGCCGCGGCATCAAGCCCAGAATATTCCCGGCCTCAATCGCCGCCTGTCCGCGGAAGAATATGCTGAAGCCGTGGCATACGCGGCAACCTTAGGCCTAGAAAATGTCTGGACACAGGAAATAACCAGCCAAGATATTTTCGTGCCAGACTTTGGCGCGGACGAACCTTTTGCCGCAAGTATTGAGCCTGAACGAGGTGGCCGATGAAACAAAAAATCCCGCTGTACGTCCAGCCGGGCGCGAGAAAAACCGAATTTGCCGGATACTTTGACGGCAAAATGAAAATCAAATTAAAAGCACCCGCGCAAGAGAACAAGGCTAACCAAGAGTTGATTGATTTTTTGGCGCAAAGGCTGGCAATCTCCAAATCACAACTGGCAATCATACAGGGCTTGACCGGGCGGCATAAAGTCGTCGCCATCGACAGCGTGCTGTCGTTCGCCGATATCAATGATGCTATAATCCGCCCATGAAGCCCGTCTACTCCTGCCGCATTTTTGATTTGTATGAAGACGAGGTAGCTTTACCCAACGGCCAGAAGACCACGCAGACCCGCCTCGACCATAAGCCCAGCGTGGCGATAGTCGCGCTCAATGCCGAGCAAGAAGTTCTGCTGATTAGCCAATACCGCGGCGCGATTCAAGCTGACCTGCTGGAGATTCCCGCGGGGAGCATCGACCGGGACGGCGAGTCCCCGGAAGCCGCCGCGCGAAGAGAACTGTCCGAAGAGACCGGCTTTGGCGCGGAGAAACTCACCCTGCTCTTCGCGGGTTATTCCCTGCCCGGCTACTGCAATGAATATATGTACTATTATCTCGCCGAGAATCTTTTCCCGCAAAAACTGCCGGGCGACGAGGACGAATGTATCACAGTAAAACCAATCGCCCTGACCGAGGCGCTGCGCTTACTGCCAGACGGCAAGCTTACCGATGCCAAGACCGCCCTGGGTTTGTTGCTGACCGCTCAGCATTTAAAAATCTAAAGATTAGCAAAACAAGGCAGTATTCCCTAAACAATCAACGCTTGACAAGGCCAAAACATTCCTGTATTATAAATTAATAATAAGAATCATTCTTATTATTAAGGATAAAACATGCATAAAACACATAATAACAGCAAACAACGCAAGGCAGTATTAGAGGCTATTCGCTCAACCGATACACATCCGAGCGTGCGCTGGATTCATGAGCAGGTCAAGACCAAATTGCCGGGCATTTCACTCGGCACGATTTACCGCAATATCAAAGTCTGTCGCGAGGAAGGCTCGGTGGTCTCTGTCGGCGTGGTCAATAATGAAGAGCGTTTTGACGGCATAGTCGAGCCGCATCCGCACGCGGTCTGCACCAAATGCGGCAGGATTATCGACATAGATGACCTTCCCGAAGCGGAAAACATTCATTTAAGCGGCTTTACCGTGGACAAACGCCGCACAGTCTTTTACGGCACCTGCGTTCAATGTTGCCGGGCAGGCAAAAATTTGTTAGCACAGTTTGGTCGTTTACGGAAAGGTTTTAGTCATAATTAGCTGAAAGGAGGGATGGGCGTGGTGAAATATGTTTGCAGTATTTGTGGTTATGTTTATGACCCGGCGCAGAATAACAATGTCGCTTTTGAGGATTTGCCAGACGATTGGGTTTGTCCTCAATGCGGGGTCGGTAAGGACCAGTTTGGTCAGGTATAAAAGTAAAATAAAAAATAATAAGGAGAAGAGATTATGAAAAAATATGTTTGTTCGGTTTGCGGTTATGTGCATACGGGAAATGAGCCGCCGGAGAACTGTCCGCAGTGCCAGGCTCCCAAGTCCAAATTTAAGGAGCAGGCGGGCAGCGGCTGGGCTTGCGAGCATATGGTCGGTGTGGCTAAGGGCGTGGAGCAGGATATTCTCGAAGATTTACGCGCTAACTTTACCGGCGAATGCACGGAAGTCGGCATGTATCTAGCGATGAGCCGCGTCGCCGAGCGCGAGGGTTACCCGGAAATCGCCGAGGCCTACAAGCGTTACGCTTTTGAGGAAGCGGAACACGCCGCGAAATTTGCGGAACTGCTCGGTGAGGTTATCACCAACAGCACGAAGAAAAATCTGGAAATGCGCGCCGAGGCAGAGACCGGAGCGTGCGCTGGCAAGCTCGACCTTGCCAAACGCGCCAAGGAACGCAACTATGACGCGATTCACGACACCGTGCATGAAATGGCCAAGGACGAGGCGCGGCATGGAGCTGGATTTGTCGGCCTGCTGAAGAGATATTTTGGTCAATAACCAGCATCGGTACAAAAAACCGACGCTAAGCAGGGCAAGTAAAATTGCCCTGCTTTTTTATTATGGTGGGACGCGCCCCAGCTAATCCTCTGGGGCGGCACGCCCTGCGCCCGTCAAGCAAGGCTGGCATTTAGGGCAAAAGTGCGTCGTCCGTCCGGCCAGTTTGCCGCGCTGGATTGGCGTGCCGCAACGGCGGCAGTTTTTCTGCTGATAGACATTGAGCAGGTTCTGAAAATTGCCGCGCGCCCCGGTCGAAGTAATATAATCAGAGACGGAAGTGCCTTTATTTTTAATGCCCAGTTTTAAAACTGCTACGACAGCCGACAGTAATTTCCGCGGCGGGATTGCGCCGACCGGCACCTGCGGATTGAGTTTTAAGCGGAAAGCCGTTTCGTCCGCGTAAATATTGCCAACCCCGGCGATAATCGTCTGGTCAAGCAGAAAAACCTTCAGAGCTTTATTCTTGTTTTTCTGCACCAACTTCGTGAAAGCGGCCAAGCTTACCGCCAGAGCGTCCACGCCGGCATTGATATAATCCGCAAAATCTTTGCCCGGCGGCACGACCACCCAGCGACCAAATTTACGAATATCCCGGTAATAAAGTTTCTCGCCGCCAGAGAGTTCTAGAATAATATGCACATGCCTGTCGGGCGTGTAATTTTTTGCCATAAACAACTGTCCCGTCATGCGTAAATGCACGACCAGCCGTACACCTTGCCTCGTGGTCAACTTGAGATATTTGCCGTGGCGGCCAAAGCTGCTGAAACTATCCCCCGCCAAAAAAGCTAATCCCCGCGGCGGACTGATGATTTTGGCAAAAGATACTTTAACTTTTTTTATTCTTTTGTTGACGGCACAGCGGCGCAAGCCCCGGACTATCGTCTCGACTTCCGGCAACTCAGGCATATTATAATTTGGCGGCCAAATCCCGCGCCCAAGCCGCGAGTTGCTCATCTTCGGCGGGACGTGGCAGGCCTTTAAAAAACTGCGGCGGCAGAATCTCCGGCTGAACGGCGGTCAGCAGGGCAGATAATTGCTCGACCGCACGGCCACCCCAAGAATAAGAGCCGTACAGGCCAAGATACTTGGCTGGGGGACGCAATGCGTTAAAAAGGAAAACCGCGTTGGCGGCCACAGGATGCGCACCCGCCAAAACCATCGGTGTGCCAAGCAAAACCGCTTTTGTCCCGACCAGCTCCATCGCCACCTCGCCTGAGTCGACAAGGCTTAAATCCAGCGCGCGCACGGCAATGTTTTTTCCCTCCAATTCGCGGCGGATAATCTCGGTCATGTGCCGCACACTGTCGTGCATCGACACATAGAGAATCAGCGCGTCCTTGGTATCCTCGCTCGCCCATTCGGCATAGGCGGAGAGGATAAAATCAGGGCGATGGTAAACCTGCCCGTGGCTCGGCGCAATGATTTTCGGCACCAGCGTCCTGACCAACTCCAGATGCCTGCGGACATTGGTGCGGAAAGGCATCATAATCTCGGCGTAGTAGCGTTTGGCGGCGCGGTAAATCAACGCCTCGTCGCGCACATAAAGGTCGTCCGACGCGTAATGCGCTCCCAGAAAATCAGTTGTGAAAAGGATTTTCTCCTGCGGAACCAAGGTAAACATTGTCTCCGGCCAATGCACCCACGGCGCAAAATAAAATTCCAAAGATACACCGCCCAAATCGAGCGCGGCCCTGTCCTCCACCAGCAAAAAGTTTTCGGGCGGAATGTGCAACAGGTCAATCAGCAAGTCGCGGCACTTGGCATTGGTTACGACCTTGGCTCCCGGATAAGCGCGGAGAAAATCAACCAGCGCACCGCTGTGGTCCTGCTCGGCATGGTTGGCAATGATATAATCAGGATGGCAGTCCGCCTCCTGAATGTTTTTCAGCCATTCCGCGGCAAAAGGCGGGTCAACAGCATCGATGACCGCGGTTTTTTCCCCCTTGACCAGATAAGAGTTGTAACTCGTCCCGTCAGGGAGCGGCACCAAGGCATCGAACAATTTGCGCTTAAAATCATTTACCCCGACGGCAAAAACTCTGTCGCTAATTTTGCGTAACATGCTCAAACTTCTTTCTGATTAGGCGCAGTAAAGCTTAATAATTTTCGGCCTTAATCTCAAAATATTTTTGCGGGTGCTGGCAGGCCGGGCAACTTTCGGGAGCCTCCGCGCCCTCATGGACATAGCCGCAATTGCGGCAAACCCAGCGCACGGGTTTGGCTTTCCGAAAAACCGTGCCGTCTTGCAGATTAGCCAGCAGCTTGCGGTAACGCGCCTCATGCTCTTTTTCCACCGTGGCGATTTTTTCAAAAGCCGTGGCAATCTCCGCAAAACCCTCCGCCTGGGCGGTGCGGGCAAACTGCGGATACATCTCCGTCCATTCTTCTTTTTCCCCGTCCGCGGCCGCCGCCAGATTCTCCGCGGTATTGCCGATTCTGCCCGCCGGAAAGGCCGCCGTAATTTCCACCGCACCGCCAGTTAAAAATTTGAAAAATTTCTTGGCGTGTTCTTTTTCATTCTCTGCCGACTCCAGAAAATAAGCGCCAATCTGCTCATAACCTTCTTTTTTGGCAATGCTGGCAAACCATGTGTAACGGTTACGCGCCTGCGACTCGCCCGCCATTGCTGTCAGCAAATTTTTTTCTGTCTGTGTGCCTTTTAATGAACCCATGATTCTTGCCTCCTGTTTTTTATCTATAAGTTATATCTTTGATTTTACCTGATTTCTCCCCAAAAAGCGAACAACCCCGGCTAGGTATAAAATAATAAAAAGTGGGTATTTATAACATAATAAATAGGTAAGGGAGGGGTAAATCATGGTAGTACCGCGAACAATTGTCAAAGAGCCTGAGGGCAAACATTACGCCATCAAGAGACCGTTATCAGCCACGCAGACCATGTTGAATATTCTGGAGTCGCCGCGGGGGGCGACCTCGCCTGAGCATGGCCCGGAAATTCGTTTTAACTTACGGACTACTTTGGCTTTAACTGAGTAAGCAAATCTTGCAACGCTCTGTACCGATGACTATGCTGGTTTTTTACATCGGACGGTAGTTCCGCAAATGTCTTGCCCAAAGGCGGATAATAAAAAACTGGGTCATAGCCAAAGTCGCGTGTGCCGCGCCTTTCTTCTATAATCAGCCCCTCGCAATAGCCCTCAGCTGTATATAAAATCTTTTCCGGATTGGCTACGACCAAAACCGTTACAAAACGCGCCGTGCGTCTCTCCGGCGGAACATCTTTTAGATTGCGCAGCAGCAGTGAGCATAATTGCTCAGAACTAGCCCCTTCGCCGGCATAACGGGCAGAGTATACGCCCGGCGCCCCGCCAAGCGCATCAACCATCAACCCCGAATCGTCCGCCAAGACAATCTCACCGAGCTGCCGCGCCGTCTCCAGCGCTTTTTTGCTGGCATTGCCCAAGAAAGTGTCCGCGTCCTCGATAATCTCCGGCGCGGCATAACCGTCCAGCGCGGCAATCTCCAGCCCAGCCACTTGCCCTAGGATAGCTTGGATTTCCGCGATTTTGTGCTGATTGCGTGAGGCGACGACCAGTCTCATGGCAGATAAGCCAGTGCTTTCTTGCCGATATCTTTACGTTTGTGCAGTCCAGGAAAAGAAATCAAGCCCGCGGCTTTGTAGGCATTCTTAATCGCCGCCGGGATGTCCGCGCCTAGAGCCGTTACGCCCAGGACGCGGCCACCACTAGTAACTAGCCGCCCGTCTTGTTTGGCTGTGCCGGCGTGAAAAACACAGGTGTCTGGCAAAGCCGCCGCCGCCGCGATTCCGCTGATTTCCTTGCCTTTGGCATACTGTCCGGGATACCCGTCCGCCGCCAGCACGACACAGACCGCCGCCGCGTCCGACCAAGAGATTTTTTGCGCGGAAATCTGCCCGCCGAGACAGGCCTCAAAAATATCGACAATATCCGTCTGCAATCTCGGCAATACCGCCTGCGTCTCCGGGTCGCCAAAACGGCAGTTAAACTCGACCACCTTGGGTCCGCCCGGCGTAAGCATCAACCCGGCATAAAGAACGCCTTTGTAGGGCGCACCCTCTTTGGCCATGCCGTCCAGCAAGGGCTTAAAAATCGTTTCGCCGACCTGCCGTAAAATTTCCTTGGTTACGGCCGGGGCGGGAGAATACGCACCCATGCCGCCGGTATTCGGGCCTTTGTCCTCGTCATAGACGGCCTTGTGGTCTTGAGCCGAAACCATCGGCACAAAATCCTTGCCATCACAGAAAGCCAGCAGCGAGGCTTCCTCGCCGGACAAAAACTCCTCGATGATAATCTGTGCGCCAGCCTCGCCAAACACCTTGTCCCGTAGCGCGGCATGGATGGCACGCTTGGCTTCCACCAACGAAACCGCCACGGTTACACCTTTGCCCGCCGCCAAGCCGTCCGCCTTGATGACCACCGGGAAGCGCGACATATAAACATGCTCCAACGCTTTTTGCGCGTCAGTGAAAACTGCGTAAGCGGCCGTTGGGATTTTGTATTTTTTCATGATTTTTTTGGCATACATTTTGCTGCCCTCCAGCTGGGCGGCGGCCTTGCTGGGACCGAAAACCTTTAAGCCCGCCAGCTCGAACTCATCCACGATGCCCAGCGTCAAAGGAACCTCCGGCCCTGCCACCGTCAAGTCGATTTTATTTTGCAGGGCAAAATCTTTAAGCGCGGGAATATTATCCGCCGCGATGTCGACACATTCCGCTAATTCCGCGATGCCTGGATTGCCCGGCGCACAGTAAAGTTTGGTTACTCTGGGTGATTGGGAAATTTTCCAAGCCAGCGCATGTTCGCGGCCGCCGGAGCCGATGAGCAGAATATTCATGCCGCTTATTTTAGCACAAAAACACGCTCCGCTTTACGGCCAAGGAATATCTTTAAGAACATAATAGGCCTGCCCTAGGACACGCGTCCCGTCAGGAAAGAAGACCAGCGAGCCGTAGCCGTCAAAGCCAGCCGCGGCGGGCAGACATCTTTGCGCAGTAGTCAAACCCGGCTGATGGGACAAGGTCAGCAACTCAATTTTCCTGCGCAATCTTGAATAATTCCAAATATCATCAATCAACGCGGAATTCGTCAAATTTAGCGCTAAAACATCTTTCTCTATATCGCCTTTATTTCGTGTGCCAGAAATCTGTACGAACGGTAAAGCCATGCCCTTGCCAAAACGCTTCTCGTCCAAATCGTCTAAAACAGTCCAAAACTGACTCTGCCGCGCGCCGGCATATAAGTGAACATGGGCGTTTGTCCAGTTTTGCAGTCCGTAAAAATTCATCAAAATTATTTCCGGGTAAAAACTGTCCCGATAACATGCAAAATTTTCCGCCAGATAAACAAACTCATTCAGCATCTCCGCATCTTTAGCCTCCAGCAGATTCGTCGTCGGATACTGACGGATGTTTATCTTTGTGCCTACGGCGTTGACAGCCTCAATATTGGCAAAATCTTTTTGATACTGATAGGCGTTGAGAATTACATGCCGGGCATAATCGCCAGCACCGCGCGGCTTAATCTGCAATTCATCCCAGAAGCGACCGCGAATTGGTATGTGCCTGACTCCGTCTTGGCTCGTATATTCAACCCAGTCAGGATGATAAATGCGTTCGCTTCCCCGCTCTCTTAAATATTCAGTAAGTATTCCGCTGATATTTTTTGCTAACACACTGCCTCCTAAAAATATCCTCTTCTTTAATTTATCGCTGGATAAGCGGAATTGTTGCAAATTTTTTTGGCTAATCTGACGGGAAAGGTTTCAGGCAATCGCCTTGGTTAAGCATTGCCCGACACATTCGCCGCAGTTGGTGCATTTGTCTGGGTCAATCACGGCCAGATTATCCCGCAACTCAATGGCTTGGAACGGGCATTTTCTCACGCAGACCCCGCAACCAATGCACGCCACGGCACAGGCTAAACGGGCATTTTTGGCCATGTCGTGGCTACCGCAAACCACCCGCCGCACC
>BGZO01000035.1 GCA_003864475.1 Candidatus Termititenax persephonae | reverse complement strand
GAGGACAAAAAAGACGGTGTTACTTATAGTTTAGCGGTCGATGACACCATTACCACCATTACTATGACCGGGCTGGCGGCCGATGGGAAAATTATTTCCGGCACACTTTTGTACACTGACCAGATTGGTCCTGAGGGACAAAAGCTTGAACCCAAGCCAGATAATAATCCGGCCAATCTGGTGAATTATTTGAGAAATAAATACGGAGAGGAAATAGACATTTCCGCACTTAATCCGACCGAAAGCGCCAAGAACAAGAACAAATGGCTTATCCCGGCTGGCGGTTTTTCTATAACTCCGCCTCCCCCTACCGTCGGCACAATACCTGTCAATGAGGAGGATATCCGTATCCTCACGGGAAAAAATAGAGAGGAAGTATTCCAGGCAATTCAAGCAAATTATGGCTCAGCACTGCCGCAGTACACTAAAGAAGAGCTGGAAGCAATGCTTTATGGCGAGGCCAAAGCGGGGGACAAAAATTACTTAACCCAAGCCCTGATTGACGAGTTTGAGAAGAGCAAGCAAGCGGTGCGGACTGCCAACGAGGGCGAACTTCTGGCGGCTGGCATCGCCCAAGAAAGCATAACGCAAGAGCTGAGCGAGGGAACCCTCAGCGAGAGCGACCTCGGCACAGTAATCCAGCAGCATATCCCGCCCAAGGCAGAGGGCAGTGTTACCTTGGGTCTTGGTGGTATTCCTCGGCCACTAAATCTGCCCAGACCAGAACTGGAACTGGCCGCCGCCAGATAATTTGCTCCCTACCCCTGCCCTCTCCGGCTCAGCTCGTACAGCAATATCCCAGCCGCGACCGCCGCGTTGAGCGACTCCGCCTTATTTTTGTGAAAAGGCAGGCAGACTTTTTGCGCGGCGCATTGACCGACTTCCGGGGACAAGCCCTGCCCCTCACTGCCGACCGCCAGCACATAACCGCCGTCCAGCCGCAAATCTTCCGGCGGCACACCCTGCAAATCCGCCGCGATAATCTGGCCGGACAATCCCGCAATCTCCCCAATCTCCGCGAACAAAATATCCAGCGTGAACAGCGCACCCATCGAGGCCCGCACCGCCTTGGGCGCAAAAATATCTGCGCAGCCCTTGTTGCAAATCAAGCCGTCCCAGCCCAGGGCCGCCGCCGTGCGGACAATCGTCCCCAGATTGCCGGGGTCCTGAAGCCTGTCCAAGAAAATATATTTCCGCGCCGCGCTAAACTGCCCCGGCTCCGGCAGACGGCAGACCGCCATAATGCCCTGCGGATTTTCCACCTCGGAGATGCCGGCAAAAACCGTCGGCGCGATATAGCGGTGCCGATGAATGCGCAACTGGGCAGGCAAAATAATGTCCTCCCGCGCGTAAATAGTTTGAATCTGCCGGGCAAATTGAAAAATCTTGAAACCCTCGATGACGAAAGATTTTTGTTCGCGGCGGGCGGCGGAATCCGCCAGCAATTTACGCAGATTTTTAATCTCAGGGTTGTCGGCAGAAGTCAGCAGCATCTAAATTTTCTCCGTCTAGATTTTGTCAAATTTTGTCAATAAGAACCACGGCCTCGGCGGCAATGCCCTCCCCTCTGCCCGCAAAACCCAGACGCTCGGTGGTCGTCGCCTTGATACCGATATTATTGACGGACACCCCAAGCGCCGCAGAAATATTGACCTGCATGTCTTGAATATAGGGTGCGAGCCGCGGTTCCTGACAGATTATCACGCAGTCCGCGTTGCTGACTTTGTAGCCTTGGCTGATGAGCAAGGCGTTGACGTTTTCCAGCAATTCCAGACTGTTGATGCCCCGGTAAGCTGGGTCGGTGTCAGGAAAATGCTCACCGATAGACCCCAGAGCCGCCGCGCCCAGCACCGCATCCATCAAGGCATGGGTCAACACGTCCGCGTCCGAGTGTCCAGCCAGACCTTGGGCGTAAGGGATGACCACGCCGCCCAAAACCAGCTTGCGCCCTGCCGTCAAAGGATGCACATCATAGCCCAGCCCAATTCTCATAAAATATATTATACTACTTTGGCATGTTAAATGAAAAACAAAGAATTGCCGCCTATGTGCTGCTTTTTTTTCTGCTCTGCTGGGGTTTTGACCATTTCCTGACGCTCCAAGAAATCTCCGCAAGCCGTTACGTCCTGCACACCTTGACCGAAGTGAAAATCCTCTGCCGCAATAAACGCCGCGGACGACAGGCCAGCAACGCCGCCTTTGCCAAACTCAAAGAATTGGAGGCCAAATTTAATTACTTCGACCCCGCCAGTGAATTGAGCCAAATCAACCGCGAAGCTTACGGACAAGACCTGCCCATCAGCGCCGAGATGCGCGATGTTTTGGCCTTGGCACTGTCCGGCAGCGAACTGTCCGGCGGAGCCTTTGACATCACGACCACGCCGCTGACCAGGTTGTACGGCTTCGGCACTGACAGCCGCCGCGCCCCCCAGCGGCAGGACATTCAGGAGCAACTGACCAGCATCGGCTGGAAAAAAGTGCGTCTGGACACGGAGCGGCAAACCGTCCGCCTGCTCGACCGTCAGACGCAACTCGATCTGGGCGGCATCGCCAAAGGCTACGCGGTCGACCAAGCCGTGGCCATACTCCGGCAATACGGCATACGCCAGGCGCTGGTCAACGCGGGCGGCAATATTTACGCGCTGGGGCAAAACCGCGGCAAGCCTTGGCGCATCGGCATCCGCCACCCGCGTTCCCCCGCGGAAAACATGGAAATAATCGAATTGCGCGATGCCGCCTGCGCCACTTCCGGCGATTATGAACAGTATTTCATCGACGACAACCAGCAAAGGTACGCGCATATTTTCAATCCGCAAACCGGCCGCCCCGCCAATCTCGAGAACAATCTCGCCGCCGTAACCGTCATCGCGGACACCGCCGCCCGGGCGGACATGCTCTCCACCGCCTGTTTTGTCTTAGGCGAAGCCCGCTCGGCGCACATCCCGGAAAAGAAAATATTTTATAAGGCGGAATAGTTTTTCCTCAAGAGCCGCCCGCCCTAGCTGTACTAATCAGCCGTCAGCGCCTTCAACTGCCCCTCGACTATCTTAAACTTTTCAATATAAGTCTTTTCTTTAGCCTTCTCGTTGTCAATAACTTCCTGCGGGGCTTTTTCGATAAAGCCTTTATTGGTCAGCTTGCGTTTGACCCGATCAATCTCTGCTTGATATTTGTCTTTCTCTTTGCCCAGCCGGGCAATCTCCGCCTGCAAATCAATCAGATTGTCCAGCGGCACAAAAACTTCCGCGCCGCCAATAACCGCGTGGGCGGCGTTGCGCGGCTTGGCCGCCAGCTTGTCAACCAAATCGATTTTCTCCACGCCAGCCAGCTGCTGAATATACTGCTTGGCTTCGCTCAAGGCGGCGGCAGTCTCCGCTTGGCTGTAAAGCACCACCACGTCCGCTTTTTTGGCTGGGGCGACGTTCATCTCGGCGCGGATATTCCGCACCGCCTTGATAAACTCAATAACCGTAGCCATTTTTTTCTCGCGTGCCGGGTTAAGCAAACTCTTGTCTACCCGCGGCCAAGACGCGGTAATAATCTTGCCCGGATTGCCCAGCTTGGCCCAAATCTCCTCTGTGATAAAGGGCGTGAGTGGATGCAACAGGCGCAGAATACCGTTGAAAACCGTCAAGAAAGTTTCCTTGTGCAGACCCAATTTGGACATCTCAATATACCAATCGCAAAACTCACTCCAAACAAAATCGTAGAGTTTCAGTGCCATGTCGCCAAAATAGAAATTGTGCAGCGCGGTGTCCGTTTTTTGAATGGCCTGCTGATAACGCGAAAGTATCCACTCGTCCGCCAGTGATTTTTCCGCCGCAAACTTGTTGTCCGCCAGCTTTAGCAAAACAAAACGCGCCACGTTCCAAATCTTATTCATAAAATTGCGTCCCGCCACGACTTTCGACACCGCCAGCTTCAAATCCTGTCCGCCAGCCGTAACCATCGAGGCCAAGGTAAAACGCAAAGCGTCCGCGCCGTATTCCTTAATCAGCTCCACCGGGTCGACGGCATTGCCCGTGGACTTGCTCATCTTCCTGCCCTGCTCATCGCGAATCAAGCCGTGAATGACCACTTTGTGAAAGGGAATGTCCTTTTGAAATTCCAAACCTAAGGCAATCATGCGCGACACCCAGAAAGTAATGATGTCGTAGCCCGTTACGAGCAGGGCAGTCGGATAATATTTGCGGAGGTCGTCCGTCGCGTCTGGAAAACCAAGCGTCGAGAAAGGCCACAAGGCCGAACTAAACCACGTGTCCAGCACATCCTCGTCCTGCCGCAATTTATCCGAACCGCATTTGGGACATTTTTGCGGCGGGTCTTTGCTGCAAAGCTGTTCGCCACATTCGCAATACCAGACCGGGATGCGGTGTCCCCACCAAATCTGGCGCGAGATGCACCACTCACGGACATTGGTCATCCAGTCAAAATAAACCTTGCGCCAGCGGTCGGGATAAAATTTGATTTTGCCGGAACGCACCGCCGCCAGCGCAGGCTCTGCCAGCTTGGGCATATCCACAAACCATTGCGGCGAGAGAGAAGGCTCCAGCACAGAATGACAACGGTAGCATTTGCTGATTTTGTTCTGATAATCTTGAATCGAGTCCAGCAAGCCTTTTTCTTCCAAGTCGGTCAGGGCCAGCTCGCGGGCGGCAAACCTGTCCAGCCCCTTGTAACGGAGCGGCGCATTTTCATTCAAAATGCCGGAAGTGTCCATAATCACGACCACAGGCAGTTTATGCCGCCGTCCGACTTCGTAGTCATTGGCATCGTGCGCTGGCGTGATTTTGACCACGCCTGTGCCAAATTCCCTGTCTACATATTCATCCGCAATAATCGGTATTTTTTTGTCAGTCAGCGGCAGCACTACTTCCTTGCCAATCAAATCCTGATAACGCTCGTCCGCCGGATGCACCGCCACGGCAGTGTCGCCAAACAAGGTCTCGGGACGTGTCGTCGCCACAACCAAATATTTTTTAGCGTCATCCGCCAAGTGATAACGCAGATGCCACAGTTTGCCTGCGTTTTCCTCGTACTCCACCTCGACATCAGACAGCGCGGTATGACAGCGCGGACACCAATTGATGATGCGCGAGCCTTTGAAAATCAGGCCTTTTTTATACAACTCGACGAAAACTTCACGAACCGCGCGGGAACAGCCTTCGTCCATGGTAAAACGCTCATGCCGCCAATCACAGGACGCGCCGAGCAGGCGCAGCTGGCTGGTAATCCGCCCGCCGTATTCTTCTTTCCAGCGCCAAACCTCCTCGATAAACTTTTCCCGCCCCAGTTCTTGGCGCGACTTGCCCTCTTGGGCAAACTTCCTCTCCACAACATTTTGCGTGGCGATGCCCGCATGATCGGTCCCCGGCACCCACAAGGTATTGTCGCCAAGCAAGCGGTGCCAGCGCGTTAAGATATCCTGCAGGGTCTCGTCCAGCGCATGACCCATATGCAGCGCGCCCGTTACATTGGGCGGCGGGATAACCAGCGCGAAAGGCTGACCGTCGCCCTGGGGCGCAAAGTCGCCGCTCTGTTCCCAATCCGCATAGATTCGTTTCTCTATTTCCGCGGGGTTGTAGACTTTTTCCATCTCAGACATAGGTGGATAATGATATCATGGAATATGATTTTACTTAATGCCGTCAATAAGCAGACGGCTGGTTCAATTTATCAAGCATTGCGGAAATACTAACCGCCCCTGCGTCCGCCGCCACTGTAAAGCCTTTTTGGCGCAATTCGCCGCGGACATATTCGGGCAGGCTGGCGTAACTATGCGGCGGCAAATATTCTTGCAACAAATAGGCGTGAAATTTCTCATTCTCGGCGGACAAATAATCCTTCAGTTGCGCCAGCAGAGCCGGATTGAGCGTCGGCAAGTCCTCCAAAACTTTCGCCCAAAAATGCACCTGAAATTCCAGCGAGCGGACGGGATTTTCTTTCTCAATCTGCCGAACTTTTTGTATATAAATTTTGCGCAAACCCGCAAAGTTTACCCGCCGCCCGCCGCAGTCAAAATCTCCCGCCTTCAGCATTTTTTCCAGAACCACAGAAATACGTCTGTACTCGGCAAGTATCCGCCAAAAAATTCCGCGCCGCGCGGCGAGCGCCTGCCGCAGTCCGGTAAAATCGGTCTGACCCCGCGCCGCCAGATATTTGAGTAGCAAGGCCGTGGTTATTTCCGAGTGATTGGTAAAAGACTCGTCGCTTTGCTCGCCGAGAAACCAATTGTCCGAAAGATAAACGCTGATTTGCCGTTCCGCCGCCGCCGGGTCGACCAGCGCCGTCTCACAAAAATAACTTAACGGCCCGCGCAATTTTTTATACGGCGGCGCCCAGTCCGCCAGCAATTCCTTAAAAACCGCGATGATATTCGCGCCCAGCACGGCCAAGGCCTCGCCGAAAGCAGAATCTTTCTGGCTGAGCAATTCATTGATAACTATGCCATGCCCCAGCTCATGCCATTGCAGACCGGACAGCATCTCCCGCAGAAAAACGGCTTTTTTTTCACGCAAATCCGCCGCCGTCCGCACCGCGTAGCCGCTCAAGGCACGCAATTTAAAACTCAGGCCGATATTCTCCAAGTCATGACGCAGATACGTTTGCAGTTCGTCCTGCGCCGCGTCCAGAATATTCAGCCATTTATTGGCAAAAATCGTCTCGCAGGCCTGCAAACGAATCGCCACGTGCTTGCCGCCCACCACCGCCGCGATGGACAGCACCGCCTCCGGCGTACGCGCCTCTTCCGTCTGAAAAATCGTAACGCGGTACTTGTCAATTTTTTTAATCTCCGCCGCGCCGACAATGATGGAGCGGTAAATCCCCAGTTGTCCCGCAATCAAGCCGTAGGGCGAGCCTAAAAACTCTAAAAAGCGATTGATGTCCTCCTCCCGGCTGTAATCTGTCTCTTTGTAGAGCAAATCGCATCTGATCGCCTCGTCCCGCTGTCGCAACTCGGCCGCCGAGCAAGCCGCGTAAGGCTCGGACAATTCCCGGATGGTCTGCTGAAAATGCTCCAAATCCGCCCAAGACACCTCCCGGTCGCTGGGTAGCGCCAAAAAATGGCGGCAATAACTAATCTGAATCCGTTGCTCGCCGAGGTCGCCCCACTCCGCGCTCTTCTGCAGATGCAGATATTGGAGCAAGGCAATCTGGCGGACATCGGCCAGCAGTTTGGCCTCCCATATTTCGCGAATCAAGGCGGCGTACTTGGCGGGCAAATTGTTTTTGGCCAAAACCGCCGCCAGCCCCCTGCGCAGATTTTTCCGCGCAAATAAGCTTTTCAGATTTTTAAGTAACGTAAATTTCTCGTCCCCGGACAAGCGCGGATTTTCCAATTCGGTTAATTGCCTGGATAATTCTGACTTGGCAAACATAGCCCAGAGTATATTACAGACCTGCTACAACGGCAAAGCAATCACAAACTTACTGCCGCGCGGCGAGGATTCTACGGTAAGCGCGCCATGGTGCAGAAGCACGATATGCTTCACGATAGACAGCCCCAAGCCTGTGCCGCCCAGCTGGCGCGCGCGGGATTTGTCGACCACATAAAACCGCTCGAAAATACGCCCCTGCTCTGCGGCGGGAATACCCACGCCCGTGTCCTCGATGGCAATCACGGCTTGAGTTTTCGTCTTGGCAAGGCGCACCAGCACGCCGCCTTTTTCCGTGTACTTCACGGCATTGTCGATGAGATTGCTGAAAGCCTGTTGCAAGCGGAAAGCATCGCCCTCTAATTCCACGGGGGTCTCTTCTATTATGGCAAAGGTCAAGCCTTTGGCCGCCAGACGCGCCGCAAAAATACTTGACAAATCTTCCAAGAGATTTTTCAAATTTATTTTTTCTTTCTCTAGACCACCACGCGCCTCCAGCTCTGACAAGACCATAATATCCCGCACAATGCTGATTAAACGCTCGGCATTTTTCTTGATAACTTCTAGGTAATGCTTCTGCTCCGCCGAGGCTTCGTCAGCCAAAGTCTCGGCAAAACCTTTGATGGCGGTCAGCGGGGTGCGTAATTCATGGGCAGCATTGGCAACAAAGTCCCGCTTGATGCGTTCCAATTCCCTAGTTTCCGTGGTGTCCTGCAAGACAATTGCCAAGTCCTCGTTGGGCAACTGCGCGGTTGCCACCGCATAAGAACGCCCGTCGCGGGTCAGCTCGCCCAAAGCGTTCGGCGGAGTCTGCTCCGCTGGCCGCAGCCACGCGGCAAATTCCTCGCCGCGAAAAATTTCCCAATAATAATGACCAGCCAATTCGTCCGTGCCAACGATTTGCCGCAGGCTTTTGTTGCTCAGTCTGATTAGGCCTTGCCGCCCCACGACCAGCAGCCCGTGCGGCAATGAATCGACCAGCGCGGCCAATTCCGCTTTTTGCGAGTTGATTTGCGCCAGCGAAGCGCCTAATTGTTCAGACATTTTATTAAAATTACCCGCCAGCGTCTTGAATTCATCAGCGTCCGGGAGATTGACCCGCGCGGTCAAGTCGCCGCCCGCCGCCCGCCAAGCGGCCTGCTCCAAACTGTCCAAGGAAAGCGAGAAGCGGCGCAGCAAACGGAAAGCCAGTAAAAACAAAAACCCCAGCAAAATCAGCGTAAAAAAGAAAGCCGTCCGAATCAAGGGCCAAAAGAAAAGCGCCACCCGGCGCAGGGAAAGACTGAGCCGCAGCGCCCCGCTGATTTTACCGCCGCTGACCAGCGGAGCCGCGGCATATAAAAAATCCGCGCCCAAAGTCTGGCTGTAGCGTATGTCGTAGGAACTCGCCCCCCGCAAGGCCAAGATAAACTCCGGGCGGGTCAAGTGATTCTCCATCGTCTCCGGCGGGACAAAAGTGTCCGCCAGCACCTGACCAGCCGGATTAATAATGGTTATCCGCCATTGCGTGCGCTGACCTTGCCGTGCGGCCTGCTCACGCAGCGCCGTCAAATCATTGCGCTCAAGGGCGGCGGAAAAATTGTCGGCCAAGGCTTCCGCGTACTTTTGATACTCGGCGCCGAGCAGACGGGCGGAATTCCCGCGCCAAGAAAAAAACAATGGCAAAAAAATCGCCGCGGCCAGCGCCAGCACCAAGAGCAGGAATCCCCTGAACAGCCGATGAAAAATATTGCGCCTTATGACCATACGAGTTTATAGCCTACGCCGCGGATATTCTTCAGATAATCCGCGTATTTGCCCATTTTGGCGCGCAAATGCCTGACATGCACGTCAATCGTGCGGTCAAACACGGCTTTTTCATTGCCCCACAGCCTGTCCAAAATCTTGTCGCGCGAGAAGACCAAGCCTTGTTTCTCGCCCAGCATCTGCAAAATCTTAAACTCCGTGCTGGTCAAGTCCGCCTGTTTACCGTCGATTAAGACCTCGTATTTCTCCGCATCGAGCATAATATTCTTGCCGATACGCAAAACTTTTGGCGCGGTCGGATTCTCTTGGCGGCGCAACAGGGACTTCACTCGGGCGACCAATTCCTTGGGGGAAAAAGGCTTGGTTACATAATCATCCGCGCCCAATTCCAAGCCGACAATCTTGTCCGTCTCTTCCGTGCGAGCGGTCAGCATGATAATCGGCAGGCCCGCCGTACGGGATTGACCGCGCAGTCGCTTGCAAATTTCCAAGCCGTCTAAGCCGGGCAACATCAAATCCAGAATCAGGGCATCCGGCAAGTTCGCACTCAAATACTTGAAAAAAATCTTCGGCTCCGCAAATTCCTTGACGTGAAAACCTGCTTTTTGGAGATTGAGTGTCAGCAGTTCCCGAATATCCGGTTCGTCATCCAATACCGCAACCAAAGGCATTTTAATTGGCTCCCGTATGATGTTTCAGCACTCTGCCTTCAACCATAAAAATCACTTCCTCGCCGATATTGGTGGTCAAATCAGCGATGCGTTCCAGATTGCCGGATATTCTTATTATATGCAGGGCGCGTTCAATAGTCGAGGCATCGGACGACATGCGGACAATCAACTCCCGCAAAAACTGCGCCCGCAATTCGTCAACCTCATCGTCGCGCCCACAGACATTTTTGCCCAGCGCAGAATCTTCCCGCACAAAAGCGTCGATGCTGTCGCGCAACATGCCGCTGACTATCTCGCCGAGACGCGGCAAATCAAGCGGCGGCTCCATGGCCGGACGCTCAATCAGATACAAGGCGCTTTGGGCAATATTCACGGCATGGTCGCCCATGCGCTCCAAGTCGCGGTTCATGCCGAGAATCATCAAGATAGTCCGCAAGTCCTTCGCCTTGGGCTGATACTGTGCCAGCAGGCTAACACACTTTTCATCCAATTCAATCTCTTTGCGATTGGCCTGCGGCTCATACTCAGCCTGAATGCGGCGCAGCCTCTCCTCATCACGGTTGAGCAAACCCCGCAAGCCGTCCGCCACCATCGTCTCTACGAGAGCCGCGTAGGCCACCAAATTTTTTTTCAAGTCCAGCAATTTTTCTGCCAGCATTTTTTTTCCTTTTTTAAGCAGTCGCCCCGCCAGAGATTTTGTCCAGCCGCCGTCCGCCTAGATTTTCTAGCCAAATTTTCCCGTCAAATATTCCTCAGTCCTTTTGTCCCGGGGCGTGCTGAACATTTTTTCCGACGCACCAAACTCCACCAGCTCGCCCAGATACATGAACGCCGTAAAGTCAGAGACACGCGAGGCTTGCGCGATATTGTGCGTAACCAGCATGATGGTTACAGAATCTTTGAGCTGTACCATCAGCTCCTCAATGCTCGCCGCGGCTTTGGGGTCAAGCGCAGAGGTCGGCTCGTCCAGTAGCAAAATTTCGGGACGCAGAGCCAAGGCGCGCGCGATGCACAAACGCTGCTGCTGTCCGCCGGAGAGAAAGGCGCCGCGCCGCCGCAGATTATCCTTAACCTCGTCCCAGAGCGCGGCGGCGCGTAGAGATTCCTCGACCAGACTGTCTTTCTGCGACCTGCTCAGTTTCAGGCCATTGAGCAAGTACCCTGCCAGCACATTATCATAAATGCTCATCGTCGGAAAAGGATTGGGACGCTGAAAGACCATGCCGATTTTGCACCGCACCAAGATAGCGTCGAGCGCGTAGAGGTCCTCGCCGCGCAGGGCAACCCGACCCTCTACTTTGGCTCGTCCCGACAGTTCGTGCAGACGATTGACCGAACGCAGGACGGTTGTCTTGCCGCAGCCTGAAGGACCCAGCAAGGCCGTTACTTTTCTCTCGGCAATCTCCAGCGAAACATTTTTCACCACAATGTTCTCCTGAAAACTCACGGAGAGATTTTGGATAGTCAAAACATTCGGCAAAGCACTCCTCCTTAAAACTAAAACTGCGCTCGCCAGCGGCGCGTCAAAAATTTGGCAGTCAGATTCAAGCCCAGTACGCCGACGACCAGCACAAAAGACGCGCCCCAGGCCAAACGCTGCCATTCCTCATAAGGACTGGTCGCGTAATAAAAAATTAAATGCGGCAAGGACTCAATCGGCTTGACCAAGTTAAAACTCAAAAAAGGATTGCCGAAAGCCGTAAATAAAAGCGGCGCCGTTTCGCCAGCCGCCCGCGCCAAACCCAACAACAGTCCGGTTACAATACCGCTCAATCCCGTCGGCACAATTACCCGCCAAACCGTCCGATAATGCGGCACGCCCAAGGCTAAGGCGGCCTCCGACAGCTCGGACGGGATGAGGCGCAAGGTTTCTTCCGCGGAACGCACAATAATCGGTAACATCAGCAGAGCCAAAGCCGCGCCGCCCGCCAGCGTGGAAAAATTTTTGAACGGCAATACCAGCCAGATATAAATTACCATGCCCACCACGATAGACGGCACGCCCTGTAAAATCTCCACGGCCAAGCGTGTCCAATCCGCCAAGCGGCTTGTCTTATTTTCGCTGAGATATATCCCCACTAGGAGACCAAGCGGAGCCGCCAAAACAAAGGCCACGCCCAGCAGCAGCAAACTCCCCACCAAGGCATTGGCGATACCGCCGCCGGCTTCCCCCAGCGGCTGGGGCGCACGGCAGAAAAACTGCCAATTGAGCGAGGCCGCGCCGCGCCCCAGCAAATAGCCAAGTATCAGCACCAGCGGCAACACTGACAAGAAAGCCAAGCCGCAAATTATTCCGCAAAACATTTTGTCCAGCAACCGCCGCCGCCACGTATCTAACATCCTACAACTCCACACTAAATTTCTTAATAACATAACGGCCCGCCAGATTAACCAAAGCGGAAACGCCAAAAAGCAGCAACCCGACCTGCGCCAAACTGGACACCTGCCAGAGGTCCAAGGCCTCCGTTAATTCATTGGCAATGAGGCTCGCCATGGTATTGCCCGTGTCAAAAAGCGAGGCAGGGATTTTATTGGCGTTGCCAATGACCATAGTAACCGCCATCGTCTCGCCCAAGCCGCGTCCGAAAGCCAGCAACACGCCCGCCAAAATTCCTGAACGCACGTAAGGCAATATCACATAACGCAGAACCTCGAAGCGCGTCGCCCCTAGAGAATACGCCGCCTCGCGAATGTCTGACGGCACAAGCTTAATGACCTCGGCGGACAAGGACGCGGCGTATGGCACAATCATTATCGCCAGAACCAGCGCCGCGACCAGCACACCAACGCCGAGCGGGAGTACCCCCAGCCAAAGTTCCACTTGGCGCACCAGCGGCACCAGGACAAACAAGGCCCAAAAACCATAGACCACCGACGGCAGTCCAGCCAAAAGCTCCACCGCCAGGCGCAAGAGCGAGGCCGACCAGCCGCTACGGAAAAATTCGCCAAGAAAAATTGCAATCGAGAGCGCACAGGGCAGAGCCAGACCCAAGGCCAAAACGCTGGTCAAAAGCGTCCCTGTCAAAAAGGGCAAAACGCCGTATTCGCCAGTCAGCGGATTCCAGACCACGCCCGTAAAAAAACTCAAGCCATTCGCGCCAATCGCCGTCCAGGCTTTCAGCAAAAGCGTCAGGAAAAATAAAAGCACCAGCGCCGCCACCAAAAAGGCGGACTTGACCAGTATTTGCTGGAAAATATTTTCTTTGGCTGGCAAACTCAAGCTAGGCAACATTTGCAGGAAATTTAACAATTAAGAGTTTGTTAATGATTAAGGAATTGTTAAGATTGGGTTAAGCGGACAATCCAGCAAGGCCAAAACTTCGCCGCTCAATTAAAACACCAAAACCAAAGCGCCAAGCGTAATCAAAACGCCACCGACTATAGTCTTAATGGTTAGCGTTTCTTTTAATATCACCACGGCCAAAACCACACCGATAACCAGACTAAGTTTATCCAAGGAAATAACTTTTGACGCTTCGCCGATTTGCAAAGCCCGATAATAACAAAGCCAGGACAATCCAGTGGCCACGCCCGACAGCAGTAAAAACCATAAACTTTTGGAGCCAATATTCGCCAAATCCTGCTGCTTACCAGTCGCCCAAACCACCGCCCAGGACATGAGCAAAACCACCACAGTACGTATGGCTGTCGCCAAATTGGAATTCACATTTTCCACGCCGATTTTCGCCAAGATTGACGTTAAGGCCGCAAAGAAAGCCGCCAGCAAAGCGTAGACTAGCCACATGAAGAATGCCCTTGCTGAGCAGGCGTAAGCGTTTTAATCTCTGGCAATAAATCAGAAATCATACAAAAACCTCAGTATTTAATTATATCATAAGCCTTTTTGAAAAATACTTTACAAACTCCACCGGAGTGAGAATAAAGCATTTGCTGGGAAAATGTATGTACATCATCAGTGTGCCATATTGATACATATTCGTACATCATAAAAAACTCCCCTCTGGCGAGGGGAGTTGGGCTACTAATCTGACTGCCAAGCTCAGCTGACGCTTAACGAACGTTAATTAACTCCCAATAATGTCATATTATCTTGACCAAAAGTTCTTTCGGCTTCTCTCAATAATCCTATTCCTCCCCATTGCTTGGCCAGTAGATTTTCATAAAGACAAGTATAGGCATTAAGATTCTCTCTGGTCATCTCGATATTAGTATCTCCGTCAATACGGTATTGCAGATTATCTAAGAAATCTAATCCGAAAATATCTTTATAATGTCTTTTTAAACCGTCCAAAAAATCTGTGAAAAACTTGGCTTCGGCCAATGTCTTAAAGTGCAAGGTTACTCCGTTAAAATTCCGTACCACCCAATTTGATTGCCCTTGTTTTAATTCCTCTTGTATAGATATATTTTCTGGCGAAATATTGGCCAGCCTGATAATAGGATTATTACCTTTTTCTATACTAGATACAGAAAGATCCACCGGAACTGTCTGGGCTTCATCCTCGTCATCCAGCAAGCCAGTACCATACTTTCCTTTTGATTTCTCAACGGGAGCAGACACCTGAACTTGAATCTCCGCACTATTCATAGAATCAAATCCGTATTGCTGATACTGATTCTGATATGCCCTATGAGCAAGTGTTACAAATTCCTGCAACACACCGGATGTTACCAGTACCCGCTGGGCTGACGAAAAAGAAGCAACGTCTAGCGTGTCCAGTTGTTTCTGCAAAAAATCTATTATGGACTTTAAAGTATTTATTTCCTCGGTTGTACGAGTATAAGGATAACGTAGCATTCCTTCGGCACGAGACAAGGCGGCATTAACTATTTCTATGCCAACGCCAAGATCAAGACACGGCTTACCATTATTCCAAAGACTACCTACCCGGATTTGATTTGCAATCTTATATTCTTGATTACCACCATAATAGTTATGGACTATTGTTATCTCGTGGTGCGCGTGGCCTGATCTATCGAATTGTGAATAAATTGTGTATAGTCCATTTGGTAAAGGTTCATCCTTATGGCGCGTAATGCCAATACTCCTCGAGTCCACTCGCAAATCAGCGGCCTTACGTTTTGCTCCACGCAATGTGGAAATAACCTCCACCTTTTCAGCCGGATAGGTTTTTAATT
>BGZO01000034.1 GCA_003864475.1 Candidatus Termititenax persephonae | reverse complement strand
TCTTTTGGCGCAAAAACCGCTGGAACAAAAATATCAAGACCATCAATTGACCGGCAAATGGAAAGATTTTCGGGAATGCCATCTGCAAAATGACTGGCTCTTAATCTATCAAGTATTGCATAAAGAATTGATTTTACTAGCAACACGTACCGGCACACACGCAGATTTTGGCTGGTAGTGCGGCACGGAGAGCCACGCCAGAAAATGGTGCAAAAAAGGACTGTTACTCCATATTTACACCCCTGATTTAGTGTAGTTTATTTATACTTCACCAATTTCTCAAACGAGTCCGCCTAGAGCGCCGCACCAATTCATAACAGCCGCAAAGCAGGGCCGCAAATTTGCGGCCCTGCTTTAGATTACGCCGAGGAATCAGCCTACCTCAACGCCGCATGCGCCGCGGCCAGTATGGCCAGCGGCACGCGGTACGGAGAGCAGGACACATAGTTCAAGCCGATTTTGTGGCAAAACTGCACAGTGTCAGGATCGCCGCCATGCTCGCCGCAAATGCCGATTTTCAAATCCGGGCGCACGCGGCGGCCGTTCTCAATGGCATACTGCATCATGCGTCCCACACCGGTCTGGTCAAGAGTTTGAAAGGGGTCTTTGTCGTAAATCGCCTTGGCCACGTACTCCGGCAAAAACTTGCCGCTGTCATCGCGCGAAAAACCGCAGCCCATTTGCGTCAAATCATTCGTGCCAAAGGAGAAAAACTCCGCCTCGGAAGCAATCTCGTCGGCGGTCATGGCCGCGCGCGGCACCTCAATCATCGTGCCAATCTTGTATTTCAATTTAACGCCGGACTCTTGCAAAACCTTTTCAATCACGGCCACGGCATTATTTTTTAGAATTTGTAATTCTTTGATATGCCCGACCAGCGGTATCATAATTTCCGGCACAATATCCTGTCCAGATTTCTTGACCGCGACGGCAGCCCGGATAATTGCCTCGACCTGCATGTCAAAAATTTCAGGATAAGTGATACCCAGACGGCAGCCGCGATGGCCGAGCATCGGGTTAAACTCATGCAGCTGCTTAATCTTAAAGCTAAGCTGGTCAACGCTGACCTGCATTTCCTGGGACAATTCCTCGACCTCGACTTCTTTGGTCGGCAGGAATTCATGCAACGGCGGATCGAGCAGGCGGATAGTTACCGGCAGGCCATGCATGGTTTTGAAAATTCCCGCAAAATCCTCAATCTGCATCGGCAGGAGTTTGTCCAGCGCCTTTTGCCGCCCGGCCACATCTTCCGCCAAAATCATCTCCCGCACCGCCTTGATGCGGTCGCCGCCGAAAAACATATGCTCGGTGCGGCACAACCCGATACCTGCCGCGCCAAAAGCCAGCGCGTCGGAAGCCTGATCCGGCTGATCAGCGTTGGCGCGCACGCCAAGTTTTTTTATTTTATTGGCCATGTCCATAATAAACTTGTACTGGCGGTAAAGCTCGGATTTCTTGGGGTCGAGAGATTTTTCAATCAGCGCCTGCAAAATTTCCGAGGGCTTGGTCTTGACCTGCCCCAAAATAACCTCACCGGTAAAGCCATCGAGGGAAATATAATCACCCTGCTTGATAGTCTGACCGTTGACCGTCATTAATTTATTGGCGTAATCAATATTGAGCGCGCCGCAGCCCGCGATACAGACGCGGCCCAGCTGACGAGCCACCACCGCGGCGTGCGATGTCGCGCCGCCCAGCGCGGTCAAAATACCCTCGGCAATGACCATGCCTTTGATGTCTTCCGGCGTGGTCTCAATGCGTACCAGCACGACTTTTTCTTTATTGTTTTGCGCGGCGGCTATCGCTTCCGGCGCACTGAAATACACTTTGCCGCAGGCCGCGCCCGGACCGGCGTTGAGGCCGCGCGCCAGCACTCGTCCAGAGCTGAGCGCCGCCTCCTTGTCCGTGCGGTCAAAAATCGGCCGCAACAATTCATTTAATTGCTCAGGCAGTACGCGCGACACGGCGGTCTTCTCGTCAATCAGTTTTTCCTTGACCATATCGTAAGCGCAACGTATCGCCGCAAAGCCGGTGCGCTTGCCGTTGCGGGTTTGCAACATGTACAGATTGTTTTCCTGAATCGTGAACTCCATATCCTGCATATCTTTATAATGTTTTTCGAGCATGTTCTTATAACTCAAAAGTTTTTTGTAAGTCGTCGGCATGACCTCTTCCAGCGAGGGAAATTTGGCCTTGCGGTCAGCCTCTGCAATGCCATTGGCGGCCGCCCATTCGCGCGAGGCTTCCAGCGAAATCTTTTGCGGCGTACGGATGCCAGCCACCACGTCCTCGCCCTGCGCGTTAATCAGGAACTCGCCGTAAAATTTGTTCTCTCCAGTCGCCGGATTGCGCGAGAAACACACGCCCGTCGCCGAAGTGCTGCCCATATTGCCAAAAACCATGGCCTGCACATTGACCGCCGTGCCGAGCAGCCCCTTGATGTTATATTTTTGGCGGTAAAAAATCGCGCGGTCATTGTTCCAACTGCCGAACACGGCCTTGATAGCCGCCCAGAGCTGGGTCTTGGGGTCCTGCGGAAAATCCTCGCCCTTGGCTTTCCTATATATAGCCTTGTAAGCGCCGACAAGTTTTTCCAAATCGGCGGCGGTCAAATCGGTGTCTTTCACATCTTTTTTTTCTTTGCCGATTTTGTCCGCGATATTGTGTTTGGCCTCGGTCAACGCATGTTCAAAAAGATGTTTGTCGACATCCATCGCCACATCGGAAAACATCTGAATGAAACGGCGGTAAGAATCCCAGGCAAAACGCGGGTTATTGGTTTTCTTAATCAAGGCCGCGACAACTTTGTCATTGATGCCGAGATTGAGTATCGTGTCCATCATGCCCGGCATGGATTCTTTGGCACCGGAACGCACCGAAACCAGTAGCGGATTTTTTTCGTCGCCGAGTTTCATACCCATCGCTTTTTCCAGTTTGGCAATATTGGCATCGACATCTTTGGCCAAGCCGGCAGGAAACTGCCTGCCCTGCTTATAAAACTGGTCGCACATCTCGGTCGTAATGGTAAAGCCAGCCGGCACAGCCACGCCGCTATTGGTCATCTCCGCAAGTCCCGCGCCCTTGCCGCCCAAAATTTCCTTCAGCGCACCATGACCCTCGGCCTTGCCTTTGCCAAAGAAATAAACTTTCTGATGCTTGGTTCGCGCCGCGGTCTGTTTAACGGATTTGACTGTCTTTTTGACAGCTTTTGCTCCAGATTTTATCTTTTTTGATTTTGCAACCATGGGGATTTTCCTCCTAAAATTTTAATGCTCACCGTTCAAAAACGGGGAAATACTAGCGTAAAAATTGTGTTTCGTAAAGTTATTACGTATAATATAAAAATGAAATATACCGGGTTGTTAATTTTGTTTTTCTTGACCTTGACAGGCTGTCAGCCGGACAGGGCCAAAGTCGTCCGCCTGCCGGAACTGACCCTGCCCGCGCCGCAAAAAATCAGCGACCTTGACAAAAATTACCAGCGTTATCACAAAAACAGCACATTAATCCAAGTCCAAGGGAAAATCGTGTACCAGAGCAAGGCCCTCGGTGATTGGGCTTATATCGAGGACGACACGGGCATGGCCTTAATCAGCCTTGTGGGAGTTTCGCCAAATCTGGCCCTGCCGTCCAACAAAGTCGGCAGTATAATTACGGTCGAGGGACGTATCTCACCGGACGATACGGTTATCAACGAATATCTGATTGTGCCGACAACGTATAAGCTTGGCTGATTCAGCCGGACGACTTGGCGCTGACCAAGTTTGGTGGGCGTTAGTGGGATTGAACCACTGACATCCTGCTTGTAAGGCAGGCGCTCTCCCGCTGAGCTAAACGCCCGAAAACACCTTTATGAAACGACCCGCACCGAACGCAAGATACGGCAGGCCGTCCGCCAACGCGTCCAGAACACCTGCGCGCGCCTTGAAACACATTTGGCAGCCCTAAGGAGAATCGAACTCCTGTTAACGGCTTGAAAAGCCGCTGTCCTAACCATTAGACGATAGGGCCGCGAGCAGATAGGGATTCTAACACATTGCCTTTTTTTGTTACAACAGATTACAACTCCAGATTATCAATCAGCCGCGTCGTGCCGACATAAGCCGCCAGCAGCATGACTGTCCGTCCCGGCAAGTACTCGCCCAGCTGGGACAAATCATCCCGGCGCAATATTTCAACATAATTCACCAAAACTTCCGGCGCGGAACGTAGCGTTTGCCAGACAGCCAGCTTAACCTCGTCCAAACTTTTGCCCTGCAACAGAAGCTCCGCCCCCGTGTCCAGACTGCGGTGCAACGCCAGCGCCGACTGCCGTTGTTCCGGCGTTAAATATTTGTTGCGTGAGGACATGGCCAGCCCGTCCGGCTCACGCACCAGCGGGCAGGCGATTATCTCGACCGGGTATTTTTCTGCCGCAACCATCTTTTGAATAATCCGCAACTGCTGATAATCTTTTTTGCCGAAAAAAGCCTTGTCCGGCCTGACCACATCAAAGAGCCGCGCGACGACCGTCGTTACCCCGTCAAAATGTCCGGGGCGGAACAGGCCGCAGGCCGCCTCAGTCAGCCGCTCGTCCGCGCGCACCTGCCGCACGGGCTTGTCCGGCGGATAAATATCATCCGTCTCCGGTGCGAAGAGAATATCCACGCGCGCGGCAGAGAGCAGCTCCGCATCCTGCGCCAAGTCGCGCGGGTATTGGGCAAAATCCTCGTGCGGTCCGAACTGCCTAGGATTCACAAAAATCGACACGACCACTCTGTCGCAGACGGCCTTGGCCTGCTTGACCAGCGACAAATGTCCGGCGTGCAGACAGCCCATGGTCGGGACAAAACCGCTGCTCTGACCTGCCTTTTTAAACTCCGCAAGGGCTGGGGCAAGTTCGGCAACGGTCTTTAAAATCAACATTTAGTTAAAACGCACGACGGCCCACAGTACCACAGCCAAGACTATCGCCAAAATTTTTAATTGCAGATTATGGGTTAGCAGCTTGAGCATTTTCCTCTTCCCGGGCGGCAGGTTTTTCGCTCTCAGCCGCCTTAATATCACACATTATACACAACTTTACTTTTTCTCCGGAAGCCTTGTCCTTGCGCTCCACGAGGAAGGCGCCGCAACGCGGACAGTTTTCTTTGAGCGGTTTGTCCCATGAGGCAAAATTGCACTCCGGATAGGCCGAACAGCCGTAAAACAAACGCCCTCTTTTAGACTTGCGCTCGGCCAGCGGCGCACCGCATTGCGGGCAGACAATATCCTCCAGTGTTTTCAAAATCGCCTTGGTATTGCGGCATTCGGGAAAACCAGTGCAGGCAATAAAGTCGCCGAAACGCCCCGATTTGATAACCATCGGCTTGCCGCATTTGTCGCAAACCTCGTCGGTCGGGCGGTCTTTGACGCGCATGTCCTCCATTTTCTCCTCGGCGGCCGTCAGAATTACCGCAAAAGGTTTGTAAAAATTGTCCAGCATTTTTTGCCAGTCCTGTTTGCCTTCCTCCACGCCGTCCAGCTCCAGCTCCATGCCCGCGGTAAAACCCGCGTCCACGATTTGGGGAAAATGCTTTTGCATTTGCTTGTCCACGACCGTCCCCAGCTCAGTCGGCGCGAGAGAACGCCCTTGTTTCTCCACATAGTTGCGGAACTGCAACGTGGAAATAATCGGTGCATAAGTCGACGGACGACCAATGCCCAATTCTTCCAAAGCCTTGACCAGCGCGGCCTCGGTGTAACGCGCGGGCGGCTGGGTAAAGCACTGTTGCGCATCGACCTTCACCAGCTGCAGTACCTCACCAGCCTGCACCACCGGCAGACGCGCGGTTTCTTCCTCTTGGCCGGCATTGTCTTCGGTCGCTTCCTCATACACCTTGAGGAAACCCGGTTCTTTGATAATCGAGCCGGTCGTCTTCAGCAAGACATCGCCGGACTGTATCTCGATAGTCGTCTGGTCGTAGACCGCCGGGAGCATCTGCGAGGAAACAAACCGCCGCCAAATCAGCGTGTAGAGTTTCAACTGCTCTGTGTTCAAAAAAGCCGCCAGCGTCTCCGGCGCCCGCGCCACCGCCGTCGGACGGATAGACTCGTGCGCGTCCTGCGCGGACTTGTTCTGCTTGTAAATATTGGGCGCGGACGGCAAGAAATCTCGGCCAAAATTGGCGGCCACAAAATCCCGCGCCTCCGTCAGAGCCTGCTCCGCGATGCGCGTCGAGTCGGTACGCATATAGGTAATCAAGCCGACCTGCCCCTCGCCGCCGATGTCCACGCCCTCATAAAGTTGCTGGGCAATCACCATTGTCCGCCGCGTATTGAAGCCGAGTTTTTTGGACGCATCCTGCTGCAAGGTGCTGGTAATAAACGGGGCGTAAGGATTCTTGCGCCGCTCGCGGCGGTTGACGCTGAGAACTTTGGCCGTGTTTTCCTGAATAGTTTGGCGAATCGCCGTGGCCGCCGCCGCGTCGGGTATCGTAAAATTTTCAACCTTGGCCAGCCGATTAAAAACCCGCGCCTGAAACAAAATGTCTTTTTGGTATTGCGCGTCGACATTCCAGTATTCCTGTGCGCTGAATTGTTTAATCAGACCTTCCCGCTCGCAAAGCAAATGCAGCGCGGCGGATTGCACGCGCCCGGCGGACAAACCGCGGCGCACCCGCTTCCAGAGCAGCGGCGAGATTTTGTAGCCGACCAGCCTGTCCAGCAAACGCCTAGCCTGCTGGGCGTTCACGCGGTGGAAGTCTATCTGCCGCGCTTGGGCAAAAGAATTTAAGACCGCCGTTTTGGTAATCTCATTGAACTCGATGCGCTCAAATTTTTCGGGCGGCAGGGCGAGAGCCTGCACCAAGTGCCAAGCAATGGCCTCGCCTTCTCTATCCGGGTCGGGCGCGAGATAGACTTTCTGCGCCTTGGCGGCGTACTGCCGCAATTCTTTAACGAGCTTACTCTTGCCCTTGATGATGCAGTAAGACGGCTCAAAATTATTCTCCACATCGATGGCCAAGCGGCTCTTGGGCAAATCACGCAAATGCCCCATGGAAGCCAGCACCTTATAATCTTTGCCCAAATATTTTTCCAAAGTCTTGGACTTGGCCGGAGACTCCACGATTACCAGATATTTAAATGCCATCGCTACCCCTCGCATACTCTATAGGGAATAAGGCTGGGTTGTCAATGTTTTCGCCTAAAATTAAACAAAATTCGGACAAACCCTCCCTTGCCCTACTGCATATAAAAGAACACCGACATCAATCTTTCCACCATCATGCCGATAATCCACGTGATGCGCTCCAAGAGCAGGGGAATCATCAGCATAAAAATAAATAAGCCCAGCGCAGGTTTCATTTGAAAGCCCAGCTGGAAAACGTTAATCTGCGGCGCGACACGGGAGACCAAGCCAAAGGCGAAGTCCAGCAAAAAAATGACCAGCAGAATAGGCGCGGCCAACTGCACGGCGACAGCAAAAATATCGCCAACCGAACCGGCTATCTGATTGGCCGCCGCACTGAAATTCCAAGTCTGCAGCAGGGGCAGCGCATCGTAGCTTTTATAGAGCGCGGTCAGGACAAAATGCAGGCCGTCAATCATCAAAAACAGCATAATCACTACTTGGCGCAAAATCCGGGCGGTAACAACGGTCTGCCTGCCCGTCGAGGGGTCAAGCATACTCGCCACCGAAAGACCCATCTGCGCACCCATAATGTCGCCCGCCGCTTCGATGCCGCAAAAAACTATTTTCGTAACCATGCCCAGCATATAGCCAATCAGGAACTCCAGCCCTACATTCAGCATGAACATCCCCATATCCTGCGGAATCCGGCTCTCTGGAAACGGCACCACAAACCAAAGCAGGAAAGTCAGCGTTACCATGAAGACCGCCTTGAAACTGCGCGAGACCGTCGAGTCGCTGAGAATCGGCACGGTCATAAAAATCCCGGCCACCCTGGCGATAATCAAAAGAAAAATCGAGAGCTGGAGCGTATTGACAACCATGATTTAACGCAGGGAGGGAATCATGACCCAGAGCTTCTCACAAAAAGCCACCAGCTGCGAGGCCATCCACGCCATCGTAATCATCAGCATCAGCATGACGATAATCATTTTTGGCACAAAAGTCAGCGACTGTTCCTGAATCTGCGTCAAGGCCTGAAACAAAGCGATAATCAAACCGATAACCAAGCCCAAGCCGATGGACGGCAAAGAAAGCGTCAGAACCAAAATAATCCCGTCATTCATCAAACTGCTGAGCGTATCGATATTCACAGCGTCTCTCCTTTAGACGAAAGACTGAATCAGCCCTCTGGTAATCAGAAACCAGCCGTCAGCCAGCACAAAAAGCAAAATCTTAAACGGCAGGGAAATCATTACCGGCGAGAGCATGAACATGCCGAGAGACAACAGGACATTGGACACCACCATATCGACCACGACAAAGGGAACAAAAATTACGAAAGCAATCTTAAAAGCCGTGGACATTTCCGACAAAATAAAGGCGGGCATTAGGACATAAATCGGCACGTCATTAATATCAGTCAACGGCGGGATTTTAGAAAATTCGATAAACAAAACCAAATCTTTTTCCCGTGTCTGGCGAATCATAAAATTCTTCAGCGGCTTGAGGCCATTCTCCCAAGCCATTTGCTGGGTAATCCGTCCCTGATTGTACGGCTCCAAAGCCGTAGTCTGTATTTCCTGCCAAACGGGGGTCATCACGTACATCGTCAAGAAAAAAGCGATAGAGATAATGACCGAAGACGGCGGAGTCTGCTGGGTGCCGATAGCCGAGCGCACAAAACCCAGCACAATCACGATGCGTAAAAAAGAAGTGGTGGACATCAAAAAAAACGGCAAAAGTGAAACAAAGGCCAGCGTCAGCATCAGCGTAATGTTCTGGCTGAACTGCACCGTGCCGGCTAATTGATTGAGGTCAAAAAGTTGCGGGTTCGCCGCCGGAGCGGCCAGCAAGGTTCCACAACAGAGCGGCCAAAACAACCACTTTTTAAGGACGCGCATGGGCTTTCCTTTTGGGCAAAATCTTGGGCAATTTGGGCAGGCCCTTAATTTGAGTCATTTCCTTTAAATAGCCCGCGAAATCTTTTTTTGGCAAGGTCTGATACTTCAGTTTTCGCCCGGACAGGGCGCCGCAAAATATCTGCTTATTGCTGACAATCAAGAGCCGATACTCTCCTTTGCTGTCCAGCACATAGGCCGTAGTGCCTGGCTCAATGACCAGGCGTTCTTTCAAGGACAGATTGCCCGGCGCACCGCTCTGCATCTTAGGCAGCCAGTACTTGTGCCAATAAAAAAGAAAAGCCAGCAGACAAATAATGAAAACCAAGGATTTGACTAGATAGCTGACATACGACCCCGACGAACTGACGTAAGCAAATTCCTCGGCGGCGGCTAGGGAACAGAATATGCTAAGAAAAATTCTGCCCATTTAACGGCTAATAACTTTGGTTACTTTGACACCGTAATTTTCGCCGACCGCGACAATCTCCCCCTGCGCGATGATTTGTGAATTGACCATAATCTCCACCGCTTCGCCCGCCTTTTTTGTCAGCTCAATCACGTCGCCCTTAGACAATTGCAAAAGCTTCTGCAAATCCACGCGCGTCTTGCCCAGCATGACAGTTACGTCCACGGGAATACTGCCAAACAAATCTTGGCTAAAACGCGCACCGCCCGTAACAGGCTGTAGCTCATCTAAAGCCACGGTATTGTACTCTTTGGGTTTGGCTGCCGCTATGTTCTCGCCAAACGCCACCCCTTCTGCCATAAATAATCTCCCCTTCAGCACATTATCGCGTTTTTTATTTTAAATCGTCAATATCCCACGTAAACTCATCGTTGTCCGCCGCGCCAGTATCCGTGTCCGCCAACTCGTCCAACAAAGGGTCCTTAATTTCTAGTTTTTCGGAATCCACTTTGCCATCGGACAAATAAGCTACGGACTGTTCATCGATGGTCGGCGGCTGATACTTGACCTCCGGGTCGAGCGTCTCTTCTGTCATCGGCTCATTGTCCAAGACCTCTGGAGCATCTTCGAGCGCGGGAACCTCGATATCGTAATCCGCGGGCAGAGGCTCGGCGGGTTTGTCCTGAACGGGCTTATCCTGAACGGGCGGCGGCGCGGCGGGCAGCTCTGGCGGCGCAGGCGGCTCAATCAGCTCGGCGGGCGGCGCGGGCGGTTCTACCTTGCGGCTGAGAGTATTGACCGTAACCTGCGGGACATTACCATGCGCATTTTTGGGCTTATGGTCAATGATTTTAACCGCATAATTATCGGCACGGCTCCCCAGTTTCACAAAAAACTCGCCCTGCTCCGCGACAGACATGACCAGCGAATCCGTGATTTTTTCATTGAGCTGCAAAATATCTCCCGCCGCCATGCCCATGATTTCGTTGATTGTAATTTTCGTCGTGCCGATGCGAATATTGACTGGCACCTTGACATCGCCAATGGAGTGAGGGGACAGCTGTACGGTCAATTTTCTGGGACGCATTTCTTTCTGGAGAACATAGGTTTCATACAGATGCTCCAATTGTTTTTCCAGATAAATAAAAAGAATAGAGGCCGGCTTATTGTCTGCCAAATAAAAAGTATTGGCAAAAACCAGCATCTCGTCGTCTTTTTTTAGTTTCAACTCCGGCTGCAGATTGGGCGCAACGATTTCGCCCGGGGCGGCCGAGGCAAAAGCCTCCAGCAAATAAGCGCGGTAAGATTTCAGCAGCTCCCCGCACAGCACGTTAAGCGCCGCCTTTTCCGGGTTGGTCAGCGCGTCGTTTAATTTTTTGAGCGGCCAGCCCTGCCCGCCGCAGGCCCTGTCCAGCAATGCGTAAGCCAAGGCGGCATCCAAAACCACTGTAAAAGTATATTGCCCGGCGTTTACCTCAAAAGAGGCGGACGAACCCGGCACCTGTCTAGCCAAATCCGCATAGGCCACTTTGGTCAACGAGGTTTCCTGCGCACCGCAGGAAATTTTGAGATTGAGTGAGATAAGCTGTCCGAAATAATCCGCCCATTTGTGATGCACTTCCAGCAGTTCGTTAATCTGCTCGGTATTCAGATTAGCAGTCTCGAAATCATTTGTGTAGTGTTCTCTGGGTTTGTATTCGTACCAATTGCCGATAACCGGCTTCAAACGAATATCTTTAAGCATTACCGCCATCAATTTACCCCATCAACTTGTTAATCACTTGCGAAATTTGGTCACTGGCGATTTTAATCGCGGACAAAACCGCCGACATAGCCCTCTGCACCTCAATCGCGTCAATCGTCTCTCCGGTATAAAACACATTGGATTTTTCCAACGCCTGCGGCTCAATCGTTCCCAGCGAGCCAGTCCCGGAAGCCCCCGTACTGCGCGCGCCCGACACCAGTGATTCTTTTAAGGCCGTGCCGTCGTACTGGGTCATGCCCTCGACATTAGTAAAATCCGCTATAGCTATTTGACCAATCTGTTGGGCTTCCTCCGTGCCGTCAGCATAGGCGGTATAATTGCTCAACAAAACCCCATCCGGCCCCCAGCCCAAATCCGTTGCGCCGCCCGTGCTAATCGGGCCGCTCTCGCCCATCAGGGTACGCCCAGAACTGTCCACGATATACTGCCCAGTCGTATCCACATGAAAACTGCCATTGCGCGTGTAGTAAACTGTCGAGCCGCCGTCAGGGGAAACCATAAAAAGCCCACGTCCCGAAATCGCGCAGTCCAGAGCTCCACCCTCGCCCAAGGCGCCCTGGGAAAAATCCAAAGAAACATCACCCAGCGACACGCCCGAACCAAATTGCACCGGGTTGACCTGCCCTGTAAAACCCGTGCCTTGAAAACCCTCATTGACTACATCATTGAACACAGTCTTGAACGACTGCTTCAAGGCCTTGTAACCTGTCGTCGCCATATTTGCCCCGTTATTGGTGTGGATGCGCAAACTCTGGTCAAACGCGTTCATGGCGTTTTTGGAGCGCCTGATAATGTCCAATAATCCTACTGTATCCATAAGCCCCTCCTTATACTATTACTATGCTTAAAACCCTACGCCACAACAGGCGCGTCCACTATTGACTGAATAGCGTCCAGCGCAATCGTGGTCTTGTCGTCGATTTTAAATGTCGGTGTAGAAACATTCTCGATGTCTATCTTAGTAACACGCCCCGTCTTGAGCAAACCGTCCACCGGGTCGATATACTCCACATACTGCCCAGACCATTTGAGATTTTCCGTAAGATTAGTGTACGCTTGCAAGCCGCGCAACGTCTCCTCCACTTGATAAGAGGCCAGCGAGGCCGACGGCGTGAGAAAAGAAAAATCAGCGGTAATGCTCTGCGTCGAAAATAGACTGCTCAGCGCACTGTCCGTCGAGGAGGTCAGCCCTAGCGCGGAGAAAAAATCCGTATTACTACCCGTGCTAGTGGAAGAATATATCGACGAAGACAGCCCGCCGAATAAGCTGTCCTCACTGCTTGTGCCGGAGCTGCTCAGAGAGTCAGAGGCAGAGATGAGCAGATTGACATTGCGACGGCGAATCTCTTCCGCCCAGATTGGGAAAAATTCCGGATTATTCTCCAAATCCTTAATGGAACTGATGCCAGTGCTTGTCTGAGTGCTAGTTCCCGAAACCCCGCTGATTGTACTCATCTTAAAAAACCCCCTTTAGGCCAGATAATTTACTAAGACATCGCCGAGCAAAGACTTTACTTCCTTTATTATATCATTTGCGGAGACTCGCTTCAACATGCCAAAATCATTTTGCCCGGCTCCCTGCGCCGCAAACTGCGTCTCCAGCTCCTGATGCCGCCGCCCGGAGTAGCCGGAGAAATCCAAATCCGTCAGATTAAACCCAAATTTTGCCAAAACATCCCTCAACTCTGGCGCGTCGGCGGCAAGCAACTGGCGGGCATCTTCCGCGGCGGCAAAAGAGATATGCAATTTTTTTTGGTCGGCAAAAATATAAACATCCAGCTTGCCAAGATTTTCCGGCTCCAACGCAAATTTAAATTTCAAAATCTGCCCGTCCTTTTTCGCCTGCACCGCCCGCAGCATGTCCGCATAAATCTCCGTAAAAGGTGCGGGCGCGGCCACCAGCTTGGGCGGCAGGGGCTTGTCCGCCGCCTCAATCTCAGCTACTGCCAAATCGCCGCGCGGATTTTTCGTGATAACTTCCAGCTGCGTCTGAATCAGACCGACCGGAGCGGCTGAGGGCTGTTCGGTTTCTTCGTCTTCTGCGGCGGCGCTCTCCGGCGCGGAATCCTCCGCCTGCGTCTGAGGTTTTACTTGGGATGTTTTCTGTTCCGTCAAGGTCAGCCCCGCCGCGCTGTCAAACAAAGAACCTAATTCCGGCAGTATTTTGGCCTTAACCAGTGGCAGGACTTTAAGCGGCGGCGCCCACTCTGCCTCGGACGGATTGTCCGCGGCTACGCTCTGTTCCTGTGTCCCGCCGACCGCCCGGTCAAGTATCAGCGCAAACTGCCCTTCCGCCGCGGCCTTGACCGTACCGGGACGGCTCAGCGGCGTGTCGGGCAAAACTTTTTTGTTAATATTTAATTCCAGTTGCATGAATCTCCTCCGGCTAACGGTTCAGCCTGGCAATCTCAGCGCGTACCCTGTCATCCACGAACAGCCAGCGTACAAATTGGGCGCGGGTCAAACCTGCCCCTGGATTATCAAAACGGACATTGCCGCGGCTCAATTGCTTAAACCAATTGTAAGCATCCTGCCGGGTAATTGCCGTCGCCGGACGGAAAGCATTTCTGTCCTTAATCACATTGTGGTCGACCAGATACTTAATCGATGGGGCTGACCAGCGATTGGGCGCGACATCCGTAAAGACCGCCTGATAAGCCGGCGGCGGATTGACCCCCAGCATCTTGACCAGCAGGGCCGCAACTTCCTCACGCGTTAAATCTCTCTCCGGGAAAAAATTCTCATCTCGATTGAAATAGCCCAGTGTCGCGAGCTGTTCAATCAAACTCTGCTCAGGAATGCCTTGAATGTCCGGGTAAGTTAGCAAGCGTAGGCCAGTCAAGCGGATAGTTTCCGTGCCATTGCCCACGGCCACAACATTGCGTCCCACCGCCAAGGCAATCTCTGCCGTAAAGGAACTGTCCGGCGCGGCCGGCACGCTACTGCCGTTAATCTGCACTTCGGTCAAGCCGCCGCTGTAACCGCTCAAGGATAAAAGAGCTTGATTGGTGCGGAAATTATCGGGCGGTGTAACGACAATCAGCTTAGTCATGCCATCTGCCGCGATGGAGTCTCCACTGCGCGAGATAGTGGTGGCGGCCAGACGCTTATTGTCGTAGCGGAGCAAGAAGTTTTGATAATCATTTTCGGACACCCGTCGGCGGGCATCGGCTCGGGCATTCAAATCCTCCGCACGGCTGATGATGTCCGCCCTATTCTCAACATCGGCGGGCGCGGCGGCGGTTTCCGCGTAGTCTTCAAAATCATTGTTCCGCGCCAGAATATTTTTGTAAGTGGCCGTATTGGCCAGCAGATTGATAAACTGGTCTCTAGTCAACGGCAGTCCCGAATCCAGCACGCCTTCGGTTATTTCCACCGCGTCGGCCGGCTTACCGTCCCAGCTATTCAGCAGACGCGCGGCGTTGCGGTAAGTAATATTTTCCGAACTGGTCGTATTGCCGCCAGTCGTGCCTTTGAAGCCGTTTAAGATGAGCTGTATCTCGCCGCGAGTAATCGGCTGATCGCCGTCAAAGCGCGCGTAATTCACATACTGCCTGCTGAGATTGTATTTCAGATTGTCCGCCGCCGCGCCCTGCTTATCTATAAACGGACGGACATACATCACGCGCACCAGCTGAGTTTGCCGTACACCTTCCACACTGATAATATTGCGTCCCTCACTGAGGCTGAGCCTGGCCAAGAACGCGCCATTGGTAACCGGCACTGGCACGCCGTTGATAGTTACCTGCGTACCTTCTTTG
>BGZO01000033.1 GCA_003864475.1 Candidatus Termititenax persephonae | reverse complement strand
CCCCCCCCCCCCCCCCGATTTTTCGTGTAGGCACGCGGAAAACACCGCATCGCTCATAGGTTTTTTCCTCTCTCTATTTTCTCCTAATGAATATCAAACGTTGAACGCCGCCGCCGCGGTTGCTTGAAGTTATGACTACGCAAACCACAACGCCGACTCAAGTATCAACCACAACCCGGTCTTTTGCGGCGGCAAGAACCAACGTAGAAAATGAAAGAAATCTTGGAACTATAACCATCAACGGAGAGAGTTATAACGCGACGCTTAGCAACGTGGGGAGCGGAGGCATTATACAGACGGGACAAACAAGCCTGACCCTAAAATCAAATGGCGGAGCAGAAATCACGCATATTTTTACTAAAGAGGATGACGCGGGAAGCGACATAAATGCTTTTAAGTTTACTATAGCGGACGGCACAGAAATAACCATCGGGGCAAATAAAGCCCAAGGAAAATGGAGCATAACCACCGACAGCTCCGCGCAATTTTTTAGACGCTCCGCAGGAGCTTTCGGAGAATCAACACATACAGCACCCACTGTGGCGGCGATTACCAGAAGCACATATACCGGTATCCGTCCTTATTCCGAAATGCCCAAGATTAAACAAGTAAATCCAGCAAAAATTATAGGAGATAACCTTACTGCCAGTGAAACCGAAAACAGTAACATAGAAAACATCTCCCTGTCAGAACCAGTGGAAGAATTAACGGAAGACATAATATCTATAATATCTCAAGAAGAGAGCGGTGCGGCGAGCGAATTAAAAACTGACGGAACTAACGCAGATAATACGGAAATCCCGAAATCGACTAGTATGTCAGAAGATGATGCTGCCATTGTGCCACCAGACCAAATAGATATAGCTGGCGGTCAGGAGTTGTCGGAAAATCCTCCGCCGCCCATTGCCGAAGAATCAGCGGACAACGAGCAAAACCAAGTAGTTGAAGAAGCTGGAGAGTTCGTCAATCCGCCTAGAATAGAAAATCTCCGGAATCCTCAACAATCTAGAACGCCAGCAGAGCAACTCCAAGGAAAAAGTGTTACTTTTAAGGTAGAAGCTGCATTTGGCGGTCAATCAATTGGACAAGTAGAAGAATCTGCTCTGAGTGAGTATAAACCAGACGAAGAAAGCATTGGCCGGAGCATTGTACTTGAAATGAAAAATGACCCTGATAACAGCTATAATATTTTTACAGGCGCAATTAATAAATATAAAGACAATCCTGAAACGCTAGACAACCTTGTTTCTGCTGTTTCTGCCGAGTTGAGGGCAGCTGCAAATAACTATGAGGTAAGTATATACGAGAGTAGGAATATAGCTACGGGCGAAATAGCATCATCTCCGCAGGAAATATTTAGATTATGGTCTAGCACCGAAGGCGAAGTCTCCAATACTATTTGCGGAACGATACATGGGGCTGTCATGCAGGCTCTGAATGACTGCGGAATCGAGGCGGCGGTGGTTAATACAGTAACTGGCGACGCTAACGCCATGCACTATACACTTATGTATAAAGTCGGTGAGGGACAATATATATTCAATAACTATGGTAATTCTGTCAGCGTTGCAGCGCCTAACGTCTTGGAAGCCATAAAATCAGTGCAGAAAAACAATCAAACAGGCGACCACAGCGATGGATTTGTGAGCATCTGTAATGACCAAGGCAACATGACAGAATATGCGCTCACAGATATCGCGGTGTTCGGCGCGGAAGTCGACAAATACAGCGATATAATGCAAGGACTTAATCCTGAACAAAAAGAATGTGCGCGCGGACTCTATATTGCCACTAGCGGCCAGCTTACCCAGGATCTTACGGATTTCGCGGTTACGCTGGGCTACACCTGGGATACTAAACACGGCTGGATCAATTTAGAGGGCGGAGCACAAACGAATGGCGAAAGCAGTATGGCCAACGAAAGCTGGAGCGCTGGCGCTAAACTGCATACATTTTTTCAAGGAGAACTGGCTGGAATAACATTTGGTGTTGAAAACAGGTTTATCGCCTCAAATACAAATCCGACCACGGGAAATTCCGATGAAAATACATACAATCATAATATCATTACTCTTGCGGAGAAGCTAAGGCTGTTTGCTGAAAAAGACATATTTAATAGTGATACTGCTGGTCGTTTAACTGCCACAGTCGACAGTAGACTCGGTATAGCGGTAGGAATAGTGCCATCAAATGATGAAGATAAAGCGGGGCTAAACGGCGGCATGGGCGATATAGGACTTAGTTTTGGCGGCGGTCTGCGTTATACAAATACGTTCGGAGGGTTGATTTTTGGAGCGCACGCCAGTGCTAGAGGTCTATTTAATTATAACCGCAATTATACTAACGAAAGTATTTTTGAATTTAAATTCGACAATACAGGTTATCAGGTGGCTGGCGGCCTGTCGATTGGCAGCAGCAATCAGCAAGGATTTGTCTGGAATGTTGGAGCGGACACCGCATATATGCAGGACGCAAATCAATCGCGATTTTCAGCGTCAGGAGTGTTGGGTTTGGGTTATCTTAATCCCCTGGGAACATCGATTAACGGCACGCTGGGAGTAGAGTATAACGAACGAAATCTATATGGAATGTTTAATGAAAAGACTGGTAAAGGTTTTACTACCAGTGCTGGCATTAGCGCGACATTAAAAAATAACATAACAATTTCTGCGGATGTCTTACAAGATATTAACCTTTTAGGTCAAAATTCTAGCTTTTCTCCAACGGTTAAATTGGGCATAGACCTTAGTTTTTGGTAAAGCCAACTTAGCGCTTATGCTATAATTGTAACATGACGTATAAATGCAAGGTTATTATTCAGCGAGAAGACGACTGGTATGTGGCCAGTTGTTTGGAAAACAATGTTGCGTCGCAGGGCAAAAACATTGACGAAGCACTGGCCAATTTGAAAGAAGCTGTCGCGTTGTATTATGAAGACGATTCACAGACGCAAATGTATGTAACTGCTTTCTAGAATTATTTTAATTTTATTTTCAGCCATTCCGCCGTTTTTTGAGCGTTCAAATTTAAAATATTTTCCGGCTTGATACCCTGCGCCAGCCAGCTAAGCCGTGATTCCGTAATACAAATTATTTATCTCCAAGGCCGCGGCGAGAATATCTTTTTTTAACTCACATTCCCAAATCTCCAGCGTTCTCCAGCCCAGCCGCCGCAGTTCGCTGACCGCCTGCCTGTCGCGTTCCCGGGTGCGGGCAATCTTCTTCCGCCAAAAATCCGCGTGAGTCTCCGGCTGTTTGAGCCGACAATGCGGACAGCCGTGCCAAAAACAGCCATGCACAAACACAGCCAATTTTTTATCCAGAAAACAAATATCCGGCGTGCCGGGCAGATTTTTGACATTCTTTTGAAAATCTCTCAGGCCGTGGTCCCGCAAATATTGGCCAAGCAAGAGTTCCGGCTTAGTATTCTGGGAACGGATACGGCTCATCGTCCGCGCAACCACGGCGTTCTTCGCTGGCGGGGACTTCCCAGATTGAGCCATGGACAATTATAACTTTATCTTCAGCCATTCCGCCACTTTCGCGGCGCTGAGATTTAAAATGTTTTCTTTTTTTATCCCCTGCGCCAGCGCGATCTCCATAGCCCGGGACACTTCGCCGACCCGCGTGGCGACATGCGCGTCAGAATTGATGACGACCGGCATCTGGCGCTCTTTCAGGATACGCATTATCTCCAGACAATTGTTGTACGAGCCGTGCCGCGCGAGGCCGAAAGAAGCGTTGTTAATCTCCACCAATTTACCGTGTTCCTGTGCGGCGGCGATGACAGTTTCGTAATCTAGCGCAAAAATCGGATTCTCGATATGGCCGAGAATATCCACATGTTGATTGGCTATAACTTTGAGATACATTTCCGTATTTTGTTTTTTGGTTAGATTTTCCGGCGTGGTTACGGCGTGGGCGGAGGCGACCACTACATCCAGCGCGGCCAGCATTTCCGGTGCCAAATCCAGCGCACCGCCGGGCGAGACAATATTCACTTCCGCCCCGCGCAACACCCGCACGCCGTGCAGATATTCCGGCAAGGCGCGGAGATTATAGAAAAAATATTCGTGCGCACCGCCGGGCATCGCCGGCGCATGGTCAGTTACGGCGAGAATTTTCAGGCCGCGCCGCCTAGCGGCCAAAGCCATCTCATCCAGCGTGGAATAGGCATGACCGCTGCCGACGCTGTGCGTGTGTAAATCTGCTTTTATTTTCATCAGAGGGGTAACTACTGCGCTTCAGCCAATTTACTCAGAATCTCGTCGGGAATATCCGCGTTGTGATTGACCTTCTGCACGTCGTCCAGTTCCTCGATTTTTTCCACGAGATTGAGAATCTTGCTGGCGGTATTTTCTTCGCCCACCGCGATGGTATTGTCGGCAATCAGCGTGATTTCCGCATGGTCAATCGCCAGACTTGCCGCCTCGGCGGCCTTGACGCATTTGTCAAAATCCGTCGGCTCACAAGTTACCTCGATAACGCCGTCGCCATAATCCTTAATGTCCTCCGCGCCGGCATCCAACAGTGTCTCCATCAACCTGTCCTCGGTAACCCTGCTGGCGGCAAATTCCAAGAGGCCTTTTTTGTGAAACATGAAGCTGACCGAGCCTGGCGTGCCAAGATTGCCGCCGTTTTTTTCCAGTGTGGAGCGCACCAGTGAAGCCGTACGGTTGCGATTGTCGGTCTGACATTCGATAAGCATTGCCACACCGCCCGGGGCATAACCCTCATAGGTTACATTCTCGATGCCGCCCTCTTTGCCCGCGCCGCGCTCGATGGCGCGTTTGATATTGTCGTTGGGCATGTTGACTTTTTTGGCCTGCTCGATGGCCATACGCAGACGAGAATTCAGCGCGGGGTCGGCGCTGCCGCCATCCTTGACCGCCGTGATGATATCCATCGCCGCTTTGGAAAAGGCTTTGCCCTTAACCGCATCCGCCTTGCCCTTAGTGTATTTGATTTTGCTCCATTTGTTATGACCCGACATGCCCGCCTCCTTTCAGTTATTATGCCAAGAATTAGAATTCTAGGCAAGAATAGGGTAAAATCTGGCGATGCGTCAAATTTGCTTTGCCTTGCTCTGTTGTCTTGTCCTCTCCGGCTGCCGGGAAAACATTCTTGCTTTTGGGCAGGACGAGACCATGCCTTGGAGCGAATTCCGCAACGAATTGGGCGGTCGCCGTTTCTTAGTCTTGACCAAAAAATCCAGCTATACCCTGGCTTTCTTAGAACAGTTGTGGCAGCGGGCCAAGCAAACCTCTTCCGTTACCGTCGATGACCTCAGCAATATTGCCGCCTATAATTTCGCGGTGTACCATGGCGTGCTGATTATCGAGAGACTGCGGGACGGTTCTGCTCCAGCATTGGACGCGTACCTAAAAATCTACAGCGGGGCAAATAATATCGTCCTGCACGCGCTGGACGGTGAGTATACTTCTCCGTACCGCGTTACGGTGGTAACCGCCAATTCGCAGGAACTGGATGCGGAAATTTTATGGGACAACGCCGACGAGGTATTTGTCCGGCTGAGGGAAAAGTGATGCGCCTCATTTCCTGGAACGTCAACGGCATCCGCGCCGTGCAGAAAAAAGGTTTCTTGGCCTGGCTGAACAAAGCTCAGCCAGACATTCTCTGCCTGCAGGAAACCAAGGCCACGCCGGACCAGCTACAGGATGAATTGCTCCATATTCCCGGCTACACAGCCTGCTGGTCGTCCGCCGAGAAAAAAGGCTACAGCGGCACGGTCATCTACAGCAAGCCCGTTCCCTTAAAGGTACGGCACGGTTTTGGCCTGCCGCGTTTTGACAGCGAGGGGCGCGTTGTCCTCGCCGAGTACCGAGACTTTACGTTGCTAAACATTTATTTCCCCAACGGCAAGAAAAACCAGGAACGTCTGGCTTACAAAATGGATTTTTATGCGGCGACGCTGGAGTACTGCCAAAAACTGCAGGCCGCGGGGCAAGAAATAATCATCTGCGGCGACGTGAACACCGCGCATCAAGAAATCGACCTCGCGCATCCTCGAGAAAACGCGGACACCTCGGGCTTCCTGCCCAGTGAACGCGCTTGGCTGGATAAATTACTGGCCGCTGGTTTTGTCGACACGTTCCGGCACTTTCATTCGGAGCCGGGGCAGTACACCTGGTGGGATTACAAAACCCATTCACGCGAGCGGAACATCGGCTGGCGGATTGATTATTTTTTTGTAACGACCGGCTTGGCCAAAAAATTGCAGGAGGCCTTTATCCTGAACGACGTTTTCGGTTCAGACCATTGCCCCCTGGGCATCGTCATCGCCGGATAAGAGGGACACGCCATGCGCTTAGCCGAAATATACCGCCCCGCGAAGACCAGCATTTCTTTTGAGGTATTCCCGCCAAAAACTGACGAGGGTTTTGCCCCGCTCCTCGCCGAACTGCGTCAGCTCAAGGAATTCCAGCCCGGCTTGATTTCCGTAACTTACGGCGCGGGCGGCACGACGCAGGGGCGCAGTCTCAAACTTTTGGGGGCCATCGTCCAAGAATTGGGTCTGGAATTGATGGCGCATCTGACCTGCATCGGCTCCAGTGAAAATTCTATTCTCAATTTTTTACAGAAAATTTCCGCCTGGGGCGTGCAAAACATCCTCGCCTTGCGCGGCGATTTTCCCAAAAACAATCCTGACTACCAGCCCGAAAGCGCCGCCTTCCAGCACGCGGCGGATTTGGTCAGGTTCGCCAAGCAACAAACCAAAATGTCTGTAGCCGCCGCCGGGTTTCCCGAAAAACATCCTGAAGCCGCCAGCTTGGCGGACGACCTCCGGCATCTCCGAGAAAAAGTCCGCGCCGGGGCGGAAGCCGTCTTCACGCAGCTGTTTTTTGACAATCAATATTATTATGCTTACGTGGCGGCGGCGCGCCAAGCTGGAATAACCGTCCCCATCATTCCGGGCATCTGGACCATCACCAGCCTAAAACAAGTCCAGAAAACCGCGGAATTGAGCCAAGCCAAAATCCCCGCAGACCTGCTGGCGCACCTGGAAAAAGCGTCCGCCGCGGAGGTGCGCCGCTGCGGCATCACTTACGCCGCCGCGCAAATCAAAGACCTGCTGGCGCATAACGCGCCCGGCATACACCTCTATACCCTGAACCAAGCCGAGGCCGTAACGGAAGTATTGCGGAAAGTTCTTTAACGCTTGCGGTAAGTGTAGCCTTTGCGTGCTTTTTTGCGCCCATACTTTTTGGTCTCTTTGACGCGCGAGTCGCGGGTCAGCAAGCCCTCGTCTTTTAATCTTTTTTTCAACTCTGGGTTGATGACCACAATAGTTTTGGCTATAGCATGTGCCAAAGCCCCCGCCTGCCCAAATTTGCCGCCGCCATGCAGATTGGCAAAAACATCGTATTGATTTTCCAGCTCGGCAACCTTAAAGGGCTTTGCCACTTGCGCGAAAACTGTCTGACGATTGCCAAAATAGGCCGCCAAATCGTGCCGATCATTGATTAAAAATTTCCCGCCACCCGGACGCAACACCACCCGCGCCGTCGCGTTCTTGCGCTTGCCGTAGGCGGAATGTTGTATGCCCTTGACATAGGCGCTGTTAATCTTTTTAGCCTCTGCTTCCTTAACGGTTTTCTTGACTATTTTTTTGACTGTTTTTGTTTCAGACATTTTTGCTCCTTGCTAGATTTCTAACTTAACTGGCCGCTGAGCCAGATGGTCATGCTCCGCGCCCCGAAACACCTTGCACTTGGTCAATTGTTTATTGGCCAAGCGGCTCTTGGGCAACATGCCGCCGACCGCCGCCAAAATCACTTTGCGCGAATCCTTTTGCAGTTGTCTGGCCAGCGTAACGCTCTTCAAGCCGCCCGGAAAACCAGAGTAACGGTGATACTCTTTGTCCTGCGCCTTGTTCCCGGTTACCCGCACCTTGTCCGCATTGACGATGACCACGAAATCGCCGCCATCCACGTTGGGCGTGAAAGTCGGCTTGTTCTTGCCGCGCAGGATTTTTGCTACCGCCGCCGCCAGCCGTCCCAGCGTCCGGCCTTCCGCGTCAATCAAATACCATTGACGGTCAACCGTTTCTTTTTTTAAATTAAATGATTTTTTAAAATTCAACATTTTTCCTTGCTCTCCCTTGCCCAATATAGCACATCATACAAAACCAAGCCTGCCGCCGGGGCGGTCGGCGCTTTTAAGGCGCTGCGGCTCCTGCCCCGCAGGACATCCCGCAATTCCGCCACAGTCATTTTACCTAAGCCCACTGCCGCCAAAGCCGCAACGATATTTCGCACCATGTGGTACAAAAAACCGTCCGCCTTAATCCGATAAGTCAACAGCATCCCGTCGGCTTTTTGCCTGGCTCCCGGCCAGCGATAAACCCGCCGTGCCGTAATCTCCGAGACCTTGACCCGCCGCGTTTTATCCCGCGCCGCACTGCCCGCCGCGCAAAACGCCGAGAAATCGTGAGTACCTTTGAACAACCGGGCGGCCCGCCGCATCAGCCGCCAATCTAGTCTCTGCCGCGCGTCAATATGCCACACCCTGTCCAGTAAATACAGCAACGGCTCCGCGCCGTAGTAGATATTGTAGAGATACTCCCGGCTCCGCGCGTCGTATCTGGGTTGGAAACCCGTCCCGGCATAACGCGCTGAGCGCACCCGAATATCCCGCGGCAATAAGCTGTTCAAGGCCGCCAAAACTTTGGCTGGCGGAATCAGCTTGGCTACCCGCGCCGTTACGCCCTGACCCCAGGCATGTACCCCGCTGTCCGTCCGTCCCGCGAAAACCGTTTTGATTTTTTCGCCGCCGAACAAACGACCCAAGGCTTTATCTAAAAGTTCTTGTATAGTTATACCGTTTTTCTGCACCTGCGAGCCGACATAAGCCGCTCCCAGATAGGTCAAAACCAAAAATAAATTATGCGGCATCCACCAATTCAACCAAGACCATCTTGGCCGCATCACCGCGGCGGCTGCCCGCTTGGATGATGCGCGTATAGCCGCTAGAACGTTTGTTAAAACGTTCCCGCCCGGCGTACAACTGCTTAACCAAGTCTTTATCAGACAAGAGCAGGCTGATGACGCGGCGGCGCGAACTCAGGTCGCCTTTCTTGACCAAAGTGATGATTCCGTCCACCAGTTTGCGCAACTCTTTAGCTCGCGCTTCAGTCGTTTCAAGACGATTGCGCTGGAAAAGCGACACCGCCAAGCTTTTGAGCATTGCCATTCGCTGGTCGGTCGGCTTGTGTAATTTATTGTATCCATATTTGTGTCTCATCTTTTCCTCTTTTTATTTTTGTCAACAACCGTCCCCCGCGGCTGATTAAAGACCGGGGCATAAAATTCAGCTTATTCCTCTTCCTCAAATAAATTGCTCAAATCGCTGATGTCGCCTTTTAATTTCAGTCCATACTGCGCCAGTTTGGTGTTGATTTCTTCCGCAGATTTTTTACCAAAATTTTTAATTTTCAGCAAATCTTCCAAGGGCTTATTGACCAGCTCCGCCACAGAGTTAATCGCGGCTTTTTTCAGGCAATTTGACGAACGCGCCGAAAGCTCCAAATCGTCGATGGACAAGGCCAAGCCGCCCAGCGCACCACCCGCCGTGCCGCCTGCCTCACTGCCGTCCGTTGGCCTTTGGTTGAGCCGCTGGAAAATATCAATCTGATTCTGCAAAATCTGTGAACTCTGCCGCACAGCCTCTTCCGGCGAAAGAGTGCCGTTCGTCCAAACATCCAACGCCAGCACGTCATGGTTTTTCCTGCCCGAGTCAGCTTGATGATTTACCTTCACGACTGGCGAGAAAGAAGCGTCTATCGGCAACGTGCCTATCGGATGATTTTTACTCTCCGCCACGTCCGCCACCTGATAGCCCACGCCCTTCTCCACGGTAAACTTGATATTCAACTTCGCGCCCTTGTTCAACGTCGCCAAATGATGCTTCGGATTGATAATCTCCACCTCGTCATCATGCTGAATATCTCCCGCCGTTACCTCGCACTCGTCCTTGGCGCTCAGGGTCATCTCCACTATCGAGTCGGAATGCGACTTGACCGCCAGAGTCTTAATATTGGCGATGATGTCCAGCACGTCTTCTTTAATCCCGTCAATAGTTGAAAACTCATGGTCAACACCCTCAATCTTCACGGTCGTTATCGCCGCGCCGCCAATCGACGACAGCAAAATACGCCGCAGGGCATTGCCCAAAGTCGTGCCATAGCCCTTGTCCAGAGGGTCGGCGGTAAACACGCCGTAATTTTTGTCCTTGCTTTCATGCTTGACGCTGGGATTCTTCGAGTCCGCCGGGTTGATAAAGCTATCCATTTGGTCTTTGACCAGCTGGGCGCTCTGCCTAATCGCCTCTTCCGGCGAAAGCACGCCATTTGTCCACACTTCCAAAATCAACCTGTCATAATCCAAGCTTTTGCCCACGCGCGCCGGCTCAATCTTGCGGTTGACCTTGACAATTGGCGTAAAGGAAGCGTTGACAACTTTTAACCCGTCCTTGCTCTTGCTCTCGTCCGCCAGATGATAGCCGACTCCCCGCTCCACCGTCAGCGTGAGATTCAGCCGCGCACCCTTGCCGAGCGTGGCGATATGCAGGTCAGGATTGACAATCTCCACCTCACTGCCATGCTCAATGTCTCTGGCCGTAACCACGCCGTCTTTCGCGGACAGCTTCAGCTCGACCGGAGCATCCGCAAAGGATTTGAGCGCCAGATTCTTAATATTGGCCAATACTTCCGCTTCCTCAACGCCCTCTAGCGCGTCAATCTTAACGGAAGTTACCGCCGCGCCGCCCAGTGAGGCCAACAAAATACGCTGTAAAATCGTCCCCAGCGTCGTGCCATAGCCCCGCTCCAGCGGCTCTGCCGTAAACACACCGTAAGTCGGCGACATTTCCGTATACTTAACCCAAGGATTTGCCATTCCTCTTTCTCCTGCCTTAATTATTTCGCGTAATACTCCACAATCAATTGCTCGTCAATCGGATAGTCAATCTCTTCCCGGTTCGGAATGGAGACCAATATCCCCGTATTTTCCGTCGGGTCAAATTTCAGCCAAGCCGGGTACTGTGCCTCCCTGGCCCTGGTCAGGGCCGGCTCGAAAGACTTTAAGGAACCTTGCTTGATTGAAACTTTGTCATTGGGGGCGACCGCATAAGACGGCAAATCCACTTTCCGGCCATTGACCTGAAAATGCCCGTGCTTGACCAACTGGCGGGCATGTTTGCGTGAAAAGGCCAAGCCCAGGCGGTAAGCAATATTATCGAGACGGCACTCCAAAAATTGGAGCATCAAAGTGCCAGTTACACCCGGCGTACGATGAGCCTTCTCAAAACAACGCCACATTTGTTTTTCCGAAACGCCGAAAATACGGCGCAATTTTTGTTTCTCGCGCAAACGCACCGCGTACTCGGACTGCTTCTTAATCGCCGCGCCGTGCATACCGGGAGCGGTCTTGCGGCGGAGCAACGCGCATTTTTGTGAATTACAGCGGTCGCCTTTCAATAAAAGACGCTCACCCTCGCGGCGGCATTGTTTACAGTCTGCTAATTTATGTTTTCCCATTGTTTAATCCTTTACACTCTTCTCTTTTTGGGCGGACGGCAACCGTTATGCGGCAGGGGAGTTACATCCTTGATGGACAAAACGCGCAGACCTGACGACTGCAAGGCACGAATCGCCGTCTCGCGTCCCGAGCCGGGGCCGTTGACCTCCACATCAACCTCCGCCACGCCTTGCTCGATGGCCTTACGCGCGGCAATCTCCGAGGCCTGCTGGGCGGCAAAGGGAGTGCCTTTTTTAGAACCCTTGAACTCCGCGCAACCTGCCGAACCCCAAGATATGACATTGCCTCTCAAATCAGTAATCGAGACTATCGTGTTATTAAATGTAGACTTGATGCGCGCCACGCCCTTAGCTATATCTTTTTTAATTTTCTTTTTGGCTTTTTCTTTTTTCGCCGGCTTGGCTGCCTGCGTTTTTTCTTTCTCGCCCATCGTTGCTCCCTAAATTATTTTGTCGCCACTTTTTTATTGGCCACAGTGCGTTTCGGTCCCTTGCGGTTGGTACGCGCGTTGGTGCGCGACCGCTGGCCATGACAGGGCAAACCCTTACGGTGCCGCTGTCCGCGGTATGACCCAATCTCAATCAGCCGCTTCACATCCAGCGTTACTTTGCGGCGCAGGTCGCCCTCGACCACGTAATCACGCAGAACGTCGCGCAACTTGACCACATCGGCTTCCGCCAAATCCTTGACCCTAATCTCCGGGCGAACCTCCGCGGCCTTTAATATCTTGCCGCTCAAAGCCTCGCCGATGCCGTAAATATAGCGCAACGCCACGTCAATCCTCTTATTATTCGGCAAATCCACGCCAGCTAAACGCGCCATCTACAGCTCCTATCCCTGTCTTTGTTTGTGCTTCACGGTCTTGCAAATAACCCGCAAAACGCCCTTGCGTTTGATAAATTTGCAGTCTTTGCATATTTTCTTGACCGACGCTCTTATTTTCATTAATTTGCCTCTACTTCTCTCTAAACGTAATCCGGCCTCTGGTCAGGTCATAAGGGGACAATTCCAGCCGCACCTTGTCGCCCAATAAAATGCGGATAAAATTTTTCCGTATTTTCCCGGAAACATGCGCCAAAACCTCTTGACCCGTCTCCAGCTTGACACGAAACATGGCGTTGGGCATTGATTCTGTAATTGTGCCAGAAACCTCTATTACATCGCCTGCCATGCTTCTCCCGTTAAGCCAAACATCCATTTTTTACAAAATGGGGGAGTATGTTACACCATTATCTTTAAAAAGAAAAGCCCCCTTATGCTTGAAGCAAGCGGGCAAGTTGATACAGACTAAACCCGTGTTATAATAAATATATGGTCACTATAGAAAAAAATTATTAATACTTCAAAGATTCATCTGGCCAAGTGGCTTATTTTGCCGCCGGCAAATCTTTATCCAGCATCACGCGCTATTTAGGCGGCAATCCGCAAGCAACAAAGGATATTATTAAATTGTATAACACATTAAGCAATAATCAATAAAATAATTAAAGCAATAAAGTAAAAACTTTGGTTTTAAAATCTATCAAAAACGAGGATAATCTATTAAGAAATTCCATTCCAATAAGGGTTTCTTGTCCAGATGATATAGCGATCAGTCCGGGAAAATTCTTATCTTTAAAAATTACAGTTCCAAGACATATTAAATTCGGCACTATTGAGCCGTCCGCTATTTTAGATTGTGAAACTGTCTGTAATATAAGGCCTGCCTGTAAAGCGTAAATAAGAGGAACAGATAAAAAGCCAGTAAACCCTGTATCTACTATCGCGTTTTGAATATTAACGTTTACAACGGGATTATACCCAAAAATCGTTATGGGTATAGTTGGTGACTGGTTTATAGGTATGTTGCTCATGTTAAACAGCTAATTTGAAAGGGGAAAAAGAGTGCATTTCAAATACGCTATCTGACCCAATTTTAGCAAGATAAAATATTTTATTCGGGAATTTTTCTTTAGCCATTGTTACGGCTTTAAGATTATCGGAATCTATAAAATACTCCTCGCTATCCACATCTATAGCAACATATTCGCCTTTATGTTTTATTTCGAGCTGCTCTTTTAGTTTGTTATAAATTTCTCTTCCTCTTGCGGAAATATTACCTAAGCCAAAATCATTAACCATCTTTGCACCCCTTGGCATATTATACCACATTATCGCTGATTTATACCTGCTTCGCTGTCGCCAAAGACGGCGGAGGGGTTTATAATTTCCGCCATGTCCATCCGCGCCCAGATACAAAAACTCTTGCAGGAAGCCGCCGGGGAGAATACGCCTGTCGCGCTGGCCGAGCCAAAAAATCTCGACTACGGAGACTACGCCACGAACATCGCCCTGCGTCTGGCCAAGACGCGCCAGAAAGCCCCCCAAGTTATCGCGCAGGAATTGCTGGAGAAATTGCGGGAGAAGACGACGGACTATACTTTTACGGAAATCAACGGCTTCATCAACGTGCGCATCTCGGACCAAACGCTTTTCGCTGAATTGGCCAAAATCAACCCTGACTACGCCAAGCCGGACAATCTTGTGCCGGAGAAAATTTTACTAGAATACGTCTCCGCCAACCCGACCGGCCCGCTGCACATCGGACACGGGCGCTGGGCGGTCATCGGCGATATTCTCGCCAGAACGCTGGCCTACTGCGGACACCAAGTAACTAAAGAGTTTTACATCAATGACGCTGGCAAACAAATCGCCAACTTTGTGGATTCCGTCAACGCGGCCAGGCAAAACCAGCCCCCGCCCGCGGACGGCTATCACGGAGCTTATATCGCTGAATTGGCCCGGCTGGACGGCGACCCGGTGCAGACCATGCTGGATTGGCAAAAAACCACGCTCAAAAATATCCGCACGGAGTTTGACAATTGGTTTTCGGAAAAAACCCTGCACGCCAGCGGGGCCGTGGAGCAGGCGCTGGCCATCCTGCAGCCGCAGACCTATGTGCAGGACGGCTCGCTCTGGTTCAAGTCCACGGACTACGGCGATGACAAAGACCGCGTGCTGATCAAAAGCAACGGTGAGAAAACTTATTTCACGGCGGACATCGCTTACCACAAAAACAAACTTGACCGGGGTTTCACGCGGCTCATCAATATCTGGGGAGCCGACCATCACGGCTATATCGCGCGTGTCCGTGCGGCTATCCAGGCCTTGACCGGCTCGTCCGCACAGCCGCTACGGGTTATTCTCGGGCAATTGGTCAACCTGTACCGCGGCGGCGAATTGGTCAAAATGTCCAAGCGCACCGGGGAGATGATTACCTTGCAAGAAGTCCTGGCTGAAATCGGGACGGATGCCGCGCGGTATTTTCTGGCGATGCGCTCGGCGGACACCGCGCTGGATTTTGACTTGGCCCTGGCCAAGGAGCAGAGCAGCGACAATCCCGTCTACTATGTCCAGTACGCCCACGCGCGCATCTGCTCGATACTCCGCCAGGCCGACGCGAGCCTGGATAGCCCGCCGAGCGCCGCGCCAAAATTACACCCCGCCGAGCGCCTATTAATCCTCAAAATAATCCGTCTGCCTGACGAGCTGGAGTCCGTCGCCGCCGATTACGCCATCCAGCGGCTCTGCGCCTACGCGCAGGAACTGGCGGCCTTGTTCCATAATTTTTATCATGAATGTAAAGTCATCTCCGAGGACAGGCAGGCTACGGCACAGCGCCTGTCAATCATCCGCGGCACGCAGGCTGTCTTGAAAATAGTTTTTAATTTATTGGCGATTGAAGCGCCGGAGAAGATGTAGAGCCGCGCTATTGCCAGACTATGTCCTTAATTATAGCACTGTTAATTGCCCTTATCTCCCTTCCTCCCACCTCTACATTTCCCGATAACTCGGCATTACCATTCACATCAAGCGTGTATTGCGGATTATTTGTGCCAATACCGACCTTGCCCTGCACAATCAAGCCATCTTGAGTCTTGGCCTTAATACTACCGTTGTTAATATATTGGCGATAATTTTCTCCCAGTATCACTGAATTATTTAACGGATCATAATAGACCCCGCTCATGGACAGGGCATACGGCACCGCGCTCAATTGAATGCGTGGGGATAATTTATTTACATCTTTAAAAAGCTCCCCACCACTATCATTATCTTTTGACAAAACATAAACTTCGACCCATACACTCCCATCATTTTCGGCCAGTTTATCTAGTTGGTCGTCCCTAAACGCTATTTTAGTCGTGTAATTGCCATAATATACGGTTATACTATTGTTTTTTATCTTGTCATAATTAATACCCAATGTGTTAAAAATATTATTGGACTCACTATCCCCCGTCTCATCATTAAAAAACTTAAATCCCAGAGTAACTACTCCTCTATATGGCTGATCCTTTGTATCCATCAAAAAACCTTGAAACGTTATGGAGTTATCTGTCTCCGTGCCTGCGACCAAAAGGACACTGACAAGCACCAAGCATACCGCCAGAAATCTACATATTTTCATGAAATCCCCCCGCTGTTTTTTATCATACCATATTAAGCATCAACCCAGTATCGATAAAGGAAGCAACCAAAATGCATCGAATTATCTTAATGCAATCCGACAGGTGCGGACATCTTTTGCGTCTCGGCATAAATCCGCGATTGTTTCATTTTTTTTATTTACGCTATTTGGTCAATGTCTCGCTAAAGCGAGACACCTCACCGCAGCATACGCTGCCGCCTCTCCTTACCAAGGAGAGGCTGGCTGTCGCGTGAGCGACAGACTGGTGAGGTGTTTTGCCAGCGGCAAAACATCGGAAAACCTAACACCCGGTGCGCCGCGTTTTCGTACCGCAAACAAATTAACAAACTACTCGGGAACGGCAAGAATATTGTGTTGTATAATAATCGGCATGGCTTACTCCATCGACACGCGCACCTTGCGGCCAGGCGATATTTATATACCCGTCCGGGGCAGGCGTTTTGACGGGCATGACTTCATTGACGAGGCGCGGCGTAAGGGAGCGAGCCAGATTTTGGATGTCGATTTGGCGGAATACGCCGCCGCCAGGCGGCAAAAATACCATATCCCGCTCCTCGCCATCACCGGAAGTTCCGGCAAGACCACGACCAAGGATATGCTCGCCGCCGTTTTGCGCCAAAAATATCGGCTCAGCCAGTCCGCCGAAAATCAGAACAATGAAATCGGCGTGCCTCTGACGCTCCTGAAAATCGAGGAGCAGACCGAGCTGGCCATCGTCGAAATGGCGATGCGCGGCAAGGGACAAATAGCCGCCCTGGCCAAAATCGCCCGGCCCACACACGCCATCATCACCAAT